>JAMPYF010000003.1 GCA_023700805.1 Sulfuritalea sp.
GCGCCATGGAGCGAAACCCAATGCGAGCACCCCGGCGGGCTACTCAGCCCTGTTCTTTGCTGCGCAGGCGGGACTGCGCATCGACTCCGGAGCGATCGACACGGTGACCGAGTTGCTCCATGCCGGCGCGGATCCCGCCGTGGCGGCGCAGGACGGCAGCACGGCGATTTTCTGGTGGGCGGCGGGCAGCATCGATCCTCGCGAGCCACTCCATCCCCGGTCGCGCGAAACGATCTACCGGGATTTTCTGGCGATCGCCAAATCCTTCCACGCGCGAGGCGCCGATCTGTCGCATCGCGAGGCACGCCATGGCATGACGGCACTGCATGTCGCGGCGATGCACTGCAATCCGCACGGGGCCCTGCTGATGCAGGCCATCGGCATCGATGCCGCGACCGGCGACAGCCGCCTGCTGACGCCGAAGGAACTGATTGAGCGTCGCATCCGCGACGAAGGCGAAAGCCGCACCTGTCACCAGACGCTCGAGGCCCTGGACAACAAGGCCCTGGTCAATCACTGGAAGCGCATCGCTTTCCAGGTGGCGCCGCTGATCCCCGCGGGACGGTGACTCCATGAAATCCATCCCCAGTTCATTTGACCGTCTGGCCGCGATGACTGTCCTGCTGACCACAGGGAAGAAGGTTGGTCGCCATGCCTTGAACAGGCTGATCTGGTTTGCCGATCTGGTCCACTTCCTTCAGCACGGCCGCACCATTTCCGGCGCGGTCTATTCGCGCTGGCCCTTCGGCCCCGTGGCCGACGAGATGGACACGGTGCGTCGGGTGCTGATCAGGGATGGCCTGATCGACGAACATATTCAGGAATCCAGGTGCTATCGTGTCCATGCGTATCAGGCGAGGAGAAGGAATATCGATTACGTCCTGCTGAGGCAGGAGTTCGCGAAATCCGAGCTGCGAACTCTGAAGGCGGTGAAACAGGTTCTGCGCGGACAGCCGGGGAGCTACCTGTCGGCCATGGCGCGCCGCTTCGAACCCTGGACCGGTGCCCGACCCGGCGCCGATCTGGATTGGCGGCGTGCGCATTCCGATGTAAAGTTGCGGCAGTGGATGGCATCGCTGGGCCTGATTCGGGAACCGGTGAGTAGCCCCTGCTGACCACGCGAGGACTCCACCATTGCGTGCACCTTTCAGCCATACCCCAACAATCGACCGCAGCGAATTCTGCGCCTAGGATTATTGTTATGAGAAAGCATGTTGCTGATCTTCCGCTCAACATAATTCTTCGTACTGCCCAATCGGTTACGCGGAAAGCTGCCGTCGACGCCGTTGATGCGGGTCGCGTAGTGGCTGGATGGAAGAATGGGGAACTTGTTGAATACGGACCTGGTGCTCTTCCGCTCGTGCAAACAATTCGTAACGAGAATACCTCTGAAGAGCATGTCCCGTATTGCTCTGGTCCTTAAGGCGATCCTCCGGGCACGACCAGCGGCTAACTGATCCAGAACCCGCTGCTCGGCGCTGCGATCTGTCGGTCCAGTCCTCGGCCATTGCGGTCGTTGGCCACTGGTCAGGTGAAAGGCCGTTGTCCGGCAGGTTGCTGCCGTTGAGTCAGTCAGATCACCGAATGACCGTTTCCTTCACCGGCGAGAAAGTGCTTTGTGCCCTTATGAGGAACCCCACATAAGGGCACATCGCCAAGAAGAAAGATCAATCTTTCTGAGCCGCTCAAAGCTCCGGCAGAGACAGTCGGCCGTAAATTGAGAGGCTTGCCCGGATGGCCGAGGTCAGCCCCTCGGTGACAGTCTAGGTGAGGTCCTTGATCGTCGTACTCGAACCGTTGGTCTTCGTACTCGCAATGCCGTTATCACGCGCCGCTTCAGACGCGTACATCTGACTCGTGCCAATGACTTGATGATTGGCCGCTTTCAGATTGAAGAACGCCTTTCCGTTGGCTGCGGTCTTGCGTTCATACCGCTCGTCGGCCGAGCAGTTCGCTTGCACGGACGCAATGCCGTTTTCGGCCGAAGGCTTTGTCTTGTACAACTCGCTCGTGAGAATTGTTTCAGCGTTGCCTGCCTTAAGAACAAAACGAAACTGCCCGTCGCTGCTCTTGTTCAATTCAAACCAACCAGACATTTGAATACTCCTCATTGTTGAGAAAAATCATGCCCCCTGGCGGTGTATATGGGTCATCGCGAGAGATCGATCAGGTCGCACGTCCCCACTTTACGCTCATGGCCCCTGCCTTAAGCTCAATCCGATCGATGATGCACGGACCGAACGTTAGGTATGCCCTTAGCCCAATAGTTTGCCCTTGAGTAACTCCATACCTTGCGCCATCAGATCGCCACCTTGCGGGACGTTGCCGTCCGGCGTTAGCTTGTCAATTACCTGCGGCAGGTATTGTGCGAGTTGCCCCGACATCTGGTCGGGACTAACGCCGATCTGTGCGGCAAGATTGCTTATTTGCTCGCTGCCGAGCGCGCTCTGGATCTGCTCTGCCGAGATCGGCAGATTCTGGCCCGTCGACACCCATGACTTGACGATTTCACCCATGCCCCCGTTTTGGAACGACTGAATGAGTCCTGCCAAGCCTCCGGTTTGGGGGTTGTTAACCAATTGCATGATGACGCCGACGAGCGGGTTGCTGCTTTGGTCTTGTTGCCCCGCCAGACTGCCTGCTGCGCTGAGAACCTGATCAAACAAAGCCATGATGAAATCCTTTCGGTAGTTGTTGCTATTGACACATGCTACTCGACACTCCCGCGAGACAACAAATGCGAGCCCCACCTCGAGTGGGGTTGGCCCTTCGTGACGCAGCAACCGGAATTACTTGGCGCCGGCGAGAATCCAGCTGACCAAGGTCTTGATATCCTCGTCCTTGACTGCAACGTTCGGCGGCATTGGAATCGGACCCCAAACACCCTTGCCACCCGCCTTGACCTTGGCAATCAGCATCGCTTCGTCACTGGCCTTGTATTTGTTGGCAATGTCCTTGAAGGCGGGGCCGATCACCTTCTTGTCGACAGCGTGACAGGTCAGGCAACCGCTCTTGGCAGCGAGGTCCTTGCCGGCCAAGGCCATGGCAGCCGAAGCGCCCGCCGGGGTAGAGGCTGGAGCAGGCGTAGGTGAAACCGCCGCAACTGCGGCAGCGGGGGCCGCCGCTACAGGAGCAACGGTCGCGGGCGCAGGAGCCGGTGCTGCTTGGACCGGCGGCGGGGGCGGTGCCTCCTTGCCGCAACCCATCAGGGCGACAGCGGCGATCACGGCAAGGGGAAGAGCTTTGGTCAGCACGTTCATGGCAATGCTCCATTAAAGGTGAGCGGGATGACCGATCGGATGACAAGTCAGCCGGGAAGAGTTTTGCCCTGCTGCGATGGACATGTCTATGCTACCCGATCCTCACCATGCTGCTGAATGATCGCAACCCGGGATCTGAGCAAAGGCCACATCAATGCGCATTGCTGCCGATCCAAAACTTGCTGCGGTAAGCGGCAGCCACAAATCTGAGCGGCTGCTTATCAAAACAGCTACTCGCCCTCCGTACCGGTTTCTGACATTCGTGCCTTGCAGTTGTGCAACGGCCGGTATCTGAGCTGACCTGTGGCCCAGCTTGTAATGACGTGAGAGGAGCCCTGGATGCCAACACTATTGCGTTCGAGTGGTGCTCCAGGACCTCCCTCCAATATCACTTCATGTCGAAGCGATCCAGGTTCATCACCTTGCTCCAGGCTGCCACGAAGTCGCGCACGAACTTGTCCTTCGTATCTGCCTGTGCATAGACCTCGGCCAGGGCCCGTAACTGCGAGTTCGAGCCGAAGACAAGATCGACGCGTGTGGCAGTCCACTTCGAATCGCCTGTCTTGCGATCGCGTCCTTCGAACACTTCTCTAGCCTCCGAAGTTGACACCCACGCCGTACCCATGTCGAGCAGGTTCACGAAATAATCGTTGGTGAGGACACCAGGCCGCTCGGTAAAGACGCCGTGGGCGGACTGGCCTACATTGGCATTGAGCGAGCGCAGGCCACCGATGAGCACCGTCATCTCAGGGGCGGTGAGCGTCAGCAGCTGCGCTTTGTCGAGCAGACGTTCCTCCGCCGGCATGCCGGAGTTTGCCTTGCTGTAGTTGCGGAAGCCATCGGCGACGGGTTCGAGCACGGAGAAGGACTCGACGTCCGTCTGTTCCTGCGACGCGTCGGTACGGCCGGGCGTGAAGGGCACCTCGACGGTGTGACCGGCAGCCTTGGCGGCGGCTTCCACGGCGGCGCAGCCGCCCAGCACGATCAGGTCGGCAAGCGAGACCTTCTTGCCAGTTCCACTGAAGGCTTTCTGGACACCGTCGAGCGCGGCCAGCACCTTTGCCAACTGGGCGGGCTGGTTAGCCTCCCAGTCCTTCTGCGGCGCGAGGCGAATGCGCGCACCGTTGGCACCGCCGCGCTTGTCCGAGCCGCGGAAGGTCGAGGCCGAGGCCCAGGCTGTAGCCACCAGTTCGGAAACCGACAAGCCCGTGGCGAGGATCTTCACCTTCAAATCGGCGATGTCCTTCGCGTCGATCAACGGGTGGTCGACGGCGGGTACCGGGTCCTGCCACACCAGTTCTTCGGCCGGTACTTCGGGGCCAAGGTAGCGTGAGCGCGGGCCGAGGTCGCGGTGGGTCAGCTTGAACCATGCGCGGGCGAAGGCGTCGGCGAAGGCTTTCGGATCCTTGTGAAAGCGCCGTGAAATCGGCGCGTAGGCCGCATCCATGCGCAGCGACAGGTCGGCCGTGGTCATGATGGTCGTAACCTTCTTCGACGCATCGTGCGCCGCCGGCGCAAGATCTTTCTCGGCCGGACTCACTGGCACCCACTGCCAAGCGCCGGAAGGGCTCTTCACCAGGTTCCAGTCGTAGCCGAGCAGCATGTCGAAGTAACCGTTGTCCCATTTTGTCGGATTCGGGGTCCAGGCGCCTTCGATGCCGCTGCTGGTGGTGTCACCGCCCTTGCCAGAACCGAGACTGTTCTTCCAACCCAGGCCCATTGCTTCGAGGGGGGCGGCTTCAGGTTCGGGGCCGACCAGTTTCGGATCGCCTGCGCCGTGGCACTTGCCGAAGGTGTGGCCCCCGGCAATCAAGGCGACGGTTTCCTCGTCGTTCATGGCCATGCGGCGGAAGGTCTCGCGTACGTCGCGGCCGGAGGCGACGGCATCCGGCACACCGTTGGGGCCTTCGGGGTTCACGTAGATCAGCCCCATCTGCACGGCGGCCAGCGGGTTATCGAGCTCGCGCTCGCCGCTGTAACGCTTGTCGGCCAACCACTCGGTTTCGCCGCCCCAGTTGACGTCCTCTTCCGGTTCCCAGATGTCCTCGCGCCCCCCGGCGAAGCCGAAGGTCTTGAAGCCCATCGATTCCAGTGCGACGTTGCCGGCGAGGATCAGCAGGTCGGCCCAGGAAATCCGGTTGCCGTACTTCTGCTTGATCGGCCAGAGCAGGCGGCGTGCCTTGTCGAGATTGACGTTGTCAGGCCAGCTATTGAGTGGAGCGAAACGCTGGTTGCCGTGGCCGGCGCCGCCGCGTCCGTCAGAGATGCGGTAGGTACCTGCGCTGTGCCAGGCCATGCGGATGAACAGGCCGCCATAGTGACCCCAGTCGGCCGGCCACCAGTCCTGCGAATCCGTCATCAGGGCGGTTAGGTCCTTCTTCACTGCGGCCAAGTCGAGCTTCTTGAACTCCTCGGCGTAATTGAAATCTTCGCCCAGCGGATTGGATTTAGAGGAGTGCTGGTGCAGGATTTTGAGGTTCAGCTGATTCGGCCACCAGTCGCTGTTCGACTGCGCAGCGACCGTAGTGCGGGCACCGTGTTGTGCGGCGAAGGGGCACTTGCTTTCGTTGCTCATGACGCGTTCCTCCCTGGAACGGTGACTTGACAATGTAATTGAGCCATCCTATCCAGAGCACATCTCGCCAGCAAGTGAATTTATCCAATGCCGATGATTGGCTTCCGCTATCACAGATGGGCTCGCTGGCTTCAGTCATGGCTGCGATTTACCGACGCCGCCTTGACTAACGTCGAAATGCAAGCAGAGCCAAGTGGCCACCGTCAGGCAGGTATCAAAATCAAGTGACCATGCAGATGGCGGCTCCTTTAAGTGCAGGAACGACAGGTTCAGGCCGGTTGGACGCACCCGGCGTCCAATCCGAAAGCCGCTATTCGACCAGACGTAGAACAATCAAACTCCGATCAACAACGAAGGAGTCGATAATGGAATCTACTCGTCACTTGGAACCTTGGAATAAGGGCAAGCTGGTTGGACAGAAGCCACCCCTGAAGCCAAAGGACATCTGGGCCATCCGAATTCAGCTCCAGAATGCGCACCAGGTTCGAGACTTGGCCATGTTCAACCTCGCAATCGACAGCAAGCTCCGGGGCTGCGATCTCGTCAATTTGCACGTTCGGGACATCACCCACGGCAACCAGATTCTGGCCCGAGCAATGGTCGTGCAGCGGAAAACGCAACGGCCAGTACAGTTCGAGCTGACTGAGCCCACCAGGGCCGCTGTCGCCGCGTGGATTGAGAAAGGGAAGTTGAAGCCGGAGCAATTCCTGTTTCCCAGCCGTCTTTCCAAATCGCCCCATGTCTCAACGCGACAGTACGCTCGGATCGTTCATCATTGGGTTGCCGCTATCGGCCTCGATCCGACGGTCTATGGCACGCATACGATGCGGCGTACCAAGGCGACACTGATCTACAAAAGGACCAAGAATCTACGGGCCGTCCAGATCTTGTTGGGCCACTCGAAGCTGGAAAGCACCGTTCGGTATCTCGGCATCGAAGTAGATGACGCCCTGGAGATATCTGAACAGACTGAAATCTAGCCTTCATCACTTAGCGGTCGCCCAGTCACATCGTGCGACCGCTTTCTGGCACGATGCTCAATACGTGCAGTCGGCCAATTGCAGCCACATGATCAATGACCGATCTCCTAGCGGTGAGCTTCTTGGGAGACATGCCATCAGGCCTGTTAGTTGCCGTGAGGCTGAAGCGCTAATGAACGGTAGAAGATTACGATTTGAATACACCCCATAAAGTTCGTGTGATCAGCACAACTGCCAGATCGTCTTCAAAAGATAGGCCTGGCAAGCCGCAATCAATACACTCCTTGTGCCGCCATGGCGTCAGCCACTTTAACGAAGCCGGCAATGTTGGCACCATCGACATAGTTGACAAAGCCGCCTTCGCGCTCGCCGTAGCGCACGCAGTTGCTATGGATGTCGGTCATGATAAGGCGCAAACGGGCATCGACCTCATCGCGACCCCAGGGAAGACGTTCGGCATTTTGCGTCATCTCCAGACCTGATGTCGACACGCCCCCGGCATTGGCAGCCTTACCCGGGCCGTAGAGAATCTTGTTATGCAGAAAAACTTCAATCGCGTCGAGATTGGAGGGCATGTTGGCACCTTCGGCCACGCACTTGACACCGTTTTTAACCAGTTCACGTGCATCGTCGCCATTGACTTCGTTTTGCGTGGCACAGGGCAAGGCAATGTCCACCGGCACGCCCCAGGGCGTCTTGCCTGCTTCATAACGCAGACCCAGTTGCTGGGCGTATTCTTCAACACGACCGTAATGCCTGTTTTTGATGTCCATCAAAATCGCCAGCTTCTCGGTAGTAAAGCCGGCTTCATCAATCACCGTGCCACCGGAGTCAGAGGCGGTCACCACTTTGGCACCCAGTTCGATGGCCTTTTCGATGGCGTATTGCGACACATTGCCCGAGCCCGACACCGACACGCGCATACCCTCCATGCTGAGCTTGTTGTGGGCCAGCATATCCCTTACAAAATACACCAGCCCATAACCGGTGGCCTCCGGGCGAACCAAACTGCCGCCAAAGGTCAGGCCTTTGCCAGTGAAGACACAAGCGGCGTTGTTTGAAAGTTTTTTCATCATGCCGGCCATGAAGCCCACTTCACGCCCGCCAACGCCTATGTCGCCTGCAGGTACGTCGGTATCGGGGCCGAGGTGGCGGTACAACTCCACCATCAAGGCCTGACAGAAACGCATCACTTCGTTACGACTCTTGCCTTTCGGGTCGAAGTCAGAGCCACCCTTGCCGCCACCCATGGGCAGAGTGGTCAAAGCATTCTTGAATGTCTGCTCAAACGCCAGAAACTTCAGAATCGACAGGTTGACCGACGGATGAAAACGCATACCGCCCTTGAACGGGCCAATGGCAGAACTGTGCTGAATGCGAAACGCCCGGTTGGTCTGGGTCTTGTTGTGATCATCCACCCAGGACACGCGAAACTGAATGATCCGTTCGGACTCCACCAGACGCTCCAGAATACCGGCATCGGCGTAATGCGGGTTGGCTTTGATGAAGCACCACAGGCTACCCATGACTTCCTGCACGGCTTGATGAAACTCCGGTTGATGGGGGTCGCGGGCTTTGACGTGGGCCATGAATTCCGACAGGTCTTTGTACTTCACTTCTGATTCCTTAAAAGAGTAAATAACGTATAGACGCGTGAATTGCGATCAACTATGAATACGCGAAATCCATGCGCCGGCGTGAATTGACATGCACAAATTGAATGCAGTTCAGCAATAACTTTGTTTTATTGAATTCAAGGGGCGTCTTCACACCATTTGCACTGAGTTGGTGCGCATGCCATTCTAATCGTCACGATCTGCAACCGGCCAAAAGACGCTGACTGAGTCGGAACGATGCGTTACCAGGCAACTTGGCGTACTTCATTATGCCGCCGGTCATGAGCTTGGCATGAATGACAAGTCCTCGGCCATTGCAATCACTGGAGGATCAGGTGGCATCGGTTTGGAATAGTTCAAAGCAGCCACACTACAGACCGTGCAGGGCCGCCAGATACTAGATCTCAGTCTGTTCTGAACGATCCCAATAAGGTGGGGTGCCAATGTGCGTCAACAAAAAATCAATGAATACCCTGACCTTGCTTGGCAAATGTCGCGTTGGCAGATACATAGCGTAAACATGGCGTTCCACCGGGATGTATTCCGACAAGACGGCTTGCAGGCGCCCGCTCTGAATGTCCTTGCCGACGATAAAGGTTGGCAGCAAGCCCATCCCCAGTCCGCCAAGTACGGCTTGCGACAGCGCTTCGTCATCGTCCACATGTAGCGGGCCATTCACCGGTACGGAAATATCACCCGCCGGCCCGGTAAAAAGCCAACGCCCCTGTTCGCCTGAGCGGGTGTAATCGAGACAGTTGTGGGTTACCAGATCCATCGGTGTTTGCGGAATGCCCCGCTGACGAAAATACTCGGGGGTTGCACACAATTGGCGACGGACGGGCGCCAGCTTTCGGGCAACCAAATGTTCTTGCGGTTGCCCCGAAACCTGAATCATCAGATCGTAGCCCTCCTCGGCAAGATCAACCCACCGGTCGGTGATCGTCAGGTCCACCTTGATTTTTGGATATTGGGGCAGAAATTCGGCGAGCGCCGGGGCGACATGAAGGGTCCCAAAAGCAACGGATGCACTTATTCTTAGTACGCCGCGAGGTTCGGATGTGAGGCTGGCAACAAGATTCTCGACATCCGCCGCTTCTTCGGCGATACGGCGGCCATGCTCGGCAACCGCTGCACCAATTTCGGTCAGGCTCAAGTGACGGGTCGTGCGATTGAGTAGTCGCGCGCCGAGAGCCACTTCCAGTTTGGCGACGGCTTTGCTCATCACCGAACGGGAACTCGACAGGCGCCGCGCCGCCTCGGCAAAGCTGCCGGCTTCTACCACACGCGAAAATACGGCCAACAAATTCAAATCAAGCATGTGGCTATTGTATCCCTAGGAGAGACATTCTGATTCCAATCGTGTAGCTAATCAATTGCATTGTTTTTAGGTAGCATGCATCATTATGAGACACGAAACTACAACAACCCACTCGCGCAATGAAGCGTCAACCTACCGTGACAGATTACGGAGTGACTTGGTCATCTGTTTGGATGATTATGTGCGCTTGCGCGAAATTCTCGGAGATCATGACCTAGCCGAAGAGCTGGATCGGGCCATTGTAGCTCCATCGGATCGTATTCCGGAAAACGTGGTCACCATGAACACCCGCTTGGTCTACTCTGACGAAAGCACCGGTACGACACGTGAAATCGAGTTGGTTTACCCCAATGAAGCAGATTCCGTGGCTGGCCGGGTTTCCGTATTGGCCCCTGTCGGTTGCGCTTTGCTGGGCCTGAGTACCGGACAGTCGATTGACTGGAATTTGCCGAATGGCCAGGTTCATCGCCTGCGGGTCGAGCGGGTTCTGTTTCAGCCTCAGTCCAGCGGCACAAACCCCGCGGTGGCCGCAACACTCTCGCCAGCGACATAGCCATGCACACTTCATGGATCAATGCACTGACACGGAAAACCAATTGTTTGCTCACCCAACAACCGGGCGATGTGTTTCGCGCAATGAGCCAGGATGTCGAGTCAACCCTGATTCGTTGCGCCCTTGCCGCCACGGGCGGATGTCGCATCGATGCAGCCCGCTTGCTGGGCATTGGCCGTAGCACCATCGCGCGCAAGATTCGTGCTTATGGACTTGACAGCGCCGATCCCTCATCCCGCCCCATACAGAGATCGTAGTCCTGCCAAAACGCACTGAATAACACCCCTCACGGAGGAGAATCAAATGGCGAAATCAAACAAGCTCGCGTCACCCGTTAAAACCATACCTGATGCAGCAGAAAAGAACGCGGGCATGCTTCACCCGGTCACACCAGAGCAACGCTATCGCTATGTCGAGGTGGCAGCTTATTATCTGGCCGAGCGACGCAGCTTCGATGGCGGCTATGCCCACGAAGACTGGGCACAGGCAGAACTCGAAATAGACCGTCTGCTGGCCGAGGGGCGGATCAATCGATGAATGTGGCCCGCAGGGGAAGCCCATTTCCTCGCTGTCTGACAAATCCATACTTAAGAGTCGTCAATCCGGACGGAAATCACAGGAGGAACAACTTGAACTCGATTTCACCCGATTCGGTATTGAAATTGTTCCGTCAAAACGCCTTCCTTGACCTGCGCAAGCTGGGCTACCAGCTTGGTGTTGATACCGCCAGTTCAATGCTCACGGCGGTCATCGGCAATCTGGAGCGAAATGGAAAAATTCGCCGCATTGGCGGAAAAGGTCGTCACACCCTGTTCGTGCTGGCCACGTTTGAGGGATGAAGTCATGACCAGGCTTTTTAAGAGTGGGTCACTGACAGTATTGGGTTTCCAGACTACCAAGGAGGACAGCAATGTTTCCGGAATATCGTGAGTTAGTTTCCCAACTCAAGGCGAATGACCGTCACTTTGACAGCCTGTTCAGCAAGCACAATGAACTGGATCAGAAGATTCGGAACATGGAGGCCCGCATCGATCCGGCAAGTCATGAAGATATCGAGATATTGAAAAAGAGGAAATTGCGGCTAAAGGACGAAATGTACGAACTGATCAAGAAAGCCAGCTCGGTCCCGGTATGAGAGCTTCATGTAACGCAAGACATTCCTCCCTCATGGGGAGGCCAACGCGTGGTAGTCATAATTCGAAAATGCTTCCCAAGGATCTTGTCGCCTTCATCGAAAACGGCGTTGTCGAGAAGATGGCCATCAGCAGGCCATCGTCTACTGTCGCATGGACTGTCTATGCCTATGGGCAGGCCCTGCCAGCTGATGCCATCAACAGGATCGAACTCAACCTCGAAGGCAGCCAGCGCTTGTGGGCCGATCTTGATGCCGCCTACAGTTTCATCCGCAAGAGCGGCTTCCGGGAGCAGGTGCTGATTGAGGGCTGATTGGGGGCTGGCAGTCCGATGAATAGAAGCACCTCACTTTGTCCCTCTTGGGAGACCAGCAACTGATTTAGAAGGATTCCATGAGATATTCTCTGAATCTTCCCGAAGAGAATGTCACGCGATGAACGCCCTGGCTATAGTGGTCTTGCTGATCTTGATCTGCGGCTTTTTTGCGCTGGCAGAAATGGCCCTGGCGGCATCAAGACGATCCCGCCTGCAACTCATGGTCGAAGCCGGCAGCCACACGGCGGCACGGGCGATGCGCATCAAGGAAACACCCTCGCGCTTCATTGCGGCCACGCAAACCGGATTGACTACCGCGAGTCTTTTGGCGGGAATCTTCGGCGAGAATGCACTGGCTGGGCACATCGAGAACTTCATCGCGGAGTCGCTGCCGCTGCTCGCGGCGGCGCGTAGCGAAATCGCCATCACCACCACCGTGATTGTGGTCACGGCCTTTGCCATAGTCTTTGGCGAAATCGTGCCCAAGCGCATCGCTCTCGCCTATCCGGAACAGGTAGCCACTCTGGTCGCCCCCTTCATGCAGTTGTTCATCCGCGCCTTGTCACCGGCCATCCGATTGCTGTCCTGGTCTGCTGACCTTGTGTTGAAGGTGCTGCCGGTCCGCTCCGCGCCTGAAGTAACCGGTGTGGAGGATATTCTCGCTGCGGTGGATGAAGGAATCCGGTCGGGCGCCATCGCGCCGGAGGAGAGCCATCTGCTGGGCAATGTGTTTTTGCTCGAAGGCCGTCACGTTGCCGCCGTCATGACGCCGCTGAAGGGTGTCGCCTTCATCGATCTTGAGCGCTCGCACAATGAGAACCTGCATGTCCTGCGCGAAGCTCCGCACGGCCGCTATCCGATTTGCAAAGGCAGTATGCAGAAAGTGGTCGGACTGGCAGAAAGCCGCACCCTGCTTCAGGCAGCGCTTTCCGGTGAGTTGAAGCATTTTGCAGACTTGCCGCTCACACCACCCCTTTACGTCCCGGCTAGCCTGACGCTGATGGAACTATTGCGCACATTTCGCGAGCGTAACGCCGACTTCGCCCTGGTCGTCAACGAATTCGGCCTGACCGAAGGCGTGGTCACCATCAGCGATCTGTTTCAGACCATGGCAGGCAACATGATGCCCGGCGTCGACGATCCAGAACAATCGCTCGCCGTGCAGCGGGAAGATGGCTCCTGGCTGCTCGATGGCCTGCTCCCCATCGACATGCTGCAGAACAAGCTCGAAATCTCGGGACTGGGGGAGGAGGCCAATGGCCTGTATCACACGGTCGGCGGCTTTGTGGTGGCACACATGGGCAAGATTCCCAAGCGCGCAGAAAAGTTTCGCCATGGCGAGTGGCAGTTCGAAGTAGTGGATATGGACCACAACCGGGTTGACGAGGTGTTGGCCGTCAGATTGCAGGGGACTGCCAGTTCTGGTCCGGAAACACCTTGATGCCTCACTAGAATGGCTGACATGGAACTTGTGCTGATCGCTTTTCTTCCCTTCCTGGGCAGCCTGTGCGCGGCGTTCCTGCCGTCCAACGCACGCAATGCCGAAGCCTGGCTGGCCGGCTTCGTGGCCTTGACGGTCGCGGCCATCGTCATTGGCCTGTATCCGCAGGTGGCGGTGGAGGGTGTGCTGCGCTTCAACCTGCCCTGGGCACCGGCGCTTGGGCTCGACATCAGCCTGCGCATGGACGGCTTCGCCTGGCTGTTCGCGCTGCTGGTGAGCGGCATGGGACTGCTGGTGGTGATCTATGCGCGCTACTACATGTCGCCGACCGATCCGGTGCCGCGCTTCTTTTCCTTCTTCCTCGCCTTCATGGGCGCCATGCTGGGCGTCGTGCTCTCCGGCCACCTGATCCAGATGGTGATGTTCTGGGAGATGACCAGCCTGTCATCCTTTATGCTGATTGCCTACTGGCACCACCGCGGCGAGGCGCGCCGCGGCGCGCGCATGGCGTTGGCCGTCACCGGTGCCGGTGGCATTGCCCTGTTCGGCGGCGTGCTGCTGCTCGGCCACATCGCCGGCGGCTACGATCTCGACACCGTGCTGGCGGCCGGCCCGCAAATCCGCGCTCATTCGTGGTATCCGGCGGTGCTGGCGCTGGTCGCGCTGGGAGCGCTGACCAAGAGCGCGCAGTTCCCCTTCCATTTCTGGCTTCCCCACGCCATGTCGGCGCCGACGCCGGTGTCGGCCTACCTGCATTCGGCCACCATGGTCAAGGCCGGCGTGTTCCTGCTGGCGCGGCTATGGCCGGTGCTGGCCGGCACCGATGCCTGGTTCTGGATCGTCGGCGGTGCCGGACTGTGCTCGCTGGTGCTGGCCGGCTACCTGGCGATGTTCCAGCAGGACATGAAGGGCGTGCTGGCCTACTCGACCATCAGCCACCTCGGCCTCATCACGCTGCTGCTCGGCATTAACAGCGAACTGGCGCTGGTCGCCGCCGTGTTCCACATTGTCAATCACGCCACCTTCAAAGCTTCGCTCTTTATGGCTGCCGGCATCGTAGACCACGAGACCGGCACGCGTGACCTCGGTCGTCTGTCCGGCCTTTCGCGCGCCATGCCGCTCACCGCCGCGCTGGCCGTCGTCGCGGCGGCGGCGATGGCCGGCGTGCCGTTGTTGAACGGATTCCTGTCGAAGGAAATGTTCTTTGCCGAGACCATCTTCCTCGACCGCCCCGGCTGGCAGCGCATCGGCCTGCCGCTGGCGGCCACGCTAGCCGGGGTGTTCAGCGTCGCCTACTCGCTGCGCCTGATCCACCGGGTTTTCTTCGGCAAGCTGGCGCAAGACCTGCCGCACGCGCCGCACGAACCGACCCGCTGGATGCTGTTGCCAAGCGCGCTGCTGGTCGCTGCCTGCGTGCTGGTCGGTGTTTTCCCGGAGCCCGTCATCGGCCCCTATCTGCGCACGGCGACCGGCGCGATCCTCGGTGTCAACGCACCGACTTACAGCCTAGCGGTCTGGCACGGTTTCAACGCACCCCTGGCGATGAGTCTGGTCGCCCTCGGCGGCGGCGTGTCGCTGTATGTGGCCGTCCTCACCCGGCGGCGCGTGACGACGGTACCGCTGCTCGAAGCCATTAACGGCCGCCACCTGTTCGACGTGACACTTACGACATTGACCAGCGGTGCCGATAGGGCGCTGCGGCGACTGTCCTCGTCGCGCCTGCAGATGCAGTTGCTGCTCATCTTCGTCGTTGCGCTAGGTGGCGCGCTTTTGTTGGTGAAGCCCTTCGCCATCGGCTGGGGCAGCCGGCCTCTGCTCCCGCTCGATCCCGCGTTCGCGCTACTCTGGCTCGTCGGCGGCGCCTGCGCGCTGGCCGTCGCCTGGCAGGCGAAATATCACCGCTTCGCCGCCGTCGCCTTCGCCGGCGGTGCAGGGCTGGCGACCAGTCTCACCTTTGTCTGGTTCTCGGCCCCCGATCTGGCGCTGACGCAGCTGACCGTCGAGGTTGTCACCACCGTGCTGATCCTGCTCGGCCTGCGCTGGCTGCCGCGCCGCGATGAAAGCATCGCCGGTCCCGGCGGTGCCACGCCGCGCCTGCGCCGCTCGCGCGACATCCTAGTGGCGGGCGGCAGCGGTCTGGGGCTTGCCGCCCTCGCCTACGCGGTACTGACCCGTCCCGCCGTTGACGGCATCGCCCCCTTCTTCATCAAGCAGGCGTTGCCACAAGGCGGCGGCCTCAACGTAGTCAACGTCATACTGATCGACTTCCGCGGATTCGACACCTTCGGCGAAATCACCGTGCTGGGCATCGTCGCCCTCACCGTGTATGCGCTGCTGCGCCGCTTCCGCCCGGCGCCGGAAAGCATTCCGCTGCCGCACCAGCAACAACAACAGGACGACGACACGGCGCCGGTACGCAACCCACAGGCGCTGCTGCCCACCGGGGCCATGATGCTGCCCGCCGTGCTGGTTAGGCTGCTGCTGCCGCTGGCGATGCTGGTGTCGCTGTTCTTCCTGCTGCGCGGCCACAATGCGCCGGGCGGCGGCTTCGTCGGCGGTCTGGTCTTGGCCACCGCGGTGATCCTGCAATATATGGTTAGCGGTGCGATCTGGGTGGAATCGCGGCTGCGCATTCACCCGCTCTACTGGATCGCGATCGGGCTGCTCGCCGCCGCCGCTGCCGGCATCGGCGCCGTCGTCGTCGGCACACCCTTCCTGACCAGCCAGACCTGGCACGGCGCGTTACCCGGTATCGGCGAACTGCATCTGTCGAGCGTGCTGCTGTTCGACCTTGGGGTCTACATGCTGGTGGTCGGTGCCACGGTGCTGATGCTGGTGGCCATCGCCCACCAGTCGCTGCGTAGCCATCACAAACCGGCCAC
This sequence comes from Sulfuritalea sp., assembly GCA_023700805.1. Taxonomy (GTDB): domain Bacteria; phylum Pseudomonadota; class Gammaproteobacteria; order Burkholderiales; family Rhodocyclaceae; genus Sulfuritalea. Next base: position 16,075 of record JAMPYF010000003.1, read on the forward strand.
GGGGGGAACGCGCTGATGGAAATCGTCTTCGCCCTCGCCATTGGCGTCATGGCGGGTTCGGGCATCTACCTGCTGCTGCGCCCGCGCACCTTTCAGGTCATCATGGGCCTGTCACTGCTGTCTTATGCGGTCAACCTGTTCATCTTCGGCATGGGCCGGCTGCGCACCGGCGCGGCGCCGGTGATCGACGCGGCGCGCGGCACCGATCCGGCGCTCTACGCCGACCCGGTGCCACAGGCTCTGGTGTTGACCGCCATCGTCATCGGCTTCGCCGTCACCGCGTTGCTGCTCGTCGTTTTGCTCGCCGCGCGCGGACTCTCCGGCACCGACCATGTGGACAGCCGCGAGCCGGAGCGCGAATGATTCAGCACCTGCCCATCCTGCCGATCCTGTTGCCGCTCTTGACCGGGGCCTTGCTGCTGTTCTCCGGCGAAGCGCGCCACGGCTGGCGCGCCCTGTTCGCACTGTGCGCCACACTGGCGCAACTGGCGGTGGCGCTTGCCCTGCTCGCCGGCACCGATGGCTGGATCGCCACGCCCTGGCGGGACGGCGTCGTCGTCTATGCGCTCGGCAACTGGGCTGCCCCCTTTGGCATCGCGCTGGTGGTCGACCGACTGGCTGCCCTCATGCTGACGCTCACCGCCATCCTCGGCCTAGCCGCGCTGGTCTACGCCCTGGCCCGTTGGGAGCGTGCCGGCAGCCACTTCCTGCCCCTGTTCCAGTTCTTGCTGATGGGGCTCAATGGCGCCTTCCTCACTGGCGACCTGTTCAACCTGTTCGTCTTCTTCGAGGTACTGCTGGCAGCCTCCTACGGACTGGCTCTGCACGGCTCGGGGGCGCCACGCGTCAAGGCGGGCCTGCACTACATCGTGGTCAACTTGGTGGCTTCGCTGGTCTTCCTGGTCGCCGCCGCCCTGATCTACGGCGTTACCGGCACGCTCAACATGGCCGAACTGGCACTCATCGTGCCGCGACTCGACGCCGATGCGCGTGCGCTGTTCGAAATCGGCGCGCTCCTGCTCGGCATCGTCTTCCTCGTCAAGGCCGGTGCCTGGCCGCTCAACTTCTGGCTTCCGGCTGCGTATGCCGCCGCCGCTCCGCCAGTGGGCGCCGTGTTCGCCATCCTCACCAAGGTCGGCGTGTATGCGCTGCTGCGTTTTTCCATCCTGTTCGGCCAGGACGTCGCGCCGGCGCCTTTCAAGGGCGACTGGCTGTTCTATTGCGGCCTGGCCACCATTGCTGTCGGCACGCTGGGCGTGCTCGCCGCGCAGAAACTCGACCGTCTCGCCGGCTTCATGGTCGTCGTTTCCTCCGGCACCCTGCTGGCCGCCTTCGGCTTCACCGGCACGACGCTCACCGCGCCCGCCCTCTACTACCTCACCAGCTCGGTACTCGGCGGCGGAGCTTTCTTCATGCTGATCGAAATGGCGGAGCGCAACCGCGCCGCCGCCGCCGATCTGCTGGCCATCAGCTTCGAGGCTTTCGGCCTGCAGGAACGACACGAGTCGGAACATTCGGACGAAATGGCCGGCGTCGCCATTCCGGCGGCGATGGCCTTCCTCGGCCTGGCCTTCTTCTCCTGCGCCGCCGTGCTCAGCGGCCTGCCGCCGTTGTCCGGCTTCGTCGCCAAGTTCGCGCTGCTCAAGGCGGCCATCGCCGCGCCGCCGGCGGCACCGGCTCTGCAGGCCGGCCTGCTGTTTGCCGCCCTGCTGCTGTCCGGTCTCGCCGGCCTGATCGCGCTGTCGCGGCTTGGCATCCGCGTCTTCTGGGACAGCGAGCGACCGACTCCGCGCCTGCAATGGCTGGAAGCCGGCCCGGTGGCGGGGCTGCTGTTGCTGTGTTTTGCGCTGGCCTTCGGCACCGGCCCGGCGATGACCTACTTCGAGGCGGCGGCGCGTGCGCTGCACGATCCCGCGACCTACATCGGCGTCGTGCTGCCGGGAGCTCGGCCATGAAAGACCAGCCATGAAGCGTCCGCCGCTGCTGCCGCTGCTGCCAGTCGTGCTGGCCATCGTCTGGCTGCTCCTCAACGACAGCCTGTCGCTCGGCCATGTCTTGCTCGGCCTCGTCTTCGCCGTGCTGGTCAATGCCGCCGTGCGCCTGCTGCGCCCACTGCCGGCCTGGCCGCAGCGCCTCCATGTCGCCATCCACCTGTGCTGGCAAGTGTTCCTCGATATCGTGCGCTCCAACATCGATGTCGGCCGCGTGATTCTCGGCGCCACGCGACGCCAGCCGACCATCGGCTTCGTCAAGATTCCCCTCGACCTGCGCGACCCGCACGGTCTGGCCATGCTGTCCATCATCGTCACCGGCACGCCCGGCACGGTCTGGTCCGGTCTCGATCCGGCAACCAACGTGCTCACGCTGCACGTCCTCGACCTGCAGGACGAGGAAGCCTGGATCCGGACCATCAAACACCGCTATGAACGCCCCCTGATGGAGATCTTCGAATGAATGCCATCCTGCCCTTCGCCGTGAACTTCGCGCTCGCCTGTTTCGCGCTGGCCATGGTCTGCGCCCTCATCCGCCTGCTGCGTGGCCCCGCAGCCCAGGATCGCATCCTCGCGCTCGACACGCTCTACATCAACGGCATGCTGACCATCCTCATGCTGGGCATCGGTTTCGGCGCTGCAATCTATTTCGACATTGCTCTGCTGATCGCCCTGTTCGGCTTCGTCGGCTCGACGGCGATGGCCAAGTTCCTCCTGCGCGGCGAGGTGATCGAGCCATGAGCGCGGCCGACGTTCCCCTCTGGGCCGCTCTGCCCGCCGCGGTGTTGCTGATTTGCGGCGGCCTGCTGACACTCGTCGGCTCGCTCGGGCTGCTGCGCCTGGATTCCTTCTTCGCCCGCATCCACGCGCCAACGATGGGCGGCACGCTAGGCGCCGGCTGCGTGCTGCTCGCCTCGATGCTGACCTCGACGGCACTGGCGGAACGACTGGTAATCCACGAGTTGCTCATCACCCTTTTCATCCTGATCACGGCCCCGGTCACCACGACACTGCTGATGCGCGCGGCCATGCTGCGTAGCCGGGAATAGGCGAGGGCGGACAAATCGGTGGCCGGCAACAGGCAGGGCGCTTGACGCGGGGCCGGGACTCACGGGTCCATTCCCCAGGCTTGGGATCATTGCTCTTGTAGTGCGAGATGCGACGCAATTCGAGTGCGACGAATCACAAACTTTTCCAGCTCTGCAACGCAGAATACCAGTAGCCCGGCACCTAGAACCTTGGCCCATTCAAGAAGCGACAGGTCGGTGGAATCAAAGATGGATTGCATCATCGGGGCGTGGGTGTAGGCGAGTTGCAGCGGGATGCAGGCCGCTATCGCAAGCAATATGTAGCGGTTCCCGGTCAGCCCTTCCAGGTTCGCTACAGGCGCAAGAATATAGCGGCTATTGACCAGGTAAAACATTTCCGCCACGACCACCGCGTTGACTGCCATGGTTCGTGCCGTTTCGATGCTGGTGCCGATTTCTAGTTCCCACAGGAACAGGCCCAGCGCACCGGTCATCATCAGGACGGAAACCATCAGCACCCGCCAGACGAAGAAGGCGGACAACAAAGCTTCGCCCGGCGGACGGGGGCGTCGGTTCATGATGCCGTGCTCAGCCGGTTCGAAAGCCAGGGCCAGGCCCAAGGTACTGGAGGTGACCATGTTGATCCACAACACCTGCGCCGGGGTGAGCGGCAGGGCCAGTTCGAACAGGATGGCGGCAATCACCACCAGGGCCTCGCCGCCGTTGGTCGGCAGCATGAAGAGGATGAACTTCTTCAAATTGTCATAAACCGCCCGACCTTCACGCACGGCGGATGCGATGGTGGCGAAGTTGTCGTCGGCCAGCACCATGTCGGCAGCTTCCTTGGCCGCTTCGGTGCCCTTCATGCCCATTGCCACACCGACATCGGCGCACTTGAGCGCCGGGGCATCATTCACCCCATCACCGGTCATTGCCACTACCTGACCGTCCGCCTGCAGGGCCTGCACCAGACGCAGTTTGTGTTCCGGGCTGGCACGGGCAAAGACATCGACTTCCATTGCCACGCGCCGCAGGGCGGCATCGTCCATCAATGCGACTTCAGCCCCGGTAATGGCCGGCTTGCCGACGCCGATGGCGAGCTGGGCGCCGATCGCACGCGCCGTTTCTGCGTGGTCGCCGGTAATCATCTTGACGCGGATGCCGGCATGATGGCAGTCACCTACGGCACGGATGGCCTCCTTGCGCGGCGGGTCGATGATGCCGACCAGTGCCAGCAGCGTGTATCCATCTTCCAGGTCGGAAACGCTCAAACGCTCGCCCGCCGGCGCTGCCCGCTTGCAAGCCAGCGCGAGCAGACGCAAACCCTGTGCTGCCGTGTCAGTTGCCATGCGCCGCCAGGTATCGACATCGACCGGATGCTCGCCATCGCGGCTCAATTGGAAGCTGCACATGTCGAGAACTCGCTCAGGGGCCCCCTTGACGAAAATCCAGGAGTCGCCGTCGCTATCGCGGTGATGCGTGGCCATGAATCGATGCTGCGACTCGAATGGAATGGTATCGAGTCGCGGCCATGCAGTCTCGCCGGCATGCTGCCAGAACCCGGTCTTGCCACCCAGCACGAGCAAAGCTCCCTCGGTGGGGTCACCTTCCACGCGCCAGCTGTCGTCTTCCTGGCGCAGACGAGCGTCGTTGCAGAGCACGCCGGCACGGATTGCCATGGCCAGCGCCGGGTGGTGTTCGGTATCGATGATGCGGCCGTCGATACTGAAATCACCTACCGGAGCGTAACCGATTCCGCCGACATCGAATACATGCCCTGCGCAGACTACGCGTTGCACGGTCATTTCGTTACGAGTCAGCGTACCGGTCTTGTCCGAGCAGATCACCGTCACCGATCCGAGCGCTTCGACGGCGGGCAGGTGGCGGATGATCGCGCGGCGGCGTGCCATGCGCTGCACGCCGAGCGCCAGCGTTACGGTCATGATCGCCGGCAATCCCTCGGGAATCGCCGAGGCCGTCAGCGCCACGACCATCATGAACATTTCCTCGGGGGCATGGTCGCGCCACATCGTACCCAGCACAAAGGTAACCGCGGACATCCCTAGAATGGTCAACGCCAATACGCGGCCGAAGCGGTCTATCTGGCGCAGCAGTGGTGTCGTCAGGCTCTGGATGCCGGTGAGCATTTCATTGATTTTGCCCAACTCGGTCATGGCGCCTGTCGCAACCACAACGCCTGTGGCCTGGCCATAGACCACCAGGGTGCCCGAATAGGCCATGTCGTAACGGTCGCCCAGCGGGGCATCGGCGCCGACAGCGTCGGTGCTCTTGTCCACCGGCATCGACTCGCCGGTCAGCGCGGCCTCTTCGACGCGGAGATCCGTGACCGAAACCAGACGCAGGTCTGCCGGAACACGGTCGCCCGAGACGAGGAATACCAAATCGCCCGGCACTAGGTCGGTGGCGTCGATTTCGCGCCGGCTGCCGGCACGAATTACCGTAGCATGGGGAGACAGCATCGCACGAATGGCATCGAGCGCGGCCTCGGCCTTGCCTTCCTGGATGAATCCGATGATGGCGTTGATCACCACTGCGGCGAGCAACACGCCCGTATCGACCCAATGGTGCAGAAAGGCCGTGATGACGGCGGCCCCCAGCATCACATAGAGCAATATGTTGTGGAACTGCATCAGCAGCCGCTGCAACACGCTACGGCGCTTGGGCGGCGTCAGCCGATTCGGCCCGTACCGCGCCATTCGTACGCGCACCTCGGAGTCTGCCAGGCCACCCGGTTCGGTTCGCAGCGCCCGCAAGACATCTTCATGAGCCAGGCTGTGCCAACCCTCTTGCCGGGAACCAATAATCTGGGTTTCAGTCATCAGAGAGGTATCTCCGTGTATCGTTATGCATGGCCCATTTGTTGGATTGTCGAACTTGTCTGTGGAAAGATAGCAGCATTCAAGCGGGAGAAATTTGAACATGGTCAAACTGAAACGGCTTTTGGCCGCTACCGATCTCTCGGCCCCGTCGCGTCATGCAGTTGACCGTGGGTTCAGGATTGCCGCCACCACGGGGGCGTCATACAGTGTCATGCACGCCATCGAGCTCGATGCAATCGACGCGCTGCGCGAACTGATCGGAGACGACACGGTCGAGGTGAAGCAGAAACTTGAGAATAACGCACGGAAATTGCTGGCGACCTCGTTGGCGGATCCCACCCACAATCAGGGTGTGACCGCCGACGCACTGATCGTCTCCGGCGCGCCACTGGCCTCGATTGTCGCCAACGCGGATGCCCTCGAGGCGGATCTGCTGATCCTCGGCGTACGCGGTGAGGACTACTTGCGTCACTTGCTGCTGGGATCCACGGCATCCCGACTGCTGCGCAAAGCCATTCGGCATCCCATACTTATGGTCAAGCAACCGCCTTACGCACCCTATCGTCGATTGCTGATTCCCATCGATTTTTCTCCTGTCTCTGAAAAATCGATCCGTCTTGGCCGGTTGGTGGCCCCCGATGCAGATATCGTCCTGCTTCACGCCTTCGAAGTTCCCTTCGAATCAAAACTTAGATTTGCTGGCGTCGAAGATGATGTGATTGCACGTTACCGGGTGGCGGCACGAAATGACGCCATGAAGCGCATGCACCACCTTGCCCGTATGGCCGAACTGGAAGTCGGTGACTACACACCACTTGTCCTGCATGGCGATCCTTCGCAACAAGCGATCGCGCAAGAACAGGAGCTTGGCTGCGACCTCATCGTGATGGGAAAGCATGGCACCAGCGTTACGGAAGAGTTGCTGCTCGGCAGTGTTACACAGCACGTAATTGCTGAATCTCAATGCGATGTGCTGATTGCAGTTGATGCGTGAACATTAGCCCTCGAGAAACTTCACAACCCCAATCAATCAAAACGGAACAACACGAAGTTCGCCGGATACTAGGTGCCGGCGAGAGTGGGTCACCACCGGCCATATTGGCGACAATGGCTTGACAGCCGAAGTTCCTTAACGACCAGAGTAAGCCGAGAGCCAAGGATCGCCAACGTCCGCTTCGTAGAAGGCAACTTCCCAGCACTTGGGTTTAGCTCAACGACCGCTGTGGAGGAGCAAACTGATCGCCAAGGCACGCAGCGCTCAGTGGCCCCTTCGGCTAGGTGTCGGTGACCACTGAGTTCTGCCGACCAACTACCGCAACTCGATGACTTCGGAATGCGGCCATCCGAACGACTGCTGTATCCTTGAACTCGCCAGAGCACCATTTGCCAGAGAGCAAGCTCTGGCGAGCAAGGTTGAGGCGCGTCGAAGTGAGTGTCAGCGGGAGTTTGCGGTGGAGTTGGTACAGATTAGCGAAACCTTGCGCCAGGACGCTGTCACGCTGGTATTCGTGAACGTGTTTCTGCAACAGATCGGGCTTCCGGTGCCGGCGGTGCCGACCTTGCTGCTGGCCGGCAGCCTGATGGCGACGCCGGGCGAACTGGGCAAGGTGCTGGCTGCTGCCGTCCTCGCTTCGGTAATTGCCGACTGGGTCTGGTATTGGTCGGGCAAACTCTTTGGCTACCGCGTGTTGTCGGGCTTGTGCAAACTCTCCATCAACCCCGCCTCCTGCGTTAGCCAAACCGAGGCGCGCTTCATTCGCTGGGGCATGTCATCCCTAGTCGTGGCCAAGTTCATTCCCGGCTTCTCGACGGTGGCGCCACCGATTGCTGGCGCGTTGCGCATGAACCAGCCCGGATTTCTTCTCGCCGCCGGAACCGGCGCCGGCTTGTGGGCCGGGCTGGCCCTGGGGGCAGGCTGGCTGCTGAAGGATACGGTCCAAGCTGCCATCGCTATCCTGGAAGATCAGGCTGGCAACGCCGTGTTGCTTGCGCTGGCGGTGCTCTGCGTCTGGCTGGGATGGAAGTTGTGGCAGAAGTATCGGTTCAGGAAATTCTGCGCCGTTCCGCACATTACCCCAGGCGAGTTGGTCGAGGCAATGCAGGCCGAGCACCCGCCGCTCGTGCTTGATCTGCGCGGCGCCACGATGGTTGCACAGACCGGTCCAATTCCCGGCACCAAGGTCGCCGAACATGATTTTCTGCGCGAGGCTGTCGGCGATTGGCCGAAATCCCGACCCATCGTCACGCTGTGCGCTTGCCCCGAGGATGCCGGTGCTGTCCAGGCTGCCCGGCATTTGCTCAATGCCGGTTATCTTTCAGTGCGGCCCTTGCAAGGTGGGTACGATGCCTGGCTTGCCGCGACCGGGAAGCCGGCGAGTCAGTAAGCCGACCGGGGCAAAAAGGGCGCAACGAGTCGTTGGCCTGTAAGCGCAATCTACCGAAAGGCAATCCAGCCTAGCGCGGTTCACCGTTCCGCCAGCGCCGACTTTCGGGCACGCCCTAGCTGAAGCGTCCCGCGTCGCCAAATTTCTCGCCGAGAAAGTCGAGCAGCGCCCGCACCTTGGCCGGGACATGTTTGCGCGTCGGATAGACGGCGTAGATTCCCAATTCGACGGCCCGATACTCGGGCATCAATTCGACCAGCGTACCCGCCGCCAGATCCGTATCGACTACAAACGAAGGTTGCAGGATCACCCCCTGGCCGGCCAGCGCCGCCGCCCGGCAGGTATCGCCGCTGTTGGAACTCAGGCAGGGCTGGGTGCGCACGCTGACCGCCCCGTCCGGCCCGTCGAAGCGCCATTCATCCTTGTCCGACCAGTAGCTGTAGGCCAGGATTTCATGGTCCGCCAGTTCGTGCGGATGACGCGGGGTACCGTGCGTGGCGAGGTAGTCCGGCGCGGCGCAGAGCACCATGCGGGTGATTGCCAGTCGGCGGCTTACCAGCGTCGAACTGCTCAGGCGGCCGATCCGGATCGCCAGGTCGTAGCCTTCCTCGATCAGATCGACCACCCGGTCGGCCAGCGTGATGTCCAGCGTCACCCTGGGGTGGCGCCGACGAAACTCGCCCCACAGCGGCGCCAAGTGGCGCACGCCGAACGTCACCGGGGCGCTGATTCGCAACTGGCCACTGGCGGTACCGGTCTGGGTCGAAATCTCGTCCTCGGACTCGCTGACGCTGTCCAGGATGTCCTTGCTGCGAGCGTGAAAGATCTGCCCCGCCTCGGTCAACGATAGCCGGCGCGTCGTGCGCTGCAGGAGCCGCACGCCGAGTCGTGCTTCCAGCTCTCCCACATGGCGAGAGACCGCTGCCTTTGACACGCCAAGTACCTCGGCCGCACCGACGAAGCTGCCGGAACGCACGACCGCTACCAGTACCTCGATTTGCAGGAGCTTGTTCATCGCACTCGATTGTCTCGCTTATCGGAACGATCCATGCCGCTGAGGCTAGTTTATCAATATTAATCGGTTCTATAAAGTTTCATCCATGCCAAGCGAACAGCAAGCAAGCGACGGCAAAACCTCACTTCTACCACCACTCAGAAAGGAATCATCATGAAAGTTACCGTTATCGGCGCCGGCAACATGGGCTCGGCCTTCGTCAAGCAACTCACCCGCGCCGGCCACCAAGTCAGCGTCACCGCACGCAATCTCGACAAGGCGCGGGCCGCTGCCGCCGCCCACCCCGGCGCTGTGGCAGTCAATGCGGACAACGCCGCCGCCAGCGCTGATGTGGTGGTCCTGGCCACCGGCTTCGACGACGCCATTGCCGCGTTGCGCTCGGTCGGCAATCTGCAGGGCAAGGTGGTGATCGACATCACCAACCCGCTGACTGCCGACTACATGGGCCTCACGCTCGGCCACAGTACGTCGGCCAGCGAGGAAATCGCCAAGGCAGTACCGGACGCCGAAGTGGTCAAGGCGTTCAATACCGTTTTCGCGTCGGTGCTGGCCGAGGGGGCCGATTTCGGCGGTGGCCGCAAGGTCAGCGTGTTTCTGGCCACCGACAGTCCGGCGGCCAAGGAAGCGGCGCGCCAGTTGGCCGACAGCATGGGCTTCGAGACCATCGATGCCGGCGGCCTCAAGAACGCGCGTTACCTCGAACCGCTGGCTGGGCTGAACATCTACCTCGGCTACGGCGCCGGACTCGGTACCAGCATCGCGCCGACATTTATCCGCAAGAGTTGAGACTTTTTTTGAACTGAACCCAGGAGCCAGACCATGAAAACCACAATCATCAAGCACCTCGTTGCCACTACCGCCGGCCTGTCACCGCTCGCCCTGCGCATCCCGGTCGGCATCATCTTCACCGCGCATGGCGCGCAGAAATTGTTCGGCTGGTTCGGCGGCTACGGCCTCGAAGGCACCGGCAAATGGATGGCCTCGATCGGTATCGAGCCGGGTATGTTGATGGCCGCGCTGGCCGGCGGCGCCGAGTTCTTCGGCGGTCTGGCCTTGCTCCTGGGTCTCCTGGTTCGCCCCGCCGCGGCCGTGCTGGGCTTCACCATGCTGGTCGCCATCTTCAGCGTGCATATCGGCAACGGCCTGTTCATGAGCAACAACGGCATCGAGTTCGGCCTTGCCTTGCTGACGGTCACCGTATCCCTGCTGGTCAGCGGCGCTGGGCGGATTTCGGTCGATGCCGTGCTGGCCGAGCGACTTGAACAGCGGTAGTCGTCGACATGGGGTTCGGGTTCAGGTGCGACGCCCGTGTCGCACCTGAACCCGAAACGCATGAATTTCCCACGTAGCTGTAAAAACGGAATGGCGGCAATACGCATTGTTGCTGTCGCTCAAACAGCAGTCGTCCAATGACCGTTCAGGCCGAGCTGCTGACGCCCATTCACCCAACACGTAAGACCGTTACCGCTACAAAACAGTCTTGGCGTCTTGGTGAGTCGACGACCTCCTTGGTCCATCAACATCCTGCACCATCAAGCAATTTCCTCACAATGGCGGTGGCAACCAGCGGAGTAGCAAGCCCCAGCACCGGATCACACCAGAACACCCTGCGCGCAAGCTCAGGCGTAGGGATTTGCGGACCCCAGACGATGCCAGGCTGATCATCCAACATCACCCATTCGCTTACCCCGAGTTGTTCCGCCACTTTCAGGCATTCCTGAAACCGGTTCGCGGGCATGGAGCCCACGGGTTCAATACTGGCGGTAACGCCAATGACCCGGTGTCTCCAGTCTCCAAAGAAGCCCTGAAGCTCTGGCAAGCTGTGTCTGTCTCGCCAGCTAGACGAAATGATCACGGAGACGTCCGGGCATTGATCAAGAATCTGGCCAAGCAATGGCAGGTGTTCGAACAATCGGTCGCCGGTGTATTCAATTCCGGTGCTCGTATGGTTGGCCTGCACGCGGTCGACGCTATGCATCACCCCATCAATGTCTAGGAAGATCAGTTTAATGCTCACTGTTGCTCCCCTACCGATTGCGCGACAATCTTCCCGGCATTGTTCACTTCCGGCCCCCACCCCAGTCTCGTCAGCGCCGCCGCAACACACCGCATCGCCGCTTCCCTGGTGCTCTCGCGAGAAATCCTGAACTCATCCTCGTCCAGCAACTGCCGGCCCGGCTTGCGCAGGGTGATATCGCCATCATCGACAACGTACAAACCGCGGCCATCGGGCTTCGTAATCAGCCGCGCGTAAACTCCTTTGCCATCCAGCCCCTTGAACTGGAGGCGCCATCCCTGGTCTTCGAGTTCGATCTCGTCAATTCGGAACGTCATCATGTTTCCTTTTTCACAATGGTGTGCTTCGTTGTTGAGCGAAGCTGGCCGACGGGCGACCTCCACGGAGAGGGCCGGCTAAAACGTCGGAAAGATCGGCCACGATCAGTACTCCACCTTCGGGTCCCCGACCGCATCCGGCGCCTGCCGGCTGGAAAGCAGCACAGCCGCCACCCGTTCCTGATAGCTGACGTAGTGTGCCAAGCCGCTTTTCGTCACGATCCCCTGCTTCCGCTTCGGACCCCAGGAGATCATCAGATGCGGGACCGGAGGCAATGAGCAGTCGCAAGGGGCAACGCGTGCGCCGCTACCCCACTCGACCAGGGTGCCGTCGAGCAGCCGATGAATCTGCGGTAACTGGCTCAAGCGATCCAGCGCGGTTTGCTGCTCGTCCGCGGTAGCGTAGTCGACCGGGTCGATGCCGGGATAGACGGCATCCGTCGCCGCCGAGGTGATGACAATCTTCCCAAACACGGGCGACTTCCCGGCCCGCAGCCGTCTGCGCGTCAGCAGCAGTACCGACAGGACGAGCAATATATAGACAAGCAGAATGCCCGTGATGACCACGAAGAGATTCCAGAGGGAAGGGTTCGCATTGACGAGACTCATGCACCGAACTCCTCTTGTTCACACCCTCGGGGTCGAACGACCCGCAAGCGCTGTCGTGGCTTTGCCGGCGCCTGCCTCTGTACGCGGATCAGCGACACCGCAATCGCCAGCGCAACCAGGTCCTTGACTCCGGTGCATCCGACGCCCAGGACCTGCCGCAGCCAGTCCCCTTCCGTCGGCCGCGTTTGCTCCAGACCCGCCAGGGCCGGCTCGCACCGCTTCAGTCTCAGGGCCGCCTTGGGTTTTTCCAGCGCTTGCTCTTCCCTCACGTAGTACTCGTCGCAAAGACTCAACTCACCCATTGGATTAAGAAGGCAGGCCAGGGTCGCGGTCTCTTTCTCCGCTCGATGGAAGTTGTACATTTCCTCCTCGATGAGGTTGGCCGCATCAACCGTGCGTTCGAACAGGACGTCCGGCCGGCCAATCAGGTTCAGCATCAGCCGATCATCGACCAGGACGCAGTCGAGCGCCTGCCGCAGCGCGTCATAGCGAATGCCGTGAACGAGTTCCGCCAGCCGGTCCAGTACCTCCGGGGACTGCGCCAAGGGTCGCGGCAGTCGATCGAGCGCGCAAGCGGGGTCGGCCACGACGTCCATGAAATCGAACTCGAGCAGGTCAGCCACCAGCCTGTCCCTGAAGAGTCGCGTCCGGAAGGCGACATGGACCAGGGCATCAAGGTCCGGCCGATAGACGATGTCACCCCCGTCGCACGGCCGGTAGGTATCGATCACACCGCTGCGGTCGGCGACGCGCACGTGCCAGACTTCGAAGCCGTCGGCATTGCAACGACGCGCAAGGGACTGGAAGCGGTAGCAGCCCTCGACTCTCTCGTCGGGGCCCAGGCGGGCGATCAGGGAATGGCTGGATTTCTCAGGGAGTTTCATCAGGGTTCCTTTAGATGTTCGGGGTAGCGGCGGCCGAGGTCGGCGGCTCAGCAACGGGAGGCGTAGCGACGGTGCCGCTCTGTAGCAGCAGGCGCTCGAAGGCCGATCCGTCCTGACGGGTGAGGTTGGGCACGAAGCGCGCATAGACCTTGAACAGCATCTCGGTCGAGGCATGCCCCATCTGGCGCGCAATCCACTGCGGGTTCTCGCCGGAGCCAAGCCACAGGGTGGCGGCGGTATGGCGGGTCTGATAGGGACGGCGCAATGTCAGGCCCATATGACGCAGCAAGGGATACCAGACGCGCTTGGTGACATTGACGTGGTCGAGCGGTTTGCCTTCGCGATTGCAGAAGACGAAGAGGCTAAGCTTGCGGGTGGCCTTCTCTTGGCGCAGCAGGGCCTGATAAACCGCCTCGCCCATCTGGATATCGCGCTGGCTGCCATCGGTCTTGGTGGTGTCCTCCTCGCCATCGACGATGGTTTCCCGCACCAGGATCAGGCGGCGTTCCAGATCGATGTATTTCCACTTCAGTCCATCAATCTCGCCGGTGCGCATGCCGGTGAAGAAGCGCACGGTGTAGTAGTCGCGAAAGTCGTCGCGGACGGTGGAGAGGATCTGCTGTACCTCGCCGAGGCTGAAGGGCGTGATGTCGGAACGCGGGACCTTGAGCGGCTTGATGTTGCGAAAGGCCGTGGTAAATTCGTAGCGGTCGGCGGCTTCGTTAAGGATTTGGCGCAGCGGCGCCATTACGGCGTTGATGCGTTTGGCAGACAGGGTTTCAGCCTTTCGCCCGCGTACTTTGGCGAGTTGAGAGCGAAAGGCCAGGATGTCAGCTTTAGTGATGTCGCCGACCCCCTTCTCCCCGAACATCGGGCGCAGGTGACCATCGAGAATGTCCATCACGGTGCGGCGGTGACTGCGCCGCCAGGCGACTTCGTTTTCGGCGACCCAGGTGTCGGCGAAGGCGTTGAAGGTGGGAAGGGTCGCCGCCTCTACAGTGACACTAGCCGCCGCGGGTGTCTGCCGGGCAAAGGGACCACCGCTCAACGCCGCGGCGATTGGACTAGCCGTTTGGGTCGCAAAATGAACAGCTAGTTTGCTGCCGGGAAAATATCTGGCGTAGTCGAAGGTGCCGGCCTTGATATCGGCCTCGATCTGGCACGCCAGTTTCTCCAGTTTCTTGACGTTTCCCGGGTTGTCCGGCAATGCCGTGTATTCGCGGCAGCGCTTCCCTCTAAGACGAAAATCTATGAACAAGTTCCCAGTGGCAGCGAGCTTGCGTACTTTAGCCATGGCAGACGCCTCCATTGGCCATCGGAATTCCATACGAGCCGCCAGAGGCCATGCCCATGTCGGCCTCAATCTGTTCCCAGATGAACAGAATCTTGCGGCCGCCGAACGGACGGATGTAATGCTTGCCCTCGAGGAGCACGCTGTCCTTCAGTCGCTCCCGAATGGTGCGTACGTCGTACTTCAAACGCTGCGACAGTTCTTCAGTGGTTAGGTACTCTTTTGTTGCCATTTGACTTCTCCTTGGTTGATGTCTATCAGCTAGACAAGATACAAGCTACAGGAGAAATCCGAGTGCGCAAGCACCTTTTTAGACATTTATTTTGCGTCGCGGCTAGACGCCCGCATATACTGATCAGATTGCTCGCGATGGGAGGAACCAACATATGGACCGCATGCAGGTAAATGTGAGACTGACCCCCGAATTGATCGAGGCTATCGATCAACGAAGGATTGCGATGCAGCCTTCGCTTGGCCGCATCCCGAATCGATCTGAGGTGATCCGCGAGATACTCGAGGCCAACTTACCGGCGGCTAACAAGGGATCTGGACCTGGAAAGCGCGCCAAGAAGGCGTGAAACTACCGCGTACGTATGCCGTACCGGTCGAAAGGAGTCCTTTTTCGTCGAAAGACCCCTATGCAATGGCCAATTTCCTGGCATTGGCCCATGGGCCAGATGCCCGAAGGTCAAATGGGCAGATTGAGGATTTTGCGGATCGAATATGTGGGCCAACGATGGGCCAAGAATGGGCCAACAGTGGGCCAACGACTTCCGAGTCCGGAAAAGCAATAAGGCCAACCACATGTAATTGATTGGCCTTATTAACTTTTTGTTGGTTGCGGGGGTAGGATTTGAACCTACGACCTTCGGGTTATGAGCCCGACGAGCTGCCAGACTGCTCCACCCCGCGTCAGAGAAAGGCGATTATAGATGGATTTGCGGCGGTGCGCAACGCATTTGCCGAAAGAAGATATAATGTACGGCTTCCGAGGAGCGCTGCAAGGGTAGTTCCCACACTTACCCCCCAGGCTCGGACCATTTTCAAACTGCGCTCACCTAACCCGTACCGGGCAGGTGAGTTCGCCTCCCTCCCGGTCACTGTTCAAGGAGCCTTCATGAACGCCGTGACTGACAAAAAAGACTACGTAATTGCCGACCTCGGCCTCGCCGCCTGGGGCCGCAAGGAAATTCGCATCGCCGAAACCGAGATGCCCGGCCTCATGGCCATCCGCGAGGAATTCGCCAAGGCCCAGCCGCTCAAGGGCGCGCGCATCACCGGCAGCCTGCACATGACGATCCAGACCGCGGTGCTGATCGAAACGCTGACCGCATTGGGCGCCGAAGTGCGCTGGGCTTCTTGCAACATCTTCTCGACCCAGGACCATGCCGCCGCCGCGATCGCCGCCGATGGCGTGGCCGTGTTCGCCGTCAAGGGCGAAACTCTCGTCGACTACTGGGATTACACCCACCGCATTTTCGAATGGCCCGACAACGGCTATTCCAACATGATCCTCGACGACGGCGGCGACGCGACGCTGCTGCTGCATCTGGGCAGCCGCGCCGAGAAGGACATCTCGGTGCTGGACAAGCCCGACAGCGAGGAAGCTACCGTGCTGTTTGCCTCGATCAAGGCCAAGCTCGCCAAGGACAAGACTTGGTACTCGACGCGCCTGGCGAAGATCAAGGGCGTCACGGAAGAGACCACCACCGGCGTGCATCGCCTGTACCAGATGCACGAGCGCGGCGAGCTGAAGGTTCCGGCGATCAACGTCAACGACTCGGTCACCAAGTCGAAGTTCGACAACCTCTACGGCTGCCGCGAATCGCTGGTGGACGGCATCAAGCGCGCCACCGACGTCATGATCGCCGGCAAGATCGCCGTGATCGCCGGTTACGGCGACGTCGGCAAGGGCTCGGCCCAGGCCATGCGCGCGCTGTCGGCCCAGGTCTGGGTCACCGAGATCGATCCGATCTGCGCGCTGCAGGCGGCGATGGAAGGCTACCGCGTCGTCACCATGGACTACGCCTGCGACAAGGCCGATATCTTCGTCACCTGCACCGGCAACGTGCACGTCATCGACCACGACCACATGGCGAAGATGAAGGACCAGGCCATCGTCTGCAACATCGGCCATTTCGATTCCGAGATCAACGTCGCCTCGCTCGAAAAGTACCAATGGGAGGAAATCAAGCCGCAGGTCGACCACGTGATCTTCCCCGATGGCAAACGCATCATCCTGCTGGCCAAGGGCCGCCTGGTGAATCTGGGCTGCGGCACGGGCCACCCGAGCTATGTGATGTCCTCGTCCTTCGCCAACCAGACCATTGCCCAGATCGAGTTGTTCACGCGCAATGCCGATTACCCGGTGGGCGTCTACACCCTGCCCAAGCACCTCGACGAAAAAGTCGCGCGCCTGCAGCTGAAAAAGCTGAATGCGCAGCTGTCGGAACTCACCGACCAGCAGGCGGCCTACATCGGCGTGCCCAAGAACGGGCCCTACAAGGCCGACCAGTACCGCTACTGAGCCCGCAACCGCCCGCCCAAGGAGACCCGTATGCGCCTGCTTGCCGTCTGGCTGATCAATGCGGCGGCGCTGCTGGCCCTGCCCTGGCTGCTGCCTTCGATACACGTCGCCGGATTTGCCACGGCGCTGGGGGTGGCGGTGGTGCTGGGGCTGATCAACACCCTGATCCGGCCGCTGCTGCTGCTGCTGACGCTGCCGGTCACGCTGCTGACCCTGGGGCTGTTCATCTTCGTCATCAACGGCATGATGTTCCTGCTGGCGGCGTGGCTGCTCGACGGCTTCGTGGTGGACGGGTTCATCGCCGGCGTCATCGGCTCGACGCTCTACAGCGTGATTTCCTGGCTGCTGACGCGTTTGCTGCTGAGTTCGCCGCGGTCATGAACGCAGGCTGAAGCACTTTCCTGGAATCCAGCATGAGTCTTGAACTATCCATCGAGTTTTTTCCGCCGCAGACCAGCGAGGGCATGGAGAAGCTGCGCGCGACGCGGACCCGGCTTGCGCTGCTGAAGCCCGAGTTTTTCTCCGTCACCTACGGCGCCGGCGGCTCGACGCGCGAGAATACGCTGGCGACGGTGATGGAAATCGCCGCCGCAGGCCACCAGGCCGCGCCGCACCTGTCCTGCATCGGCTCGACGCGCGAGGGCATCCGCGAGATGCTGGCGATTTTCAGCGCACGCTGCATCCGCCGCATCGTCGCTCTGCGCGGCGACCTGCCTTCGGGCATGGCCGACGCCGGCGAATTCCGTTATGCCAACGAGCTGGTCGCGTTCATCCGTGCCGAAACCGGCGCGCGCTTCCATATCGAGGTCGCGGCCTATCCGGAATGGCATCCGCAGGCGAAGAGCCCGCGCGACGATTTGCTGAACTTCAAGCGCAAGATCGACGCCGGCGCGAATTCGGCGATTACCCAGTATTTCTACAATACCGACGCCTACGAGCATTTCGTGGCCGAAGCGCGGGCACTGGGCGTAACAGTGCCGATCGTGCCGGGCATCATGCCGATCGCGAGCTTCTCCAAGCTGGCGCGCTTTTCCGACGCCTGCGGCGCCGAGATACCGCGCTGGATGCGGCGCAAGTTCGAAAGCTTCGGCGACGATGCGGAATCGATCCGCGCCTTTGGTCTCGATGTGGTGACCGAGCTGTGCCAGCGCCTGATCGAACGCGGCGCGCCGGGCCTGCATTTCTATTCGATGAACCAGGCGGGACTGACGCTGGAGCTTTGCCGCCGCCTGGGCCTGCTCGACCGCTAGACGCGAACCTCGAGCAGGTGGCGCAAAGCCGCCCGCAGCCGCCCAGCCGGCACCGGCTGCTTGAGCAGCGCGAAGCCGGCATTGCGCGCCGCATTCTGCGCTTCGTCGCTGACATCCGCGCTGACCAGCAGCACGGCCATGCCCTCGAATTCCCGGCGCAGCTCCTGTGCCAGCTCGATACCGCTGCCGCGGCCCGGCAGTCGCAGATTGCATATCGTCAGATCCGGCGGCGGATCGCTCTCACGGCAGCGGCTCAGCGCCTCCTCGCGGTCGGCCGCCAGCAACACGCGGCCGCCCCAGCTGACGATCGCCTGCTGCATGCCCGCCCGTACCAGCGCATCCCGCTCCACCACCAGGACCGTTCCCCTTATCCGCGCCGGATCGACCGCGCCCTCTGACGATGCGCTCCCCGCCGACGGCAGATCGCGGGGCAGACCCGCCGGCACCACGGGCAATTCAATCCAGAACACCGAACCGCGCCCCGGGCGCGAACGGACACCCAGCGGAATGCCCAGCAAGTCGGCCAGGCGCCGGCAGATGGCCAGGCCCAGCCCGAGGCCCTTGGCGCGATCGCGCTCGGGATTCGCCAACTGCACGTATTCCTCAAAAATGCCTTCGCGTGCATGCTCCGGAATCCCTGCGCCGGTATCCCAGACCTCGACCACCAGCACCTCACGGCGGCGGCGGCAGCTCACCAGCACGCCTCCGGTGCGGGTGTAGCGCAAGGCATTGCCGACCAGATTGAGCAGGATGCGCTCGACGATCTTCTCGTCGCTGCGCACCCAGAACCGTGTCGGCCGCAGCTTGAGCCGCAGACCCTTTTGCGCCGCCAACAGAGAAAGATCCTGGCCCAGGCGATCCAGCACATGGCTCAGGGGGAAGCAGCCGATGCTCGGCACCACGTTGCCGCCGTCGAGGCGCGAAATGTCGAGGATGGCATCGAGCAGATTCTGCAGGGCGTCAACGGCCGACTGGATGTGCGCAACCAGTTCCGGCTCCTGCCTGGCCACCTTGGATTGCGCCAGGGCCGAGACGAAAAGGCCAAGCGCGTGCAGGGGCTGGCGCAGGTCGTGACTGGCGGCAGCCAGAAAGTGCGATTTGGCGATGGTGGCGTGCTCCGCCGCGTCCTTGGCCTGGCGCAAGTCGGCAGTGGCTTCGGCCACCCGGGCGCGCAGCTCGTCCTGGGTCACGCCTATGCGTTCGGCCATGCCGTTGATGCCGGCCGCCAGCGAGCGCAGGGCGCCGGCAGACCGGGTCGACATGCGCGCCGTCAGGTCCCCGGCGCCGATGCGCCCGACGACCTCGCTGGCCTCCAGCAGCGGGTTCGTCATGCCCCGTGCGATGCGTTGCGCCAGCCAGCCACCGAGCACGGATCCAAGCAAGGCAATCAAGCCGCCGATGGCGATCAGCCGTTCGCTCTTGCTTGATACCTCGCGCAGGGACAATTCGACCACGACGTAGCCAAGCAGCTGCGGCAGCACCTCAGGTGCCGCTGTCGCGCCGCCGTAGATGTCATCGACGGGCAGGCTGCTGCGCATCACCGGCTCGACGAACAGCAGCACGTCCGGCCGCAGACGCGCGCCGTCGATGCGCGCCGGCGCGGGCCACATGGATTGGTTCAAGGCGCCGCTGAGTGCCATGACGCCGCCGCGCGCATCGATGATCGCCGCGCCGCGCACGTCCGGATCGATGTGCATTGCCGACTCGGTCAACACCGAAAGGGCGCTGCGCTGACCGGAAAATATGCCGAACTCCGCAGCACCGGCCATCTGTCGCGAAATCGCCGTGCCGCGCGTCTGCAATCCCTGTTCGAGATCATCGATGGCGCGCAGTAAGAACACCGTCGTCAAAAGCACCGCCACCAGCGTGGTCGGCAGCAGCGCCGACAACAGCATGCGCGTGCGCAGACTCATCCTCATGGCCTCTCCTTCTGGCGCAGTTGCTGCCCGATTAGCGCTTCGTCCAGGGCGAAACCCAGCGAGCGGGCGACATCCTGGTTGACCGCGACGGTAAACTCGCGCGGCCACTGCGGTGCCGGCAAAGCCTTGCCCGTCAGTGCCTGGCGCAGCGATTCACCACCGCGGACACCGACCTGGGTCGGTGTCGAATACAGGGCCAGCAGGGCGCCCGCCTTGACATAGGCCGGAGAAAAGCCGAGCAGCGGCACCTGCCGCCGATAGGCCGCCGTCAATATGTTGGCGGCTGTCTGGCTGTTGAACACGGCCGGGTCGGGCAGCGCCAGCAGGACATCGGCATTGGGCAGCACCGATTGCAGGGCCTCGAACAGGCCATCCGCTTCCACCGCCGTGACCGCCAGCTCGAAGCCGCGCTCCTTGGCCGCTTTCTCCAGCGCCGGCAGGTGGCCCTTCGACTCCGCGCCGACCAGCATGCCGACCTTGCGCACGTTGGGCAAGGCCAGCCGGATCAGTTCCAGTTGCCGCCATGGCGGCTGGTCGAGGTACACCGCCGAGAGCGATCCGGCACGCAGGCGCGCCGGATCGGCCATGCGCTCGAAAGCCAGGCGCGGCACCAGTATCGACAGCAGCGGGGGCGGCGTCGTGTCGCGGGCGAACAGGTTCTGCATGCCGCGCTGGGCCGCCGTGCCGACGGCGACGATCCATTGCGGCTCCACCGCCGCACCGGCAAACTGGCTCCAGTGCGCCACGCGCCACTCGATGCGTCCCGGCAGTGCCTGCTCGACTTCCGCCCGCAGCGCCTGCGCCGCATCGTTGTGCGCACGCCCCGTGTCCGACAAGGCCACCCAGACCGGGATCGTCGCGGCGGCCCACGATGATCCATATGTCATTAGACATAGGCAAGCGGTGGCAAGGGCGGTGAGGATCCGACGACGCATTGCTCAGAAATCCAGCCGTAATGTGGCGAAGGTGCGGCGCGGAAAGTATCTCCCCGGATCGCCTTCCTGATAGCTGCCGGTTGCCGAGTGTGTTACCACAGCCACTTCGGCCCGAGTTCCGCCGATATTGAAGCGGCGCGCCAAGCGCAGATCGACCCGGGGTTGGGTGTCGAGCACGTCGTTCTTGCCGCCCCAGGTCATCGCTCCGTAGGTGAGATAGGACAGACCAAACTCGAAGCCGGCCGGCAGAGATTCGAACCAGACCAGCCCGGAGGTGTGCGAGGGAGCGCTCAGTTCGTCGCTGATGTGCGTGTCGCCGGTAGCCCAGGCGCGAATGTTGAGTACCGTGTGATTGAACAATAGCTGGGTTTCCGGACGCGGCTTCCAGCGCAACTGCGTCTCCCAACCGCGCTTGCGATAACGATCCTTGTTCACCACGTCGTTCGGATAGCCGCCGAAATAGCGGGCGATGCTGCTGCCGCTTTCCTCGAAGCCGCGCAAGTCCACCGTCAGGCCAAACTGCCGGAACTCGCCGACGTAGCCGACCTCGTTGGCCACCAGGCGCTCGGGCTTGATCCCGCCGCTGGCGAGCACCAGTGAGCCGGGCAGGCTGGGTGTCTGCCAGTTCCCGCGCAATTCGAACAAGGCGGGCAGCCGGTAGGCCTGGGTGGAGCCAAAACGCAGGGTGTGCCCGGGCAGGACATGGTAATTGAGGCTCAGACGCGGCGCCGTATGCGCACCGACGATACTATGGTCTTCCCACATCGCGCCGGCATTTACAATCCATTTCTCGCCCAACTGCCACTCGACATTGCCGAACACGCGGCGCAGTTCGGCGGTCAGCGCAGACTGCTCCTTGAAGAGATCGGGCGAGCGGATTTCCTGGTGACGCCATTGGCCACCCCATACCAGGCGCAGCCCCGGCAATATCCGGGTCGTATGCTCAGCCTCCAGAGACAATCGCCGTCCCGTCCCATCGGCACGATAGGGACGCGGCACTCCCAAGAGTGTGAAGTAATAGATCTGGTCGACGAACTTTTCTTCATCGAAGCTGCCATTGAAGCGGATATCGTTATCTGCGTTTACGTTGTGCCGCCATTGCCCCTGGACGAACACATTGCGCCAGTTTTCACTGCGCAGCATATCGGTCGCACCCCACTGATGGCGAACCGAGCCCGCAGTCAACATGACGTCGTCCGCCGCCGATGGTTGCAAATCGGCGCGGAGATGAAACTGATCAACCCGCTTGTCGTCGATAACATTGTCGAATCCGCTATCGCCCGAGCGCGCCGCCGTCAATCGCACGGCAAGGCGCTCGTCGCCCCAAGCCGCGCGCACGCTGCGATCGGCAATGCCCTTTTCGCCGAGCGCCAGCGACGTGGAAAATCTTGGCACATCGGTGGCAGCCCGCGTCACCACGTTGACCACCCCGGAAAACGCATTGGCGCCGTAAGCCGCGGAGTTCGACCCGCGCAATACCTCGATGCGCTCGATGTCGTCGAGCACCATACCCATCATCGGGTGGCTAACGTTGCCCGCCAGCAGGGTGGAATAGATCGAACGGCCATCGACAAACACCTGCAGGCGCCGATTCAATGCATCAAAATCGCCGTGATAATTGGCGATAGGATTCGCGCCATTGATGTGGCCGATCACGAAGCCCGGAACGAAGCGCAGCAAGTCGGTCAGATCCCGCGCGCCGGAACGCCGGATCGTGTCGCGGTCGATCACCGTCACCGCGCCCGGCACGTCCCTCAGCGGTTGCGCCAAGCGGCTGACCGAGAGCACCACCGGCAGTTCGTCGAAGTAGTCCTTCTCCGAAACCTCCTGCGCCCCGGCGCAGTTGGACAGAAGCGCGAGAGTTGGCGCTGAGAGGACGGCAAAAAGTCGACGGCTGAGCATGGTTATCCGATTATAGACAGATAGATAGGCTCAGCGGCGGCTAACCGTCGCCACGCCGGCAATGACCAGTGCGACACCTGTCATCTGCGCCGTCGAGAAGCCTTCGTCGAGCAGCAGCCAGGCGAAGACGATGGTCAGTAGCGGCCCCACCATGCCCACCAGCACGGCCTTTCCGCTGCCGATGCGGCGAATCGCCGCGGATTGGGCGAACACCGGCAGCACCGTGCAGAACATGCCCATCGCAGCGCCCAGCGCATAGACCGGCCAAGGCTGCACCAGGGCCGTCAGCGGCTGCGTCGCCAGGAAGTGGCCGCCGATGGCGGCCGTCGATACCAGCATGGCCAGGGCGGTGAAGCGTGCCGCACCGAGTTTCGCGATCATCCCGGCGCTGCCCGACAGGTAGAGCGCGTAACTCACCGACGAGGCGAAGACGAAGCCGCCGCCGATCCAGACCGCGGCGGTGTCGCCGGAAAAGTGCAGGTCGTGCGCGAACGCGGCGGCAATGCCGGTGTAGCACAGGCCCAGCGCCACAGCCTCGCGGCGGCTGATGGCACGGCCGTGCAGGACGACGCCGAACAGCAGGGTCAGCGTCGGATAGGTGAACAGGATCAGCCGTTCCAGGCCCGCCGAAATGTACTTGAGGCCGAGGAAATCCAGAATGCTGGCGCCGTAGTAGCCGAGCGTGCCCAGCAGCACGACCGCAAGCCAGTCGCGCAGCGTCATGCCCGGGGCATTGCGCGAAGCGGAAAACCCGACCCAGAGGAATACCGGCAGGGCGAAGGCCATGCGCAGGGCCAGCAGCGTCACGGCATCGACGCCGTAGGGATAGGCCAGCTTGACCAGGATCGCCTTGAAGGAAAAGCCGAAGGCCGCGATAACGGCGAATATCACTCCGGCGCGATGTACGGCGGGCAAGCCGGCCGCGTGCGTCACCGGCGACGACCGCCGCCCATGATCGAGCCCAGCACGCCACGCACGATCTCGCGGCCGAGCGAGGAACCGATGGCGCGCACGGTGCTGCTCACGGCGGCTTCGACCACGGTCTGCCGGCCGCGCGAGCCGCTGCGGGCGCCGCCGCCGAGCATGCCGCCCAGCGCCTCGCCGACGCCGCCGAGAAATCCGCCGCCGCCGGCTTGCGGCGTCGCAGCCGCCGTGTCGCCAGCGCCAACTCTCTGACTGACATCGCCCTTGAGTTTTTCGTAGGCCGATTCGCGGTCGAGCAGCTTTTCGTAATGCCCGGCGATTGGCGAGGCGGCGATCGCGGATCGACGCTCGTCTGCCGTCAGCGGTCCGATGCGCGAGGCCGGCGGCAGCACCATGGCACGCTGGACCACGGTCGGCCGGCCGTGTTCGTCGAGCAAGGAGACCAGCGCCTCGCCGACGCCGAGTTCGGTGATCGCCGTCGCGGCGTCGAAGGCCGGGTTGGCGCGCAGGGTGTCGGCCGCCGCCTTGACCGCCTTCTGGTCGCGCGGGGTGAAGGCGCGCAGCGCATGCTGGACGCGATTGCCCAACTGGCCGAGCACCGCTTCGGGTATGTCGAGCGGGTTCTGCGTCACGAAGTACACGCCGACGCCCTTGGAGCGGATCAGGCGCACCACCTGCTCGACCTTCTCCAGCAGCGCCGGCGGCGCGTCGCTGAACAGCAGGTGGGCCTCGTCGAAAAAGAAGGCCAGCTTGGGCTTGGGCAGGTCGCCTGCCTCGGGCAGCTGCTCGAACAACTCGGCCAGCAGCCAGAGCAGGAAGCAAGCGTAGAGCCGCGGCGAGTTCATCAGTTTGTCGGCCGCCAGTACGTTGATCACGCCGCGCCCATCCTGGGTTTGCATGAGGTCCTCGATGTCGAGCATGGGCTCGCCGAAGAAGCTGTCGCCGCCCTGCTCTTCGAGCGTCAGCAGGCCGCGCTGGATGGCGCCGATCGAGGCCGCCGAAACATTGCCGTACTGGGTCTTGTAGTCGGCCGCGTGCTCGCCGACATGCTGGACCATGGCGCGCAAATCCTTGAGGTCGAGCAGCAGCAGGCCCTGGTCGTCGGCCACGCGGAACACGATCTGCAGCACGCCGGCCTGGGTATCGTTGAGATTGAGCAGGCGCCCCAGCAAGAGCGGCCCCATGTCGGAAATCGTCGCGCGCACCGGATGGCCGGATTCACCGAACACGTCCCAGAACACCACCGGGCTGGCCTGCGGCTGCCAGTCCGCAATGCCGAGGCGGTCGAGGCGCGCCTGGAACTTTTCGGAGGCGACCCCGGCGACGCCGAGTCCGGACAGGTCGCCCTTGGCATCGGCGAGGAACACCGGCACGCCGGCCCTGGACAACTGCTCGGCCATGAGCTGCAGGGTCACCGTCTTGCCGGTGCCGGTGGCGCCGGTGATCAGGCCATGACGGTTGGCAAGTGGCGCCAGCAGGGCAAGTTCGATCTCGCCGCTCCTGGCGATGGGCAATGACTGGCTCATGGCATGGATTCCGGGGATGCTAAAATTTGCGATTCTAATAGGCAAACCCGCGGCAATGCCGCGCAACCAGGGAAACGACTATGGCCGGACATTCCAAATGGGCCAACATCCAACATCGCAAGGGGCGCCAGGACGCCAAGCGGGGCAAGGTGTTCACCAAGCTGATCAAGGAAATCACCGTCGCCGCGAAGATGGGCGGCGGCGACGTCAGCGCCAACCCGCGGCTGCGGCTGGCGATCGAGAAGGCCAAGGGGCAGAGCCTGCCCAAGGACAACATCGATAACGCGGTCAAGCGCGGCACCGGCCAGCTCGAAGGCGTGAATTACGAAGAAATCCGCTATGAAGGCTATGGCATCAACGGCGCGGCGGTGATGGTCGACTGCCTGACCGACAACAAGGTGCGCACCGTCGCCGAAGTGCGCCACGCCTTCGCCAAGCACGGCGGCAACATGGGCACCGACGGCAGCGTCGCCTTCCTGTTCACCCACTGCGGGCAAATGATCTTCGCGCCCGGCACCGACGAGGCGGCGCTGATGGATGCGGCGATCGAGGCCGGCGCCGACGACGTGCTGACCAACGAGGACGGCTCGATCGAGGTGATCACGCCGCCCAACGACTTCGCCAACGTCAAGGACGCGCTGGAGAAGGCCGGGTTCAGGCCGGAATTCGGCGAAGTGACGATGAAGCCGCAGAACGAAACCGAGTTCGCCGGCGAGGACGCGCTGAAAATGCAGAAGCTGCTCGACGCGCTCGAAGCGCTGGACGACGTGCAGGAAGTCTATACGACGGCGGTGATCGACGAATAAACGCGCCGGCCCGCCACGCGGCCGCCGCTTAGCGGACGGCCGTCCTGGCCTGCGGGGACTGCAGATCGGCGGCGATCGCGCGCGCATGGCGTGCCGGATCGCCGCTCAGGTAGACCTTGGCGATGCGTCCGGCCGGGTCGAGATGAAGCTGTACCGGTGAGCAGTCCCCCCGCCCGCTTGCGCATCACGCCCTGCTCCTCGGTCGATCGAAACTTGCCGCGTTGGCGCGGCGAATCGGGAATCGGTTACCCTTGCGGGCTGAATTTTCGGCCATGAGTTTTATGAACCGTTCCGTCCCCCTGTTGTTCGTCCTGCTCTGGAGCACCGGCTTCATCGGCGCCAAGTTTGGCCTGCCGCACGCCGAGCCGCTCTCCTTTCTGCTGATCCGCTACCTGCTGGTGCTGGCGCTGATGACCCTGATCGCGCTGGCGATGCGCGCGCCCTGGCCGCGCGATGCGCGGCAATGGTTCCATATCGGCGTCGCCGGCCTGCTGGTGCATGGCGTCTACCTCGGCGGTGTCTTCATGTCCATCTCGAAGGGCCTGCCGGCCGGCGTCGCCAGCCTGGTGGTGGGCATCCAGCCGCTGCTGACTGCCGTCGGCGCCGGCTGGCTGCTGAAGGAAGCCGTGCTGGCGCGGCAATGGCTCGGCCTGGTGCTCGGCTTCGTCGGCGTCGCCATCGTGGTGTCGGGCAAGCTCGGCAGCGGCTTCGGCCTCGATGCGCTGTGGCCGGCGCTGGCGGCGCTGGCCGGCATCACCGCCGGCACGCTCTACCAGAAGCGCTACTGCCCAAGTTTTGATTGGCGCACCGGCGCCATCGCCCAGTTCCTGCCCACGGCCGTCGCCACGGCCGTCGTCGCCGGCCTGACCGAGGATTTCCGCGTCGACTGGGCGCCGGATTTCATCTTCGCCCTGGCCTGGCTGGTGCTGGTGCTGTCGCTGGGAGCGATCTCTCTGCTCAACATGCTGATCCGGCGCGGCAGCGCGGT
This sequence comes from Sulfuritalea sp., assembly GCA_023700805.1. Classification (GTDB taxonomy): domain Bacteria; phylum Pseudomonadota; class Gammaproteobacteria; order Burkholderiales; family Rhodocyclaceae; genus Sulfuritalea. The sequence goes on from JAMPYF010000003.1 coordinate 43,228, forward strand.
GAATCTCGCCAGCCTGTTCTACCTGGTGCCGCCCTGCACCGCACTGATCGCCTGGCTGCTGTTCGACGAGCGCCTGGCCGGCATGGCGCTGGTCGGCATGGCGCTCGCGGTGTGGGGCGTGTATCTTGCGCGAAAATGAAACCGCCATTGTCTAGCAGCATCCGCATCCTCGGCATTGATCCCGGCTTGCGCTCGACCGGCTTCGGGGTCATCGACAAAACTGGCGGCAAGCTGGCCTATGTCGCCAGCGGCTGCGTCAAGACCGATGCGGAGGGCAGCCTGCCGCAGCGCATCAAGACCATAGTCGACGGCCTGGTCGAGATCATCTCCACTTACGGCCCGCAACAGGCGGCGGTGGAAATCGTCTTCGTGAACGTCAATCCGCAATCCACGCTGCTGCTGGGCCAGGCGCGCGGCGCGGCGATCGCCGCGCTGGTGACGGCCAACCTGCCGGTCGCCGAATACACCGCGCTGCAGGTCAAGCAGGCGGTGGTCGGCCATGGCAAGGCGGCGAAGGAACAGGTCCAGGCCATGGTCGCGCGCCTGCTCAATCTGCCCGGCATACCGAGCAGCGACGCCGCCGATGCGCTGGCCTGCGCGATCGCCCACGCCCATGGCGGCCAGGGCATGGGCGCGCTATCCACCCTAGGCAGACGCATGCGCAACGGGCGGCTGGTGTGATGGCCGCGCCCGCCGCAGGGCCTTCCCAAGATGGGCGCAGCCAGGCACCCGAAGATCGCGCAGCGATCGAACCGCCGTCACCCCCTTTCGCGGAAAGGGGGCCGGGGGGAAAGTACAACATCCTTTATGCCTGGGAGTTCGGCGCCAACCTCGGTCACGTCGGCGCCTTCATGCCGCTGGCGCGCGCTCTGCGCGATCAGGGGCATGAGGTGCACTGGATGGTGACCCAGCCTGCCGTGGTCGGCGATTTCCTCGCGAGCCAGGATTTCAACTGGCTGGCCGCGCCGTCGGTGCCCGAGGCCGCCCGCCCAGGGCCGCCGCTGACCTATGCCGACATCCTGCTGCGCTTCGGCTATGCAGATTCCCGCTCGCTGTTCGGCCTGGTCGGCGCCTGGCGCGAAGCCATGCGCCTGACCGGCGCCCGGCTGGTGCTGGCCGACCACGCGCCGACCGCGCTGCTCGCGGCGCGCAGTCTCGGCATCCCCGTCATGCTGTTCTCCAACGGCTTCACCGCCCCGCCGCGGGTGAGCCCGCTGCCCAACATGCGGCCCTGGGCGCCGCAAGCCGAGCAAACCATCAGCCAGCTCGACCTCGCCGCGCTGGCTGCGATCAATGCGGTGCTGCGCCGCTACCGCTGTCCGCCCTTGCAGCATCTGGCCGAACTGTTCGACGTCGCCGAGGAAGCGCTGGTGAGCTTTCCCGAACTCGACCACTACGCCGACCGCGGCCCGGCGCGCTACTGGGGCAGCCTGCCCAGCGCCGGCAGCGGACAGGCCGTGGCCTGGCCGGCCGGCGGCGGCAAGCGCGTGTTCGCCTACCTGCGTGCCGAAAGCCCGCACCACGAAGCGGTGCTGGCCGCCCTGCGCGCGCTGGGGCAGGCGACCGTGATCTACTTTCCCTATCTGCCGCCCGCGCTGGCCGCGCGCCATGCCGCGCCGCATCTGCGTTTTCTCGACCATCCGGCCGACATCGCGCAGATGACGCGCGAAGCCGATCTGGCCGTCACCTACGCCAGCCTGGCGACCACCACGGCCTTCCTGCTCGCCGGCAAGCCGCTGCTGCTGCTGCCCGGCCATCTGGAGCAGTTCCTGGTGGCGCGCCGCGTCGAGGAAATGGGCGCCGGCCGGCTGGTGAATCCCGAGCAGCCGCCGGGCGACCTCGCCGCCGTGCTCGCCGACCTGATCGGCAATCCATCCTGGCGCAGCAATGCCCAGGCCTTCGCCGCCAAGTACGCCGCCTTCGACCAGCAGGCGGTGATCGGCAACCTGGTGCGCCGCATCGACGAAATCCTCGCATGAAAGGAAAACCATGATCGGTCGCCTCAGCGGCATGCTCATCGAAAAGAACCCGCCATCGATCACGGTGGATGTACAGGGCCTCGGCTATGAAGTCGATGTGCCGATGAGCACTTTCTACAACCTGCCGGCCACGGGTGAAAAAGTCACTCTGCATACGCACCTGATCGTGCGCGAGGACGGCCACTACCTATACGGCTTCGCCTCGCCGGAGGAACGCGCCGCCTTCCGCCAGTTGCTGAAGATTTCCGGCATCGGCGCGCGCACCGCGCTGGCCGTGCTCTCCGGCATGTCGGTGACGGAACTGGCGCAGGCGGTGACGCTGCAGGAAGCCGGGCGCCTGACCAAGGTGCCCGGCATAGGCAAGAAGACCGCCGAACGCCTGCTGCTGGAGCTGCGCGACCGCCTGCCGAAAACCCTCGCCACCGGCGGCGGCACAAGAGTTGGCGCTGGCGACACGGCGGCCGACGCCGCCGCGGACATCATGAACGCGCTGCTGGCGCTCGGCTACAACGAACGCGAGGCGGCTTCGGCCATGAAGGCGCTGGCACCCGACGTTTCCGTCTCCGACGGCATCCGCGCCGCGCTCAAGCTGCTCTCGAAATCCTCGTGAGGCGGCGCCCGCCCGCCTCGGCTAAACTCACGGCATGAGCGCCCCGCACGGCCGCCCTAAGGGGCGCCAACAATCGCACGAAGCCGCGCAGAGGCGCACCACTGTCACCCCCTCGCTCGGCGAGGGGGCCGGGCGGAGAGTAGTCCCATGAGCATCCAGACCGACAAGTTCGCCGCCGCCGCGCCCGAGCGCCTGATCTCGGCGGGGCGCGAATCGACCCAGGAAGACGTGCTGGAGCGCGCCCTGCGGCCCAAGCGCCTGGCCGATTACGTCGGCCAGCAGAAGATCCGCGGCCAGTTGGAGATCTTCATCGAGGCCGCCAAGCGGCGCGCCGAATCGATGGACCACGTGCTGCTGTTCGGCCCGCCGGGCCTGGGCAAGACCACGCTGGCGCACATCATCGCCCACGAGATGGGCGTCAATCTGCGCCATACCTCGGGCCCGGTGCTGGAGCGCGCCGGCGACCTGGCGGCGATGCTGACCAACCTGGAACCGCACGACGTGCTGTTCATCGACGAAATCCACCGCCTGAGTCCCGTGGTCGAGGAAATCCTCTACCCGGCGCTGGAGGATTTCCAGATCGACATCATGATCGGCGAAGGTCCCTCGGCACGCTCGGTCAAGCTCGACCTGCCGCCCTTCACGCTGATCGGCGCCACCACGCGCGCCGGCATGCTGACCAATCCGCTGCGCGACCGCTTCGGCATCGTCGCCCGGCTGGAGTTCTACACGCCGGACGAGCTCGCCCTGATCGTGCGCCGCTCGGCCCACCTGCTCAATTGCGACATCGTCGAAGACGGTGCGGTGGAAATCGCCAAGCGCTCACGCGGCACGCCGCGCATCTCGAACCGCCTGCTGCGCCGCGTGCGCGATTTCGCCGAGGTCAAGGCCGACGGCAGGATCACGCGCGAGGTGGCCGATGCGGCGCTGACCATGCTCGATGTCGACCACCTCGGCCTCGACGTCATGGACCGCAAGCTGCTGGGCGCCATGCTGGAGAAATTCGGCGGCGGCCCGGTCGGCGTGGACAACCTCGCCGCCGCGATCGGCGAGGCGCGCGACACCATCGAGGACGTGCTGGAACCCTACCTGATCCAGCAGGGCTACCTGCAGCGCACCCCGCGCGGCCGCGTCGCGACGGCGAGCATCTGGCGGCACTTCGGGCTCCGGTCGCCACAAGATCCGAATCAGGGCCTTTGGAACGAATAACGCCTGCCTGATGAATTTTCAGCTTGTGCTCATCAAGCCGGACGGTTTCGAATACGTCGAAGCCGCTCGCGAGTCCATGGAAGTGTTGCAGGAATGCCTGATCGATCTCGGCCACTCGGCGCGAATCGACGTCAATAGCATCGACAGGGAAACCACGCCGGTCATATTTTGCGCCCAGCATCTCGACCCGGCCAGCATCGGCGGACTTCCGGCTCATTCGATCGTGTTCAACCTCGATCAGCTGGTGCCTGGCTATCCATGGTTCACCGAGCAATACCTGCAGGTGCTATCGAACTTTCGGGTCTGGGATTTCAGCGCAAGGAATGTTGAATACTTGCATCGCTCCGGGATAGCGCCGACGGCAATTCATGTTCCATTCGGGTACTCGTCTTGCTTGACGCGCATTGCCGCCGCTGAAGTCCAGGATGTCGACGTTCTGTTCTTCGGTGCGCTGAACGAGCGGCGCCTGAGCGTATTGCGTGAGTTGCGGGCGCGCGGAGCGCATGTGGTAGCGCTGAGCAATGTGTGGGCGGCAGAGCGGGATGCATGGATCGCGCGGGCCAAACTGGTGCTGAATATCCATCAGGCGGACGCCGGCGAATTTGAAGCCGTCCGCGTTCTATTCCTGCTGGCGAACGGCAAAGCGGTGATCTCGGAAGAATATGCTCCGGATTCCGTCGCCGAAGTGCTGCGCGATCGATTTCTCGCCGTCCCATATCAGTCTTTGGCTGACGAATGCTTTCGCCTGCTCGACTCCGATGCCGAGCGTCAAGCGTTGCAGACACGCGCGGCGGCAGCTTGTCACGAGCCGGCACTGCTCGCACGCCCGGCGATTGAAAGGGCACTGCGCAACCTGGTGCGACCGGCCGCGGCCGTCGGCCTGGCGCTCTGCAGAAACGAAGCCGACATACTTGAGCCCTTTGTCCGTCACAACTTGGCCCTGCTCGACGCTCTTTATCTCGTCGATCATTGCAGTACCGATGGATCGCGCGAGATCTTGTCCCGGCTTTGCGAGGAAGACGATCGCCTCCGGGTGATCTTTCACGATGATCCTGAATTCGATCAGGCCGGCCTGACTACTGCCTATGCGAAGCGCCTGGCCCGGCAATATGCCGCGGACTGGATTTTCATCCTCGATGCGGACGAGTTCATTGGTGTTGATTCGCCGGGAACTCTCGCCCAGAGGCTGCCCGCGGCCGCAAGCCTGGAACCGATTGCCTTGCCCTGGAAAACCTATATTCCGCTCCCGACTGACGATCCGAGCGAAACCAACCCTACGCTGCGAATCCGGCACAGACGATGTTCCGAAGAAACCCACTCCGAAACCACACCCGCCAGCAAGGTGGCGTTTTCGGCAGCGCTCGCGCGAAACGACTGGTTCCGGGTGGATCATGGCGCCCACAATATCCACACACCGTCCGGCCCGACCCCTGGAACGCCCATCGCCGGAATGTCCCTGGCGCATTTCCCAGTGCGCAGTCCGGCACAGTTGAGGAGCAAGATTCTTGCTAACTTCTGGGCAACGGTGTCCGCGGGCTCCAGTCAGGTTGAATGGACGCACATGAACCAGTTTGCCCGGCGTTTCGAACTCTCCGAAAACCTCTCGACCGAGGAGTTTTTCGAGATCGCGCGGACCTTTCCGTACGGACTGCGCACAGAACTGGTCCTTGATCCACTGCGGTCTGTCAGCCCGCCCGGCAACCGGCGGCCCGAGAGGACTTCTGCGGAGAGCAATCGCCAGCTTGTCGATGTCGCCGCCCGGCTGTTCAGAAGACGTGCCAGGACGCTTTTGTCGTCCGGATCCATTGTTGTGGGCAGAAGCCGCTTTGGCCCCATGGCATACCTGCCTAACGACATGGTCATCGGCCGCAGCATCGAACTTTACGGAGAATGGGCCGCAAACGAGATCCATCTGCTGCAACAAGTCCTTCGGCCTGGCGACAATGTGATCGATGTCGGTGCCAATATTGGCACCCACGCGATACCACTTGCCAAGGCGATCGGCGAAGCGGGTTTGCTGTTCGCCTTCGAGCCTCAGCCGCTGGTGCGCCAGATCTTGTGCACCAACATTGCGCTCAACGGACTCGCGAACGTTCGCGATTTCAATTCGGCAGTTTCGGACCATAGCGGACAGACAATCGTCAATTCACGCTGGGCTCTTCAACGCCAGAATATCGGCGGCCTGAGTCTGGAAGCCGCGAGCGGGAACGAGCGCATCCCGATGATCCGGCTCGACGACCTGGAACTGCCTCGGATTGCATTGCTGAAGATAGATGTCGAAGGCATGGAAGCAAAGGTTGTACGCGGCGCGTGCGGCCTTATCGAAAAGGATCGGCCGGTGATTTTTGCCGAGTGCAATCTGGATACGGGCGCCCGGGAACTGTTGGTCCGGCTATTTGAGATGAACTACCGCTGCTGGTGGCATATTTCGCCCTACTACAATCAGCATAACTTCTACCGCAACGCGGTCAACATCTTTGCCGCAGCCGGTCATCCCGAGGCAAATATCATTGCATTGCCGGAAAACAGCCGGTTCCAAATGAACGGTCTGGAGCCGGTGCGCGATATCGACGACAATTGGCGGCTGGCGGTTTCGCGGATTGCCAATGCCGCACAGGGCAGCGGGACTTGATCCGGATTTCACGAGCTGCCACTCAAATGCGCACCCGCATTCGGGCATTCGCACAGCGCGCCAAGGAATGCCGCGTTTGCCGACCCGAAACCATTGGCCAGGAGGGCACGATCTTGGGCAACATTCACGCCGCCGACCACGGCGGCTTCCACGAGAGCGTTTGCAGGAGTTCTCGACCAGCATTCAGACAGTTGCGCGACTTTTTGGCGCGTCGCCTACGCAACGAGAATATCGGATGAGCGCCCTTTTTCAATTTGATGTGCGCGTGTATTACGAAGACACCGACGCCGCCGGCATTGTCTATTACGCCAACTACCTGCGATTTCTCGAACGCGGCCGCACCGAGTTCCTGCGGGCGCTGGGTCACGACCAGAATGTCCTGATGCAGGAAGGCATCGCCTTCGCGGTGCGCTCGATCGCGGCCGAGTACCTGAAGCCGGCGCGGCTCGACGACCTGCTCGTCATCGAAACCAGCATCGCGTCGCTGGGCCGCGCCCAGCTCGGCTTCGCCCAACGCGTCCGGCGCGACCATGAGCTGCTGCTTGATGCGAAAATACGCGTGGCCTGCATCGACCCGGCGCGCGGCCGGCCGATCCCGATGCCGCGCATCCTTCACCAACAACTGTCAGCCCTGCCGGAAGCTCCGCAATGAACGTGACCCAAGACCTTTCGATCATCGAACTCGTGATCCACGCCAGCCTGGTGGTCAAGCTGGTGATGCTGCTGCTGACGCTGGTGTCGCTGACCTCGTGGTACTGGATTTTCCGCAAGGCCTTCGCGATTCGCGACGCGCGCAGCAAGACGGACAAGTTCGAGCGCGACTTCTGGAGCGGCGGCGACCTCAACGCGCTGTTCCAGAGCGCGATCAACAACCGCCACCAGACCGGCGCGCTGGAGCGCATCTTCGAAGCCGGCTACCGCGAATTCACCAAGCTGCGCGGGCAGAAGCTCATCGATCCGACCGCCGTGGTCGACGGCGCACGGCGCGCCATGCGCGCCACCTACCAGCGCGAAATCGACGACCTGGAAGCACATCTGGCCTTTCTCGCCTCGGTCGGCTCGGTCTCGCCCTACGTCGGCCTGTTCGGCACCGTGTGGGGCATCATGCACGCCTTCCGCGGCCTGGCCAACATGAGCACCGCAACCCTGTCCGCAGTCGCGCCCGGCATCGCCGAGGCCCTGGTGGCCACCGCCATCGGCCTCTTCGCCGCGATCCCGGCGGTAATCGCCTACAACCGCTTCGCCCATGACGTCGATCGCGTCGCCGTGCGCTTCGAGAGCTTCATGGAAGAGTTCTCCAATATCCTGCAGCGGCAGACACGATGAGACAGCGCAGGCTCATGAATGAGATCAACGTCGTGCCCTACATCGACGTGATGCTGGTGCTGCTGGTCATCTTCATGGTCACGGCGCCGATGATCCAGACCGGCAGCGTCGATCTGCCCAGCGTCGGCAAGAGCAGCCAGCCGCCGGTGGCGCCGCTGGAAGTCATCATCAAGGCCGACAGCTCGCTGGCGCTGCGCGACCGGGCCAAGGGCGGCGCGGAGCAGGTCGTGACCCGCGCCGACCTGCCGGCCCGCCTCAGGGAAGCCCAGACGGCCAATCCGCAGCAGGCGGTGCTGATCGCCGGTGATCGCAGCGTCAAATATGAAGTCGTGCTGGGCGTCATGGACGAATTGCAGCGCCAGCAGGTGGCAAAGATCGGCCTGCTGGTACAACCGAGGCCTGCTGCCGACAAGTGAGCACCGACGCACCCATCCTGCCGCCGGCCAACAAGGCCGGCAAGCGCATTTCCATCGCGCTGGCGATCGCGGTGCATCTGCTGCTGGCCGCTTTCCTGTTCTATGGCGTGCGCTGGCAGACCAAGGCCACCGACGTGGTCGAAGTCGAACTGGTGCGGGCCGCGCCGGAGCCGGTTGCCGCCCCGGTCGCCGTGCCGCCAGCGCCAACTCCCGAGCCGGCGCCGAAAGCGGAGCCCAAGCCGGAACCCAAGCCGCTGCCAGCGCCGCCGAAACCCGACATCGCGATCAAGGAAAAGCCCAAGCCGCCGCCGAAACCCGAACCGAAGCCCGAACCGAAACCCCGCGTCGATCCCGTCAAGGAACTGCTCAAACGCGAGGAAGAGCAACTGGCACAGCGCAAGAACATCGAGAGCGCGATCCAGGAGGCGGCGCAGAAGCAGGCAGCGCATGCCGCCGCCGCGCGCAGCAAGGCCATGAACGCCTATGTTGCAAGCATAGTGAGGAAGATCCGCGGCAACATCGTTCTTCCCCCCGACATCAAGGGCAATCCCGAGGCCATATTCGAGGTGACGCAACTGCCGGACGGCGAAGTCCTTACCGTGCGCCTCAAGCGTTCTTCCGGCAATGCGGCACTCGACACCGCCGTGGAACGGGCCATACTCAAGTCCAACCCGCTGCCCAAGCCGCAGCAGGCCGAGTTGTTCGCGCGTTCGCTCGACCTGCGCTACAGGCCGCTGGATGAGTGACGGCGGAACGCCGCGGGCCGAGGCGCTATAATCGGCTCGATGAAATTCAATCGCCTAGTACTTGCCTGCGCTGCCGGGCTGGCCTTGTGTTCCGTCACCGCCCGGGCGCAACTCACGGTCGAGATCACCGGCGCCGGCGCCAACCGCCTGCCGGTCGCCATCGCCGACTTCACCGGCGAACGCATCGTCGCCCAGGCCCTGGCCTCGGTGGTGCGCGCCGACCTCGAACGCAGCGGACTGTTTCGCCTGGTCGATGCCGGCGCCGCGCTGGCCGACAGCGCCACGCCGCCCTTCGAAGACCTCAAGACGCGCGGCGCCGACGCCGTGGTCGGCGGCAGCGTGGTTGCCGGCGCCGACGGCCGCTACGAAACCCGGGTGCGCCTCTCCGACGTGCCGAAGCAGACCGTACTGGGCAACCCGGCCTACCTGCACAGCGGCGCGCAGTTGCGTGCGACCGCCCACCGCATCGCCGATTTCATTTACGAGAAGCTCACCGGCGAGCCCGGCGTCTTCTCCACCCGCATCGCCTACGTGGTGAAAAGCACCGGCCGCTACGAACTGAAAATCGCCGATGCCGACGGCGCCAACGACCAGGCGGCACTGGCTTCGCGCGAGCCGATCATCTCGCCGGCATGGTCGCCCGACGGCAGCAAGCTGGCCTATGTCTCCTTCGAGGCGAAGAAGCCGGTGGTCTATGTGCATGACCTCGCCAGCGGACGCCGCCACGTTGCGGCCAACTTCAAGGGCTCGAACTCGGCGCCGGCCTGGTCGCCCGACGGCAAGCAACTGGCCGTGGTGCTGACCAAGGACGGCGGATCGCAGCTTTACGTCGTGAATGCCGACGGCAGCGGCGTGACGCGCATCGCGACCTCATCGGGCATCGACACCGAACCGCGCTGGTCGCCCGATGCGCATTTCATCTACTTCACCTCCGATCGCGGCGGCAGCCCGCAGATCTATCGCATCGCCAGTTCGGGCGGCAGTGCTGAACGCGTCACCTTCGAAGGCAGCTACAACGTCACCCCGCGCCCCTCGCCGGACGGCAAGAGCCTGGCCTTCATCGCCCGCAACGGCAACGGCCGCTTCCAGCTGGCGCTGATGGATCTGGCGACCAGGCAGACCCAGATCCTGACCGACTCGGCCAAGGACGAATCGCCGAGCTTCGCGCCCAACGGCCGCATGATCCTCTATGCCACCGAGATCGGCGGGCGCGGCGTGCTGGCGGCCGTCTCCAGCGACGGCCGGGTCAAGCAAAAACTTTCCGTGCAGGCCGCCGATGTGCGGGAACCTGCCTGGGGTCCCCTGGTCCGATAACTCGGCACCCCTGATACCGACTTCATAAAGGAAGCCATCATGCGCACACCTCTCCTTGCTCTTCCGCTGCTCTCCGCCCTGACGTTGCTGCTCGCCGCCTGCGGTTCGCAGCCGCCGGCGCCCGAACAGGCGGCGTCCGGCGTCGAATCGCGCACGCCCGGCGCGGTCGCGGTCGAAAGCGCGCCGGTGACCCAGGTCAAGCCCGACACCTTCGATGCCGGCAGCATCGCCGCGCTGAAGGACCCGCGCAGTCCCCTGTCGAAGCGCAGCGTCTATTTCGACTACGACAGCTATGTGGTCAAGGACGAATTCCAGTCCCTGCTGACGGCCCACGGCAAGTTCCTGTCCGCCAATCAGAAAATGAAAATGCTGATCCAGGGCAATGCCGACGAACGCGGCAGCCGCGAGTACAACCTGGCGCTGGGCCAGAAGCGTGCCGAAGCGGTCAAGAAGGCGCTGGCCCTGCTCGGTGCCCGGGAAGACCAGATCGAGGCGGTCAGCCTCGGCGAGGAAAAGCCGGCCTGCACCGAGTCGGGTGAAGATTGCTGGGCCAAGAATCGGCGCGGCGACATGCTCTACGCGGGCGAATTCTGAACATGCGCGGCGGCCTGGCGGCACGGATGGCAAGACTGCTGGCCGCGCTGTTGCTGGCGGCGGCGACGGCGACGGCCTTGCCGGCGCGAGCCGGCGTGTTCGACGACGAGGAAGCGCGCAGCCGCATCGAGCAACTGCGCGAGCAGCTGCGGGGCGAAGTGGGCGAACTCGGCAAGCGCGCCGACACCCTCAGTCGCAACCAGATGGACTTCTCCAACCAGGTCGAAGCCATCAAGGCCGACATCGCCAAATTGCGTGGCCAGATCGAGGTCCTGAGCTACGAACTGGAAGCCGCACAGAAGCGCCAGAAGGATTTTTACGTCGATCTCGACAATCGCCTGAGGAAGCTGGAGCAGCCGCCCGCGGAAACCAGGAACGAGCCGCCGAAGCCCGATCCTGCGCTGGAGACAGGCGCCTACGAGGCGGCGCTGGCGAACCTCAAGAGCGGAAAGTTCAAGGAAGCGGCTGCAGCCTTCCTCGCTTTCATCAAGACCTACCCCAACAGCAGCCTCGCCGCCTCGGCCCACTACTGGGGCGGTTACGCCCACGCCCAGGCCAGGGACCATGCCGGCGCCGCCGAGCTGTTCGGCAAGTTCGTCGACGGCTGGCCCAAGGACGATCGCGCGCCGGACGCCCTGGCCAGCCGCGTCGCCAGCCTCGATGCGCTCAAGGACTGGAAGGGCTCGCGCGCCGCCCTCGAACAGCTGGCCGAACGCTATCCCAACACCGATGCCGGCAAGAAGGCCAAGCTCCGGCTGAAGAAGAAGTAGTGCCGACCCTGGCTGATAGCGGCTCGCGCGCCACACTGCGCGTCACCGAAATCTTCCACTCGATCCAGGGCGAATCCAGTCGCGTCGGGCTGCCCACGGTGTTCGTGCGGCTGACCGGCTGTCCCTTGCGCTGCGTCTGGTGCGATACCGCCTATGCCTTCAGCGGCGGCGAATCGCTGGCGATGGACGAAATCCTGCGGCGCGTCGCCGGATTCGGCTGCAATACGGTCTGCGTCACCGGCGGCGAACCCCTGGCGCAGAAAAACTGCCTGGCGCTGCTGGCGGCCCTGTGCGATGCCGGCCATTCGGTATCGCTCGAAACCAGCGGCGCACTCGACATCGGCGACGTCGACCCGCGCGTGGCGCGCATCGTCGACCTCAAGGCGCCCGGATCCGGCGAACAGGCAAGGAACCGCTGGGAAAATCTCGCCCTGCTGACGCTCCGCGACGAGCTGAAGTTCGTCCTCGCCTCGCGCGAGGACTACGACTGGGCCGTCGCGGCGTGTCGCCAGCACCAACTCTTCGCGCGCTGCGCCGTGCTGTTCTCGCCGGTGCAGGGGCAGCTCGATCCGGCGCGACTGGCGCAGTGGATACTCGACGATCGCCTGCCGCTGCGCTTTCAGCTGCAACTGCACAAGATACTGTGGGACAACGCCCAGGGGCGTTGACACGCTAGTCGCTACAACTGCAGCGGCGGACAGGGCGGCCGTTTGGCGGAGATGATCCGGGTATTCACGCCGGCGTAATTGAGGCCGCCGAACAGGCGCGCGTATTCGATCTTGACGCAACGGTCCATGACCACGTCGAGCCCGGCGCGAGCGGCCTGGTCCGCCGCCTCCGGATTGATCACGCCGAGCTGCAGCCAGAGGCAGCGGGCGCCGATGCGGATTGCCTCGGCGGCAATCGGCATCACATCCGCGGGCTTGCGGAAGACGTCGACCAGATCCACCTTGAATGGAATCGCCGCAAGATCCGGATAGCATTGGCGGCCGAGAATTTCCGTCGCCCCGGGGTTCACTGGAACCACCGTGTAGCCGTGTTCCAGCATGTACTTGGCGGCAAAATAACTGGGCCGGTTCCAGTTCGGCGACAGCCCGACCACGGCAATCACGCGGTTGTCCTGCAGCACCCGGCGCAGGCCGGCGACATCGTCGACAATCATGGTGACTCCTTTTGCGTATGGCGGCTAGGCCAGGGGTTCGATTCCGGGTCGGATTATCCCACCCGGCAGTGCCGGGCCGCGCGGCACCCGGTCCAGCCGCCAGTTGGCGACGGCCCAGGTCCACAGTTCCGCCACGGTCGCGCCGCGCAGTTCCGCTGGCGGCTTCTGGCCGAGGAATTCCAGCGCCGCGCAGAGCGTCGGGCCGGGCCGCGCAAGATCCACCGCAGCGGCGCGCGTCTGCTTCGACAGTTTTTCGCCCGCCGCATTGACCGCGACCGGCAGGTGCGCATAGCGCGGCGTCGGCAGTCCCAGGCATTGCTGCAGGAAAATCTGGCGCGCGGTCGAGGCCAGCAGGTCGGCGCCGCGCACGACATCGGTGATGCCGGCGTCGCCATCATCGACCACCACCGCGAGCTGGTAGGCGAACAGCCCGTCGGCGCGCAGCAGGATGAAGTCGCCGGCCTCGCTGCCGAGGTCGCTGGCGATGCGGCCCTGGATCGCGTCATCGAACTCGATGCGCGCATCGCCCACGCGCAGGCGCCAGGCGCGCGCCGTGCGCCCCGGCGGCAGGCCCGGGCGGCAGGTGCCGGGGTAGATCGCGGCGCCGTCCGGCGCGATGGCCGAATCCGCCAGTTCCTTGCGGCTGCAGGCACAGGCGAAGACGCGGCCCGCCTGCTTGAGCCGCTCCAGCGCCGCCGCATAGGCCTCGGCGCGGCGGCTTTGCCAGACCACCTCGCCATCCCAGGCAAAGCCGCAGACTTCCAGCGTGCGCAGGATTTCGCCGGCTGCGGCGGCCGAACAGCGCGGCGCATCGACATCCTCCATGCGCAGCAGCCACTCGCCGTGCCGCGTCCTGGCTTCCAGAAACGAACCGGTGGCGGCCACCAGCGAACCGAAGTGCAGGGGCCCGCTGGGCGAGGGCGCGAAACGGCCACGATAAGAAACGGTGCGGGTAATCATCGGCCAGAGTGATAGCACGCCGCACGCCAAAACGGTAGCATTCCATTCACTTCAACTCGGGAGCCGCCCATGGCCACGCTGGAACTCAACAAGGACAATTTTCAACAAGTCATCAACGACAACGCAAACGTGATCATAGACTTCTGGGCACCCTGGTGCGCGCCCTGCCGCGGCTTCGCGCCGACTTTCGAGGCCACCTCCGAAAAACAGCCCGGCATCGTCTTCGCCAAGGTGAACACCGAGGAACAGCAGGAAATCGCCGGTGCCTTCAACATCCGCTCGATCCCGACGCTGATGTTCTTCCGCGACCAGATCATCATCTATTCCGAGGCCGGAGCCCTGCCCGCCAGTGCCTTCGAACAATTGATCGGACAGGCCATGGCGCTGGACATGGATACGGTACGCGCCGAAATTGCCGCCGGCCAGGCAGGAAGCAGCTAGGCCACCGGAATATGGCGTTATGATGGCGTTTGTCATGGAAGCTCGGTGATGAACTCCATCTTCTCCCAGAAGCTCAGCGACGACGCGGAGATACGCCGCATCGAAGTATTGTTCGACAGCCTGCCGTCGAGCATCGTCGTGTCGCTGATCGGCGTCTTTCTGTGCTTTCTGGTGCTGTTCGACACCGCGGGCATGGAGCCCTTGAAGCTGTGGGTGGCCTATATGCTTTCCGTATTGGCCGTGCGCGCCTGGTTCCGCTACATGTTCGCCAAGGCCGACCGGCAGATCGAGGTGATACACCGCTGGGAATGGCTGTTCGCCTTCGGCACCTTGCTGACCGGCATAGGCTGGGGCGTGCTGTTCGGCCCCCTCTATCCGCCGCCGACGCATACGGATGCGCAGATGTTCGTGGCGCTGATGGTGGTCATCACGGCTTTCACCGGCTCGGTGTTTGTCGCGCTCTCCAACATCACCTTCTGGCTGTTCATCATCCCCACCCTGAGCCCGGCCATTTACCATTACGCGTCCACCCTGGGCGAGCAGGCGCAATGGCCGATCACCGCGGCGGCATGCTGTATCGCGGTATTCATCATCGTGCAGCGCACGCTCTACCGCTCATCCACCGACAGCCTGCAGCGCAGCACCGAGGCGGAAATCCTGCTGGCCGAACAGCAGGCGATCTTCGATTCGTCGCCGATGGGAATTGCCGTGATCCGCGGCAAGCAGGTGATCAAGAGCAACCTGCGCTTCGGCGAACTGCTGGGCCGCCGCATCCAGGATCTGACCACCTCGCGCGTCGATCATCATTTCGTCAGCAAGGACGAGGCCGACCGGTTTCTGGCCGACACGGCCGCGGCTTTCGAAAAAGGCCATCTGGCGCAAGGCATGTATCGCCTGCGGCGGGCCGACGGCACGCAGTTCTGGGCCGAGCTTTCGGGACGCACCATGGCCGGCGATACCGGCCACAGCGTCTGGATGATCGCCGACGTCACCTTGCGCGTCGCCAACGAGCGGCGCGCGCATAAGCGCGACTAGCCGATGCGGGGGCGTAGGGCCGGCTTCAGCCGGCCATGAATCGCCGTGCCGCCATCCGCTACGGCGAGGAGAGCGCTTCTTGCTCGACCGCCTCGTAGCGCAGGTGTTTCATCAGCACCAACTATTGGCCAACTACACGTTGAACAGGAAGTTCAGCACGTCGCCGTCCTTGACCACGTAATCCTTGCCCTCGGCGCGCATCTTGCCGGCTTCCTTGGCGCCGGCTTCGCCCTTGTAGGCGATGAAGTCGTCGTAGGCGATGGTCTGGGCGCGGATGAAGCCTTTCTCGAAATCGGTATGGATCACGCCGGCGGCCTTGGGTGCCGTGTCGCCGACGTGGATGGTCCAGGCGCGGACTTCCTTGACGCCGGCGGTGAAGTAGGTCTGCAGGCCGAGCAGCTTGTAGGCGGCACGGATCAGGCGGTTCAAGCCCGGTTCATCCAGACCCATATCGGTCAGGAACATCTGCTTCTCGTCGTCTTCGAGGTCGGCGATCTCGGCTTCGATCGCGGCGCAGACGGCGACCACTTCGGCACTCTCGGCCTTGGCGTGGGCCTGCACGGCATCGAGATAGGGGTTGTGGTCGAAGCCGCCTTCCTTGACGTTGGCGACGTAGAGCACCGGCTTGGCGGTGATCAGGCAGAAGGGCTTGATGCTGGCCCATTCCTCCTTCGACAGGTCGAGCGCCCGCACCGGCTTCGCCTGGTCGAGCTGGGCGATGCATTTTTCGAGCACCGCACAGAGAATCTTCGCCTCCTTGTCGCCTGCGCCGGCGGGCTTCTTGTAGCGGTTCAGTGCCTTTTCCGCGGTCGCCATGTCGGCCAGCGCGAGTTCGGTGTCGATCACCTCGATGTCATGGAGCGGATCGATCTTGCCCGCGACGTGCACCACGTTGTCGTCGCTGAAACAGCGCACCACGTGCACCACGGCGTCGGTCTCGCGGATGTTGGCGAGGAACTGGTTGCCCAGGCCCTCGCCCTTGCTGGCGCCGGCGACCAGCCCGGCGATATCGACGAACTCGACGATCGCGTGCTGGATGCGCTGCGGCTTGACGATGGCGGACAGGGCCTCCAGCCGCGGATCGGGCACTTCGACGATGCCGACGTTCGGCTCGATGGTGCAGAAGGGGTAGTTCTCCGCCGCGATGCCCGACTTGGTCAGCGCGTTGAACAGGGTGGACTTGCCGACGTTGGGCAGTCCGACGATGCCGCATTTCATGGTTTTTCTTTCTTCAATGCTTCTGTTCCGGCGGGCGCCGGTTTGGAATTGATGCGCTGCGTGGCGGCGCTGAAATCTCCCCTGGCCAGGACCGGCCAGGCCAGCAGCGCGCGGTCCAGGGCGGCGTCGATTGCGGCCCGTTCTTCCTTGCGCGGCGGCTTCAGCACGTAATCGACGACCTCGTTCCTGTCGCCGGGATGGCCGATGCCGATGCGCAGCCGCCAGTAGTCCTGCGTGCCCAGATGCGCGGTGATGTCCTTGAGACCGTTGTGCCCGCCCAGGCCGCCGCCGAACTTGAGCCGCATCTGGCCCGGCGGCAGATCGAGTTCGTCGTGCAGCACCAGCATTTCGGCGGGCTCGATGCGGTAGAACTGCATCAGCGCGCGCACCGACTGGCCGCAGCGGTTCATGAAGGTCTGCGGCAGCAGGAACCACAGGCTCTCGGCGCGGGATTGCCCGGCGAAGCCGTGGAAGCGCGACTCGCGGCCCAGGCTGACGCCGAGTTCGCGTGCCAGGCGCTCACAAAGCCAAAACCCGGCGTTGTGCCGGGTTTCAGCGTATTCGGTCCCGGGGTTGCCGAGACCGACGATCAAGCGCAAAGGTGCCTGCAAGAATTATCTCTTGTCGGTCTTCTCGGACTTCTTCTCGGCCTTCTTCTCCACGGGGGCCACCACCGGTGCTGCCTCGACCGGCGCTTCCTCTTCCGCCTTGCCGCCGCGCACGATGACGGTCGCCACCACGGGATCTTCGCCCTTATGCAGCACGGCTTCGACGCCGGCCGGCAGGACGAGGTGGGAAACGTGCATCGAATGGCCGGCGACCATGTCCTTCAGGTCTACTTCGATGAAGGCCGGCAGGTCCTGCGGCAGGCAGCGCACGTCGAGATCGGACATCACGTGCTGCACCATGCCGCCGGAGAGCTTGACGCCCGGCGAGACGTCGGCATTGACGAAGTGCAGCGGCACCTTCTGGTGCAGCTTGTGGGTGGCATCGACGCGCTGGAAGTCGGCGTGGAGGATGACCGGGCGGTAGGGGTGGCGCTGCACGTCGCGCAGCAGGCACATTTCGACCTTGCCGTCGAGATTGACGTTGAGCACGGAGGAATAGAAGGCCTCCTTGCGCAGCAACTGGAACAGCTCGTTGTGGTCGATGTCGATGGACTGCGGGTTGGCGCCGCCACCGTAAAGGATGCCGGGAACACGGCCGGTGCGACGCAGGCGGCGGCTCGCTCCGGTGCCCTGTCCATCGCGCTTGTTTGCGTTGAATTCGAGTTGCATGATTTACTCCGTTAAGTACTGCTGGAAATATCCCTCGCCCGCGACCAGGCCAGGGGGTGAAGAAACTAGTCCATGAACAGCGAGGAGACCGAGGACTCGTTGCTGATGCGCAACATGGTCTCGGCCATCAACTCGGCGATCGATATCTGGCGGATGCGTGAGCAGGCGCGGGCTTCGTCGGACAGCGGAATGGTGTCGGTGACCACCAGCTCGTCGAGTTCGGATTCCATGATCCGCGACACCGCGCTGCCGGACAGCACGGGATGGGTACAGTAGGCCAGCACGCGCTTGGCGCCATGTTCCTTGAGCGCCTGGGCGGCCTTGCACAGCGTGCCGGCGGTGTCCACCATGTCGTCCATGATGACGCAGGTGCGGCCGTCGACCTCGCCGATGATGTTCATGACTTCCGAGACGTTGGCCTTCGGCCGCCGCTTGTCGATGATCGCCAGGTCGGATTCGAGACGCTTGGCCAGGGCGCGCGCGCGCACCACGCCGCCGACGTCGGGCGACACCACCAGCAGGTCCTCGTGGCGCTGCTTCCAGATGTCGCCGAGCAGGATCGGCGCCGCATAGACGTTGTCCACCGGAATGTCGAAGAAGCCCTGGATCTGGTCGGCATGCAGGTCGACGGTCAGCACGCGCTGCACGCCGGCGGTCTGCAGCATGTTGGCCACCACCTTGGCCGTGATGGCGACGCGCGCCGAGCGCGTCCGGCGGTCCTGGCGGGCGTAGCCGAAATAGGGAATCGCGGCGGTGATGCGCCCGGCGGAGGCCCGTTTCAGGGCGTCCACCATGACCATCAGCTCCATCAGGTTGTCGTTGGTCGGAAAACAGGTCGACTGCAGGACGAACACGTCGTGGCCGCGCACGTGCTCCATGATTTCACAGCTGACTTCGCCATCGGAGAAGCGCCCGACATTGGCGCGGCCGAGCGAGATGTGCAGGCGCTTGACGACATCGGCTGCCAACTTGGGGTTGGCATTGCCGGTAAACACCATCAGGCTGTCATAGGCCATGTCGGTCAGCTCAATCGGGGCAGCCAGGCAAATCCGCAATACCTCTGCTGCCGGCGCCATTTCTGTGAATGGGTTGGCTGGGGAGGAAGGATTCGAACCTTCGCATGCTGGAATCAAAATCCAGTGCCTTAACCAACTTGGCGACTCCCCAACATCGAGACCCCAGCCTGAGGGCGGAGGTCGAAAGGACGCGCATTTTCGGGGTTTTCGCCCCCGCTGTCAAATAATCGCGAGCGGATGCCGGTCCAGTCCGGCGGCGACAAAGCCTTTCATGTCGGCGGGCAGCGCGGCCAGGGCAGCCTGCGCGGCGGCCTCCTGGGCAAACTCGACGAAGCAGCAAGCGCCGGATCCGCTCATGCGCGCGTCGCCATAGTGCCGCAGCCAGTCGAGATGGCGCGCCACCTCGGGATACAGAGCGCAGGCCACGGCTTCGAGATCGTTGCGGCCGAATCCCGGGCGCCAGTCGGCGGCGGCAATGGCCGGCGTGTCGCGGCGCAGCGCTGCGGAACGAAATATCTCGGGCGTCGGCACGGCGACCGCGGGCACCAGCACCAGATACCAGGCCGGCGGCAGCGAAACATCCGTGAAGTGCTCGCCCACGCCCTCGGCAAAACTGCTGCGACCATGCACGAAGATCGGCACATCGGCGCCCAGCGCGAGGCCGATGCGCTGCAAGCGGGAGGAATCGAGGCCGGTGCGCCACAGGCGATTGAGCGCCAGCAGCGTGGTCGCCGCGTCCGAACTGCCGCCACCCAGCCCGCCGCCCATGGGCAGGCGCTTTTCCAGATGCAGGCTGACGCCGTCGGTGGCGCCGGTCGCCGCGCGCAGGGCGTTTGCCGCGCGCACCGTCAGATCGGTTTCCGGCGGCACGCCGGGCAAGGGCGTCGCCAGCACGATGCGGCCATCGCTGCGCGGCTCGCAGCGCAACTTGTCGCCGCAGGCGAGGAAGCGGAACACGGTTTGCAGCAAATGGTAGCCGTCGGCGCGACGGCCGACCACATGCAGGAACAGGTTGAGCTTGGCCGGCGCCGGCCAGTCGCGCTGCCAGTCAGTCACCATCGCCCCAGTCGTCGATCACTATCCTCAGCTCGATGTCGCCGCGGCGCGCTTCGAGGCGTCGCGGAAGTTGGTGCTGGCGCCACGGCGCGCTTTCGGTCACGGCGATGCGCCAGCCCTCGACTTCGCCGACCAGGGCCGGCTGCGCGCCGCGCAGCCACTCGGCGAGCAGGTCCAGCGGCAAGGGCGCGCCGAACAGACGTTGCGCCAGCGCGCCCAGGTCCGGTTCGCGCCGTTCGGCCTCGCCGGGCACCAGCAGCCAGGCGCCGGAAGCATCGCGCCCCAGTTCGGCCAGGCCCTGCCCCAGCGGCGAGGAAAACAGCACCACGTCGCGCCCCGGCGCGTGCTGCCAGTCGAACTGCAGGTGGTCGCTGCGCTCGCCCTGACGCAGCGAAATGCGCCCATGGGCCGCAAAGTTCTGCAGCGGCGGACCGAGCACCTGGGTCGATTCGGGAAGGGTCTGCATCTCGCCGCAAGCCGCCAGCAACAGTGCGGCCAGGCAAACCAGGAACGAGCGCATCAGGACTCTCAGCGCGCGAATCGCTTGATGGTCGCGCCCAGTGCCTCATTGGTCGGATGCGCCTTGGCCGCCTCCCGCCAAATCGCCAATGCCTCTTCGGAGCGCCCGAGTACCCACAGCACTTCACCGATATGGGCGGCAATTTCGGGGTCGGGCCGCTTGGCAAAAGCCGCCTGCAGGGCCTCCAGGGCAGCCGCGGATTTGCCCTGACGAAACAGCACCCAGCCCTTGCTGTCGAGAATGAAGGGGTCGTCCGGCGTCAGTGACAAGGCCTTGTCGATCAACTGCGCGGCTTCGTCGAGCCGCAGATTGCGGTCCGCCAGCGAATAGCCGAGCGCGTTGTAGCCCTGGGGCGACTCCGGCTTGAGCGCGATCAGGCGCCGCAGATGGCGCTCCATCTCATCCAACTTGCCCAGTTTCTCTGCGGCCAGCGCCGTCTCGTAGAGGATATCGGGCTGGTCCGGCTGGACTTCCAGCATTTTGGCGAGAAAGGCGAAGGCCTCTTCGTGGCGTCCGGCATCGCGCAGCAACTGGGCCTCGGCCACCACCAGACGCATGTCGTCGGGCGCATTCGCACGCGCCGCGACGAGCCGCGCGCGCGCCTCGTCGAACTTGTTCTGGCGCAGCAGGACCTGGGTGGCCCGCACCATCGCCGGCATGGCATGTTCGCCGGCCGTCACCTGGTCGTACCAGCGCAAGGCCTCGTCGGGACGCTTGTCCTGGTCGGCGATCTGCCCCAGGTAGAAGCGCGCCGGGTTCAGGTCGCCGCGCCCGATTTCGACGAAACGCTTGAGTTGCCGCTCGGCTTCCGCCGCGTCATTGACCTGCAGGGAAAGCACCCCGACCGCATAGAGTATGTCCGGAATATCGGGATTGGCCGCGAGCAAACGACGAAACTCGACACGCGCGGCTTCATAGTTCTTTTCAGCCACCAGGCCCCGGGCATAGGCCAGACGGGCCTGCTGGGCATCGGGGTGGGCATCGAGCCAGGTTTTCAGGAAATCGAGTTGCGCCGCGCCCTTGGGCAACAGCTCCGCCTTGAACAAGGCCGCCAGCTCCCAGTTCGGACGCAGCGCCAGCGCCTGGTCCGTTTCACTGCGCGCGCGGTCGGGATTTCCCGCCGCCGCGGCCACCTGGGCGCGGATCAAACGGGCTTCGGGCAGCGCGGGATAGGGCTCGGTCAGCTGGTCGAACAAGCGCTGGACTGCCGGCTTGTCCGGATAGCGGGCGAAGGCGCGCATCATGCGGATCAGCGCGTCGCCAATGTTCGGAGCTTCCGCCGCCAGGTCGCGGGCGAGATTGCCGGCCAGTTCATCGATGCGGCCGTTGGCCAGCAGCAGCGTCGCCTCCATCTGCTTTGCCTGTTGCGACGCGGGCTCCAGGCTCAGCCACAGCCGCGTGGCCTCCAGCGCCGCGTCATACTGACGCGCATGAAAGGCGATCTCGGCCGCCCGGCGCACCACACGCGGATCGCGGGTGCTCTTCGCCAGATCGAGATAGGCACCGGCCGAAAGCCCGAACTGGCCTCGCTGCGCGGCGATTTCGGCGAGCAGGAACTGATAGAGAATCTGCCCGGTCAGTTCCTGCTTCGGCAGCCGGTCTTCCTGCTTCTCGGGCGCTGGCGCGCCGGCGGCGGGGGGCGTCTGCGACCATGCGCACATGCTGGCCAATGCGAGCGATAGCGCGAGGACAGGGGAACGGAACTTCATGAGCGCGGTACCTGAGGGGAACACTGCTGTCGAACACTACCGTCACATACAATGCGGTGATGTTAGCAGTTTCGCCCCTGGTTTCGTGCGCGGCCCGGCATGCCTGAACTGCCCGAGGTCGAAGTCACCCGTCGCGGCATAGCGCCGGTGCTGGTCGGCAAGCGTGTCGCATCCGTGACCGTGCGGGTACCGGCACTGCGCTATCCGCTGCCGACGCACCTCGACCGCACGCTCGGCGGCCGCCATCTGGAGTCGGTAAGCCGTCGCGGCAAATATCTGCTGCTGGATTTCGGCAACGGACACCTGCTGATCCATCTCGGCATGTCCGGCAGCCTGCGGTTGGTGCCGGCCAGGCTGCCGGCCGAGAAGCACGATCATTTCGATCTGGTATTCGGCACCGGGAGCAGCAAGCTGGCCTTGCGCCTGAGGGACCCGCGGCGCTTCGGCGCCATTCTCTGGCTGGCCCAGGATCCCTTTGCGCATCCGCTGCTGGCGGTGCTCGGCATCGAACCGCTGGCCGAAGAGTTCACCGCCACCTGGCTCAAGCACGAGTACGCCGGCCTTGCGGCGGCGATCAAGCCGACCCTGATGGACAGCCATCGCGTGGTCGGCATCGGCAACATCTATGCTTCCGAAAGCCTGTACCGCGCCGGCATCGACCCGCGCACGGCCGCCGGCCGGATTTCGCTCAAACGCCTGGCACGCCTGGTGCCGGCCATCAAGGCGACGCTGAGCGCCGCCATCGACGCCGGCGGCAGCAGCCTGCGCGACTTCATCCATTCCGATGGAAGCTCGGGCTATTTCCAGCAGCAGTATTTTGTTTACGGCCGCGGCGGCGAACCCTGCCGCATCTGTGGCCGCCCGATCAGGGAATTGCGCCAGGGGCAGCGCGCAAGCTACTTCTGCGCGTACTGCCAGCGCTAGCGCCTTACTTGGCGGTCAGCGCAAGAAACTTCGCCATCAGCTGATCTTTGGTTTCGACGTGATTCGGGTCGTCCGGAATGCAGTCTACCGGGCAGACCTCGCGGCACTGCGGCGTGTCGAAGTGGCCGACGCACTCGGTACATTTGGCGGGATCGATGACGTAAATCTCATCGCCCTGCGAAATGGCGTTGTTCGGGCACTCGGGCTCGCATACGTCGCAGTTGATGCATTCATCGGTGATCATCAGGGACATGATTTTTCCTTTGGCTTCTCTCTGAACTTCAATGGCTTTGCTGAATCTTTTCAATCAGGCGTTGCTGCACCAGCGGCGGCACGAACTTCGAGACGTCGCCGCCCAGCGATGCGATTTCGCGCACTATCGTCGCCGAAACGAACATGTATTGATCCGAGGGCGTGAGGAACACCGTTTCGACATCGGGATACAGGTTCCGGTTCATGCCCGCCATCTGAAATTCGTACTCGAAGTCGGACACGGCGCGCAGTCCGCGCATGATCACGCTGGCGCCGTGCTGGCGCATGAAATCCATGAGCAGGCAATCGAAACCATGGATTTCGACATTGCGGTAGCCGGTCAGCACCCCGCGCGCGATATCGACCCGTTCGTCGAGCGAAAACAGGGGGCGCTTGCTGCGGCTTTCGGCCACACCGATGATGACCCGCTCGAACAGGCTCGACGCCCGTCTCACGAGGTCCTCGTGGCCGCTGGTCAGGGGATCGAAGGTCCCCGGATAAACCGCAATGCTCTTGCTCATGCCTGCTCCAGCAGGTGAAAAAAAACCTGGCCGGCTCGCCCCTGCTTCGTCACCGTCCAGCGACCCAACTTCTCCAGAGGCATCTCGGCCTCTGCATAAAGCCGCGCAGACGGCGCGGCCAGCTCATCCAGACGGGACTCTACGCGGCTCAACCAGCCTTGCCCATAAGGTGGATCAAGAAACAGCAAATCGAAGCGCCGACCCGATGGGGGGGCGAATTTTAGCGCATCGCAGCAAAACAGTTCCAGTCGCGGGCAGGCGAAGCCCTCGGCGTGCTTTTTCAGCGCCGCGAAGGCCGGCCGCGCACGCTCCACCAGGGCGACGTAGTCGGCGCCGCGCGAGGCCGCCTCGAAACCGAGGATGCCGCTGCCGGCGAAAAGGTCCAGGCAGCCAAGTCCGCTGAGGTCCTGGCCCAGCCAGTTGAACAGAGTCTCGCGCACCCGGTCCGGCGTCGGCCGCAAGCCCGGCGCGTCGGGCACCTGGATCAGGCGGCTGCGCCATTCGCCGCCGGTGATGCGGATGCGGCTCACTGGACTACCCTCCCCCCGCCCCCGACCCCACTGCCGGCTCTGCATAGCCGGCCGGCTACGGCAGCGCGGAGCAGTGCTCCGCGAAACCCTGCCTTCGCCCCAAGGCAGGGGGTGACGGCGGTTCGCTGCTGCGCAGCTCCGTAACCTGGCGGCGCCGCCCTTGGGGCGGCCCTGCGGGCGGCGCTCACGGCCCCGACCCGGCGTTAGTCCGCCGCGACGACCACGGTAACCAGATTTTCCGGCTTCACATGGCGGGCGAAGGCAGCCTTGACCTGTTCGATGGTCACGGCCTTGACCCTGGCCGGAAAATCATCGAGATAAGTCAGCGGCAGGCCGTAGAAGCCGATCGCCGACAGATAGCCGAGCAGCTTGGCATTGCTGTCCATGCGCAGCGCCAGGCCATCGACCATGTTCTTCTTCGCGGCGGCCAGCTCCTGCGGCGTCGGGCCTTTGGCCATGTAGTCGGTGAGCACCTGGTCCACCACCTTGAGCGCCGCGTCCACCTGCTCGCGCTTGGTCTGCAGGCCGATCTCGAACGGGCCCTCGAGCTTGCGCGGGGCGAAGTAGGAATGCACGCTGTAGGCATAGCCGCGCTTTTCGCGGACTTCCTTCATCAGGCGCGAGACGAAGCCGCCGCCGCCGAGGCTGTAGTTGCCCACCAGCAGCGGAAAATAGTCGGGATCGCTGCGGCTGATCGCCGGCAGGCCGACATGCACGTGACTCTGCACCGCCGGGTGGGGAATCTTGATCGTCTGCCGCAGCGGCTTCTTGACCGGCGGCGGCACGAGGTCGCCGCCGCCCGACGGCAGGGCTTCGGTCAGGCGCTGGGCGATCGCCTCGGCCTCGGCGCGCGAGACGTCGCCGATGATCGAAACCACGGCGCCCCGGGCGCCGTAATGCTGGCGATGGAAGGCGACCAGGTCGTCGCGCGTAATGGCGCTCACGCTGTCGACCGACGGGCTGACGCCGTAGGGATGATCGGGATAGATGGCCGCGGCGAAGCGCTTGCCGGCGATGGCGTCGGGCCGCGTTTCGGCTTCGCGGATGCCGGCGATGCTGCGGCCCTTTTCGCGCTCCAGCACCGCTTGGGGGAAAGTTGGCGCTGACAGCACGGTGCGCATCAGCTCCAGCGCGGCCTCGCGTTCGGCCTGGGTCGACAGCGTGCGCAGACTGACGCTGGCGCGGTCGCTGTCGGCCCCGCCGCCCAGCCGCGCGCCGAGATCGACCAGGCGCCCCGAGATCTTCTCTTCATCCAGATCGGCGGCGCCGGCTTCGAGCAGGTTGCGGGTCAGGCCGGCGAGGCCCGCCTTGGCGGCGGGAACGAAGGCGCCGCCGCCGGCGAAATCGATCTGGACGTCGAGGATGGGCAACAGCCGCGTTTCGATGAAATACACCTTGGCCCCCGAGGGCGCCGTCCAGTGCTCGATCTTGACTCCCGCCAGGGCGAAGGTCGGGGTCAGGAACGACAACAGGAAAAATATCAGGATACGCATCAGTGCCTCACTGCCCCGGAGGGTTTCTTGTGTTTGTCATTATCGAGGGGCTGCGGATCGAGCACCGCGATGCTCAGGGTGTCGTCCGAGAAATACTTCTTCGCCACCGCCTGGACTTCGTCCGAGCTCACGCTTTTGAGCTTTTCCAGCAGCACGTCGATGTCGCGCCAGGACACACCGGCCGCTTCGAGGCCGCCGATTTCCATGGCCTGCGCCATCAGCGAATCGCGCTTGTAGATCTGCGCCGCGACC
Organism: Sulfuritalea sp.; assembly: GCA_023700805.1. GTDB lineage: Bacteria > Pseudomonadota > Gammaproteobacteria > Burkholderiales > Rhodocyclaceae > Sulfuritalea. The sequence continues at coordinate 69,190 of JAMPYF010000003.1, forward strand.
GACTGGGTCTTGACCCGCGCCAGTTCCTCGGCCGATACGCCTTCGTCCTGGATGCGCTTGATCTCGGCGCGCAGCGCGGCTTCCAGTTCGGCGACGGTCTTGCCTTCGGCCGGCTGGCCGTCCAGGGTGAAGCTGGCCTCACCGCGCAGCGTTCCGTCATAGCCGGCGCCGGCCGACTGGGCGACCTTGCTGCCGCGCACCAGATTCTTCGCGAAGCGCGAGGCATCGTGGCCGTCGAGCACCGCCGCCAGCACCTCGAGCGCATAGGGGTCGCGGTCCTTCTGCACGTCGCGCAGCCTGGGCGCCTTCCAGGACATGGCAATGTAGGGCAGCTTGGCCGGCGCCTTGACGCTTACCCGGCGGATGCCGGCCTGCTGCGGTTCGTTCTGCGGCTTGCGCTCCGGCAGCGGCTTCGCCTTGTGCGGGCCGTAGTACTTCTGCGCCAGGCGGAATACCTCGCGGTGATCGACGTCGCCCGCCACCACGACATAAGCATTGTTCGGCGCATACCAGGCGCGATACCAGGCGCGCGCGTCCTGCCAGGTCATGTGTTCGAGATCGTCCATCCAGCCGATGATCGGACGCCGATAGGGATGCGCCTGGAACATGGTCGAATTCAGCGTCTCATACACCAGAGCCTGCGGATTGTCGTCGGTGCGCAGCCGCCGCTCTTCCATGACCACCTTGATCTCGGCGGCGAACTCCTTGGCGTCGAGGGTCAGGTTGGCCATGCGGTCGGCTTCGAGCTTCATCATTTCCGGCAGCGCGCCCTTCGGCACGATCTGGAAGTAAGCGGTGTAGTCGCGGCTGGTGAAGGCATTGTCGCGGCCGCCGGCCTCGGCCACGCGCTTGTTGAACTCGCCCGACTTGAGATTCCTGGTGCCCTTGAACATCAGGTGCTCCAGCGCGTGGGCTACGCCCGAGGTGCCGTCCTTTTCGTCCATGCTGCCGGCGCGATACCAGACCATATGCACGGCGGTCGGCGCACGCGGGTCTTCCTTGACGATGACGCGCAGACCGTTGGCCAGTCGGGTTTCGAAGGGGTTGGCAAGAGTTGGCGCTGGCGCTACGGCGAATGCCAGCAGGACAAGCGGAGCAAGCAGTGGTTTCATGTCAGGTCAATGGCGATCGGCGCTATGGGAGGAACGAAGTTTCGAAGCAGGCTCGTGCCCGTCTTGGCGGGCCTGGTGCCGGAGCCGAACGGGGCTTCTGTTAAAATCACAGTCGCGCATCTTAGCGCGGCTCCAGCCTCCGACCGCATTCCGCATGTTTGGTTTCCTAAAGACGAAGGACCACCCCGCCGCCCAGGCAGCCGCAAGCCCGGCGCCGCGCGCCTCGTGGGGCGAACGCCTCAAGGCCGGACTTTCCCGCACCCGCGCCACCCTCAACACGCCGCTCGGCGAGCTGTTCAGCCGGGCCAAGATCGACGATGAGCTGCTCGAAGATCTGGAGAGCACGCTGCTGATGGCCGACTGCGGCGTCGAGGCGACGCACTGGCTGCTGGCCGAGCTCAAGGCCAGCGTCAAGCGCGACAAACTGGAAACCCCCGACCAGTTGCGCGCGGCGCTGGCGCAAGGGCTGCAAACCCTGCTCGCGCCGCTCGAGCAACCGCTGCAGGCCGATGGCCATCAGCCCTTCGTGATCATGATCGCCGGCGTCAATGGCGCCGGCAAGACCACCTCGATCGGCAAGCTGGCCAAGCACTTCCAGAGCCAGGGCAAGAGCGTGCTGCTGGCCGCCGGCGACACCTTCCGCGCCGCCGCGCGCGAGCAGCTGACGGAATGGGGCGAAAGAAACGGCGTCACGGTCATCGCCCAGGAAGGCGGCGATCCCGCCGCCGTGGTGTTCGATGCAATCAGCGCCGCGCGCGCGCGCGGGATCGACGTGGTGCTGGCCGACACCGCCGGGCGCCTGCCGACGCAACTGCATCTGATGGAAGAAATCGCCAAGGTGCGCCGCGTGATCCAGAAGGCTCATGACACGGGTCCGCACGAGGTGCTGCTGGTGCTCGACGCCAACATCGGCCAGAACGCCGTGCAGCAGGTCAAGGCCTTCGACAAGGCGATCGGCGTGACCGGACTGGTCATCACCAAGCTCGACGGCACCGCCAAGGGCGGCGTGCTCGCCGCGATCGCGCGCCAGTGCCCGAAGCCGGTGCGCTTCATCGGCGTCGGCGAGGGCATCGATGATTTGCAGACCTTCCGCGCCGGCGAGTTTGTCGAGGCACTGCTGGGACCGGGTTAGTGATCCGCTTCGAGCGTGTTTCCAAGCGCTACCCGCCCGGCCTCGATGCGCTGTCGGATGTCAGCTGCGAGGTGACGGAACACGAAATGGCGCTGGTCTGCGGCCACTCCGGCGCAGGAAAATCGACCCTGCTCAAACTCATTGCGGGAATAGAAAAACCCAGCGGCGGTGCGCTGCTGATCGGCGGACAGAATCTGGCCGCGCTGCCGCGTTCGGCCCTGCCCTTCCTGCGCCGGCGCATCGGCATGGTGTTCCAGGATCAAAAGCTGCTGTTCGATCGGTCGGTGTTCGACAACGTCATGCTGCCGCTGGCGATCGTCGGCTTCCCGCGCCGGGACGCGGCGCAGCGCGTGCGCGCCGCGCTGGACAAGGTGGGCCTGGCCAGCCGCGAGAAGGCCATGCCGGTCATGCTCTCCGGCGGCGAACAGCAGCGCCTGGCAATCGCCCGCGCCGTGGTGAACCGGCCGAGCCTGCTGCTGGCCGATGAACCCACGGCCCATCTCGATGCGCAAACCGCCGCCGACGTGGCGCGCATCTTCCATGAGTTCCACCACGTCGGCGTCACGGTATTGATCGCGACCTATGCCACCGAGCTGTTTCCCGCGGCGCGGCGCCTGCAGCTCGATCACGGCAGGCTGCTGTCATGAGGGTCTGGCTCAGCCAGCACCAGGATGCGGCCCGGCTCGCGGTGCGCCGGCTGGCTGCCGCGCCGGTCAATAGCCTGCTCTCGCTGCTGGCGATCGGGATCGCACTGGCCTTGCCGGCCGGAGGCCAGATGCTGCTCGCCAATGCCCTGCACCTGAGCGGCGCGACTTCAGCCGTTCCGCAGATTTCCATCTTCATGGCGGCCAACGCCGAACGCCAGGCGGCGAGCGAAATCGGCGAGCGCCTGGGCCGTTATGCCGGGGTCAGGCAGGTGCTGTTCGTCCCGCGCGAGGAAACCCTGGCGCGCATGAAATCCGGCCCGGGTTTGCGCGAGGTGATCGAGGCCCTGCCGGCAAACCCCTTTCCCGATGCCTTCGTGGTCAGCGTCGCGGATGAAAGCTTGGCGGCGATGGAGCGGCTCGCCGTCGAGTTCCGCCAATGGCCCAGGATCGAGCATGTGCAACTCGACTCGGCCTGGGTACGCCGGCTCGATGCCCTGCTGAAACTTGGCCGCACCTCGGTGATGCTGCTGGCCGCTTTGCTGGGCATGGGCCTGATCGCGATCAGCTTCAGCCTGATCCGCATGCAAGTGCTCACTCATCGTGCCGAGATCGAGGTCAGCCGGCTGCTCGGCGCCACGAACGGATTCATCCAGCGCCCCTTCCTCTACTTCGGGATCCTCCTCGGTCTGGGTGGCGGCGTCGTCGCCTGGTTGCTGGTCACGGCCGCCGCGCTGTGGCTGCGCGCCCCCCTGGCCGAACTGGCAAGGCTGTACGATCTCACGCTGGCGCTGCAGACGCTGGGCGCGCGCGACTCCGCGCTGCTGCTGGGCTTCGCCGCCGGCCTCGGCTGGCTGGGGGCGATGATCTCGATGCGCCAGCATATGCAGCAGTACTGAAACCAGGGAAATGATGCGCAGGAAGGTCGACTGATCCATGGCCAGCGAACTGCACCAGGAGCGTCTGGATACGGTGGTGCGCCATCTGCTGGACAGAGGCGCCAGCCGCGTCCTCGATCTCGGTTGCGGCCCCGGCGAATTGTTGCAAAGGCTGGCGGCGCACCCTCAGTTCAGCCATATCGTGGGCATCGACATCGATGCCGCAGCGCTCGCCGCGGCGCGACTCGCGCTGGGCCTGGATCGGCCCGATCATGCCGGCGGCGTGCAGCTGCGTTACGGCTCGTTCGAGGAAGCCGATCTGGAGCTCGCCGGCTTCGATGCCGCCACCCTGGTTGAAACCATCGAACACATCGATCCACGCCGCTTGTCGAAGGTCGAACATGCGGTGTTTGCCGGCCTGCGCCCCGCCACAGTTCTGGTCACCACGCCCAACGAGGAATACAATGCGCTGCATGGCATGGTGCCCGGTCAGTTTCGGCACCGCGGCCATCGCTTCGAATGGAAGCGTGCCAGATTTCAGCAATGGGCGCGGGGCGTTGCAGCCCGCCACGGCTATGCCGTCAGTTTCAGCGCTATTGGGCCCGTCGACCCCCTGCGCGGCAGTCCGACGCAAATGGCCCAATTCATCGCGTCGCCGCCGCTGGATTGCGGCACGCAGATGGACTGAGCGAACGGATCCGGATTCGCAAGCCAGGTGAGCGCAGCGACCAGCCCACCGGTGATTGCCGATTCGAGGATCTTGCCGTATCGGTCCAGGAAACATGCCGAAAGGCTTTGGAAAAAACCTACAGCTTCCGCGCCGCAATGGCCGACGCTGCAACGGAACAGATTATTCGGGCGATAATATGCAGATGAACGAAGACCAACCGATCGAGCAGGCTCCCGTCGAAGCCGCGCAAAACGAGCAACTACCTGCGGAGCCCGTGCGCAACGAACCGCAGCCCCAAGACCCGCGTCGCCGCCTGCGGGAATTGCTGGCCATTCCCGACCACCAGCGTACCGATGCAATTTGGGACGAAATCATCGAGTTGGAGATTTGCCTGGCCCCCGGCAACCGTATTCAGGGATCGCCCGCAGAGCCGGGACGCCGTCCGGGACAGGGACAGGGACAAGGGCAGGGGCAGGGACGGCGTCCCGAACAGGCAAGGCGCCAGGATCCGACGCCAGGCGCCAAGCCTTCCAAGCGATTCTTCAAGAAGCCGAAACGTCCGCCCGGCGTGCCGCCGAAAGCCTGACGGCCCCATCGCGTCCTCGGGCGGAATGCCCGGGGCTTCCTGCCTGCAAACGGGCCAGGTCGACAATTCCCGACTAAATTCATCGGGAACTTCTCCAGGTGTTGGCACTCTTAATTCAAGAGTGCTAATATTGCTTTCAAGGAGGTCGTACCGTGAGTCATACCGTATCTCTTGAGCGTTTCCCCATGCTTGCCGCCAGCGGCAGTATCGAGGCGTTCATTTCCGCCGCCAATCGCGTCCCGATGCTCAGCGAAGCCGAGGAGCAGTCGCTTGCCCGCCGCTTCCGCCAGGACGGCGACCTTGATGCGGCGCGGCAGTTGGTAACCTCTCATCTGCGCCTGGTGATTGCCATTGCGCGCGGCTATTTGGGTTATGGCTTGCCGCATGCCGACCTGATTCAGGAAGGCAACATCGGCTTGATGAAGGCGGTGAAGCGCTTCGATCCGGATCGCGGTGTGCGACTCGTGTCGTTCGCCATGCACTGGATCAAGGCCGAGATCCATGAATACATCCTCAAGAACTGGCGGCTGGTCAAGATCGCCACGACCAAGGCACAGCGCAAACTGTTCTTCAATCTGCGCAGCATCAAGGCTTCGCTGGCGCAGGACGTGGATTCGCCACAGGGCTTCAACACGCTGGGTGCCGAAGAGGTCGCCGCCGTGGCAAAGCAACTCGGCGTCAAGCCGGCAGACGTCGTCGAAATGGAAACCCGCCTGACGGGTGCCGACGTTTCGCTCGAACCCGTCTCCGATGACGACGAGGACAGCTATGCTCCCATCGCCTATCTGGCCGCCGATCGCAGCATCGAACCTTCGGCGATCCTGGAACGCAAGGAGTATGACCGCTTGCAGGACGAAGGCCTGCGTTCCGCATTGGCCAGTCTCGATCCACGCAGCCGCACCATCGTCCAGCGGCGCTGGCTGGTGGCGGATGGCGAGGAAGCAGCGACGCTGCACGAACTTGCGGCCGAGTACGGCGTATCGGCCGAGCGCATTCGCCAGATCGAAGTCAAGGCGATGCAGAAGATGAAAAGCAGCCTGGCGGCGGCCTGACTAATCCAAAGCCGTCAGGAATGGGCAGCCACGGCTGCCCATGTTTTTTCCGCAGCCTTGCTACTCCCCGGCCAACAGCCGTTTGAGGTCCTGCGCCATATGCTGCGGCGTTTCGCCGTGGCGCAGGTAAAGCCGCAGCCGCCCGCGCGGATCGAAGACATAGCTGCCGGCCGTGTGATCCATCGAGTAGGTCGAGGGCGTCGTGCCCGGCTGCTTGTGATAGTAGATCCTGAACTCCTTCGCGACTGCCGCCGTCGCCGCCGCATCGCCGAACAGGCCGAGAAAAGACGGATGGAATGCCGGCACGTATTGCGCCAGGAGTGACGCCGTATCGCGCTCGGGATCGATCGTGACGAACAACACCTGCACCCGTTCCGCGTCCGGTCCCAGCGCGGCCATCAAGTCGCGCATATTGCCCATCGTCGTCGGGCAGACATCCGGACATTGCGTGTAGCCGAAGAACAGCACCACCGCGCGGCCCTGGAAATCGGCCAGGCGGCGCGGCTTGCCTCGATGGTCGGTAAGCGCGAAGTCCTTGCCCCAGTCGATGCCGCGCAGTTCCGTGGCGTTGAACTTCGCCGGCGGACTGCAGGCGCTGAGCAGCAGCGCAAGGCACCACAGCAGGATGCGCATCGGAAGCTAGCGGGGAAACATACTCAGACCAACAGGTAGTGGTCGATCAGCAGCGCCGCGAACAGGAGTGCAAGATAGAGAATCGACCAGCGGAAGGTGATGCGCGCCACGGCGTCCGAATAGTCGCGCCAGATCAGCCAGGCGTAACCGAGAAAGACGGTGTCGAGCAGCACGGCAGAGGTCAGGTAGAATCCACCCGACATGCCTATGACATAGGGCACCAGGGTTACCAGCGTGAGGCCGACGGTGTAGAGAAAGACATGGCGACGGGTGTACTCGGCGCCATGCGTCACCGGCAGCATGGGCAGGCCGGCGGCGGCGTATTCCTTGGTGCGGTACAGCGCCAGCGACCAGAAGTGCGGCGGCGTCCACACGAAGATGATCAGGAACAGCAGCCAGGCCTGGCCCGGCGCGTCTCCCGTCACGGCCGCCCAGCCGAGCACCGGCGGCATGGCGCCCGAGGCGCCGCCGATGACGATGTTCTGCGAGGTGTTGGGCTTGAGGAAAATGGTGTAGATCACCGCATAGCCGACGAAGGTGGCGAAGGTCAGCCACATGGTGTAGGGATTCACCCAGGTGTAGAGCAGGAACAGCCCGGTGCCGCCGATCAGGCCCGAGAACAGCACCGTCTCCAGTGAATTGACTTCGCCCTGCGGCAGGGGCCGGCCGCGGGTGCGCGCCATCAGCGCATCGATCTTCTGTTCGATCAGGCAGTTCGCCGCCGCCGCCGCGCCGGCCACCAGGGCAATGCCAGCGGTGCCGGCCAGCAGGATGCGCCACGGCACCATGCCCGGCACCGCGAGGAACATGCCGATTACCGCGCAAAACACGATCAGCGAGACCACCCGCGGTTTGGTCAACTGGAAATACTGGCGCAGTCGGTCTGTGCCGGATTGCAGGATGAGGGCTGTGGTTTTCATGCTTGAGAGATGAACCGTTGAATCCGGAATCGAAATGCCAGTCTAGCACGCAGCCAGAGGCTGCAAAGCTGTAAGGGCACGGCCTGTGCCGCGGGGCAAACGGCGGGTCTGCTGCCGCTTGCGACGCCATCCGCGGCGAACAAGACTTCCCCATCCGGGGCCGCCGCGGATAGGCAAGAATGCGGCTCGCGCAGGAAAGTTGGTGTTGGCGACACGGCTAGAACTTGACCAGCTTGCCCAGCTCGCGAATGAAGGCCTTCGGATCGACCGTGGGCGCATAACGAAACACCACGAAGCCGCGCCGGTCGACCAGATGGATCGCCCCTGCGACCGTGAATGCCTCGATGGCCCGGCCATCGACCGGTTCGAGCAGCAGCAAATCCGGGTGCAGGGCAAGCAAATCGGCGGCGGGTCGGGTGGCGTCGGCAATGATCCAGACGCGCTGGATGCGCTCCATGCTGCGGCCCTGGGCGGTGCGCGCTTGCCGCGTCAGATAGAGCGCGTCGCGACAACCTGAATCGCAGAGTCCCGAGCCGGCATGCACCACCATCCAGTGCTCGGCGACCTCGGAGTGGGCCAGCGGCTGGCCGTCCATGCGCCGCAGGGCAGCATAGGGAAATGCCGCGGGCGTGAGCGCCTGGCCGGCCAGCGTTGCTGCGTCGGGGGGTGCGATGAATCGGAAATACAGGGCCGCCAGCAAAGGCAGGACGCAGACCAGGGCAATGGCAAGCAATGCCCAGCGGCCGGACCGGCGAATCGGAGTGGCTGGACCGGAATCGTTCATGGCAGCGGGAGAGGAATGGGGCATGGCGGGGATCGATCGGACCGGCTTCAAGCGCGCTTCCATGCCAACAAACCGTAGCCGGCGGCCATCAGGGCAAAGACCAGCCACATGATGGCATAAGCATAGTGGCGCTGCGCCGGGTTGCCGGGTCCCTGAAGCTCGCTCCAGTCGCGGATCAGGCCGTCGGCCGCGGCATTCGATTGCAGGACGATGACCGGCAATACATCCAGGCCGCTGCGCTGGCGATAGTCCGCCTCGCGCACGTGCTGCCAAACCGGGCCTTCGGGCTGCGGGCTGCCGAACTCGAAAAACTTCGACTCGAACTTGCGTGCAATGCCGCTGATTTCGACGGGACCGGGCTCCGTGGTGATCGGCGGCATCTCGCTGCGCAGGCGGGGTGCCTGCACCCAGCCGCGATTGACCAGCACCACGGCACGCGATCCATCGAGCTGCAAGGGCGTCAATACATGGTAGCCGACACGCTGACGATGGATTTTGTTGTCGACAAACAGGGTCCGCTGCGCAAGCCAACGCCCTCGCACCGTGACCGGACGCCATTGCAGCAACTCGGCATCGCGCTGGTCGGCGCCAAGAGCGATCGGGGCGGCCCCGGCGCCGGCCTGCTGCCGCGCGAAATTGCCGCCGCGGGTTTCGGCACGCCACAACTGCAGCCAGGCCATGCCCAGGCAGATGCCGACCAGGACCAGGCTGATCGCTGCGCGCTGCCACAGGGCCCGGGAAGGACGACCCACGCCTAGACGGCGAACTGGTATCGTAGCGACACTGGACATTTTGGCGTTTCGCTCATGCGCTTCATTGTAATTGCCCTGCTAATTGCCATTGTGGTCAGTCTGGCCAGCGCCTTGTTGTTCGTATATCGCGACAGCGGGCAGGGTGCGGACCGGGCGGTCAAGGCGCTGACGCTGCGCGTCACCCTTTCCGTGCTGCTGTTCCTGGTGTTGATCGGCGGCCACTACTTCGGCTGGATCAGCGGGCATCTCTGAGCCCGGGCATGAAGCTCGTGCCCGGACCGCGTCCGCTGGCCCCGGGATGGCCGGAAGCTCAGAGCCAATAGACGACGACGAACAAGCCCAGCCAGACCACGTCGACGAAGTGCCAGTACCACGCCACCGCCTCGAAGGCGAAATGGCGCTCGGCCGTGAAGTGGCCCTTGATCGAGCGCACCAGAATCACGGCCAGCATGGTCGCGCCCAGCGTGACATGGAAGCCGTGAAAACCGGTCAGCATGTAGAAGGTGGAGCCGTAAACTCCCGTGGTCATCTTGAGGTTGAGGTGGGAATAGGCTTCGCCATACTCATAAATCTGCACGCCGAGGAAGGTCACGCCGAGCAACACCGTGAGGATCAGGCCCAGTATCAGTTGCTTGCGCTTGCCGGCGATCAGGCCCCAGTGGGCCCAGGTGATGGTCACGCCGGAACTCAGCAGCAAGGCGGTATTGATGGCCGGCAGGCCCCATGCGTGCATCGGCGTGAAGCTGTCCTTGGCAGCGGGTCCCGCAGTCGGCCAATGGCCGACAAAGCCGTCCCAGAGCAGGGCCTGGGCGGGGCTGCCGAGTTCGGGAACAGCCAGCACGCGGACGTAAAACAGGGCGCCGAAGAACGCGGCGAAGAACATCACCTCGGAAAAAATGAACCACGACATCGCCCAGCGGAAGGAGCGGTCCACCTGGATGTTGTATTGGCCGCCCTCGGACTCGCCGATGACCCGCCCGAACCAGCCGAACAGCATGATCAGCAACACCACGAAACCCGCCAGCAGCAACAGGCCGCCGTTGGCGATCGAATTCATGCTGAGCACGGCGCCAAAGGCGAGCAGCAGCAGGGCGCCCGAGCCCACCAGGGGCCAGATCGATGGCTCCGGAACGTAGTAGCGGTTGCTTCCTGCAGCGTGACTCATGGCGGCCTCCTGGAATTTAGCGGTTGATGCTGTTCAACAATTTGCGATACGCGATCTTGCTATTTGCCGACAATGGTCGTGGCCAGGGTGACCAGAACCCCGACGAACATGGCCATGAAAATCAACGCGGCGATGGCCACCGATAACGGCGACAAGCCAGCCGCATCCTCTTCGTGGCGCTTCCTGCCGCGCACGCCGAACATGGCCGAACCCACCGTACGCAGGGTGCGCAGCAGTCCGGGCGACGTGGCGGCAATCTTGTTCATGGCGCGGATTTCGAATTGACGGACCTGCCCTGCACCGATCCTTCCGGAACCTCGAAGAATGTATAGGACAGCGTCACGGTCGTGACATCGGCCGGCAGTTGCGGATCAAGCACAAATACCACCGGCAGCTCGCGCACCTCATGCGGCGCGAAGGTCTGCTGCTTGAAACAGAAGCAATCAAGTTTCTTTACGTAGCCGCCCGCGTGCTGCGGGCTGTAGCTGGGAACCGCCTGGCCGATAACGACGGTATCGCGCGTATTCTCGACGCGGTAGGTCACATGCACGACGTTGCCGGTTTTCGCCGACAGGGTCGCGAGCTCCGGACGGAAGCGCAAGCCGTTGTCGAAGCTGTTGGCATCGAATTCGAGGCGCACCGCACGGCCGGCCAGCGGGCTGTGCGCCAGTTGGTCGGCGCGGTCGATGTCGTAGATTCCGGTCCAATCGCAGAAGGCCTTGTAGAGGCCCGGCTGCACCGCGACGAACAACAGGCTGCCGGCAATCACCACCAGCAGGCGCAGCGCCAGACGGCGATTGGCCGCCTTGGTCAGGGTGCCCGCGGGAGTGAGGACTTGGCTCATCGCTCGATAAACCGATGGTCAGGACGAGGCCAGCCACTGGCGGGCGATGAAGGTCGCAAACACCAGGAAGGCGAACAGGGCGAGGATCAGCGCAATGCGCCGGTTGCCTTGCCTCTGCTGCGGCGTCAGTTTGCCGTGTTCCATGGCGACTCGATCAGCCATGGGCGGTGGCCTGGTCGAAGGGCGGCGGGTCCTCGAAGGTATGGTGCGGCGCCGGCGAAGGCACCGTCCACTCCAGGCCGGTCGCGCCGTCCCACGGCTTGGCCGCGGCCTTTGCGCCGCCCTTCATGGCCTGGAACACCACCACCAGAACCAGCAGCTGGCTGAAGCCAAAGCCGAATGCGCCGATGCCCGAGACCATGTTGAAGTCGGTGAATTGCTGCGCATAGTCGGGAATGCGGCGCGGCATGCCGGCAAGGCCGAGGAAGTGCTGCGGGAAGAAGGCGACGTTGAAGAACACGATGGAAAGCCAGAAGTGCAGCTTGCCCAGCGACTCGTTGTACATGTGGCCGGTCCATTTCGGCAGCCAGTAATACAGACCAGCATAGGCGGAGAACAGGGCTCCCGCAACCATCACGTAATGGAAATGGGCCACCACGTAATAGGTGTCCTGCAGTTGGATATCCACCGCCGTGATCGCCAGCACCAGGCCGGTCAGGCCGCCGATGGTGAACAGGAACAGGAAGCCCAGCGCAAACAACATCGGCGTCTCGAAGGAAAGCGCGCCGCGCCACATGGTGGTGACCCAGTTGAACACCTTGACCCCGGTCGGCACGGCAATCAGCAGCGTGGCGTACATGAAGTAGAGCTGTCCTGTCAGCGGAATCCCCGTCACATACATGTGGTGGGCCCAGACGAAGAAGGAAATCAGACCGATGGCGGCGATCGCATAGACCATCGAGACATAACCGAACAGCGGCTTGCGCGAGAAGGCGGGGATCACGTGCGAGACGACGCCGAAGGCCGGCAGCGCGATGATGTACACCTCGGGGTGGCCGAAGAACCAGAAGATGTGCTGGAACAGCACCGGATCGCCGCCGCCGGCGGCGGCGAAGAAACTGGTGCCGAAATGGCGGTCGGTCAGCAGCATGGTCACCGCGCCGGCGAGTATCGGCATCGAGGCGATCAGCAGGAAGGCCGTCACCAGCCAGGTCCAGGCGAACATCGGCATCTTCATCAGGGTCATGCCGGGCGTGCGCAGGTTGAGGATGGTGGTGATGATGTTGATCGAACCCATGATCGACGACATGCCGAGGATATGCACAGCGAATATCGCCATATCCATGCCGATGCCCATCTGCACCGACAGGGGCGGATACAGCGTCCAGCCGGTGCCGGCCGCGCCGCCCGGGACGAACAGGGATCCGGTAAGCAGGATGGCCGCCGGCGGCAGCAGCCAGAAGCTCCAGTTGTTCATCCGGGCAAAGGCCATGTCGGGAGCACCCAGCATCAGCGGCAGCATCCAGTTGGCGAAGCCGACGAAGGCCGGCATGATCGCGCCGAACACCATGATCAGCGCATGCAGCGTGAGCATCTGGTTATAGAACTCGGGCGACACGTACTGGATGCCGGGTTGCATCAGTTCGGCGCGAATCACCAGCGACATCGCGCCGCCGACCAGGAACATGATGAAGCTGAACCAGAGGTACATCGTGCCGATGTCCTTGTGGTTGGTGGTGGTGATCCAGCGCATGATGCCGGTAGGTGCGTGGCCGTGATGGCCGAGATCGTCGTGATGGGCAGTGTGGCTAGCGTTCATGCTGTTCTCCTGTAGGCTCGCGCGGGTCGATCACTTGCCGCGCAGGGCCTTGACTTCGGCCGGTTGAATGACTTCGCCGGACTTGTTGCTCCAGGCATTGCGCTCATAGGCGACCACGGCGGCGACATCGGTATCGTTGAGCTGTGCGCCGAACGCCGCCATAGCGGTACCCGGCTTGCCGTTGAGCACGATTTGGATGTGGGCCTGCTTCGGTCCCTTCACCAGTTTCGACCCGTCGAGCGCCGGGAAGGCCGGCGGCAGGCCCTGTCCGGTGGGCTGGTGGCAGGCCGCGCAGTTGGTGGTGTAAACCTTTTCGCCGTGAGCCTGCTGCTCGGCGAGGGTCCATACCTTGCTGACATCTTCCGCCCCGGCGGCCATCAGTTTCTTCTGTTCGGCCGCCCAGGCGGCATATTTTTCCGCCGAAACCACCTCGACCACCACCGGCATGAAGCCGTGATCCTTGCCGCAGAGTTCGGAACACTGACCGCGGTAGGTGCCTTCCTTCTCGGCGCGGAACCAGGTGTCGCGCACGAAGCCCGGGACGGCATCGGTCTTCACCGCAAACGCCGGCACCGACCAGTTGTGAATGACATCGGCCGAGGTCGCGAGAATGCGTACCTTCTGGTTCACCGGAACCACCAGCGGTTTGTCGACTTCCAGCAGGTAGTGCTCGCCCTTGGGCGCCAGTCCCTTGATCTGATCCTGGGTGGTGGCCAGCACACTCATGTACTTGATCCCTGCGGCATCGCCGGTCAGGTACTCATAACCCCATTTCCATTGGTAACCGGTGGCCTTCACCGTCATGTCCGGCTGCGAGGTGTCGCGCATCGCCACCAGCGAGGTGGTGGCGGGGAAAGCGATCAGGACCAGGATGATGAAGGGCACCACGGTCCACAGAATTTCAACTGTCGTGTTGTCGTGGAAATCGGCAGGCTTGTGGCCCTTCGACTTGCGATGGGCGTACAGCGAATAGCTGAGGACGCCGAACACGCCGACGAAGATCACCACGATCAGCCACATCACCATGGTGTGCAAATCGTAGGCAAGCCGCGCGCCGGCACTGACCGGAGGCTGCAGATTGAGTTCCCAGGCCGCAACCGCCAGCTCGGTACCAAGGGCCAGCGCGCCAGCCGTAAGGCCACGGGCAAGACGTGCGGAACCCCACCCTCGACAGGATTTGGATTTACTGATTGCCATGCTCCCCCCTAAATCGCCTTCGCCAGACATCGTTGGTCATGGCGGCGTTTCTGGCACTTTGTACTCATCGCGCCCGTGGCGCAACGCTTACTTGCCGACATTCAATTCGCGTAGTCAAACTTTACTTTAATACTCAACTATTGCGAAGGTTAACACAGCTTCCTTGATATTTGTCAAAGTTGGGTATCACGATATGTGATTATTTGCGCCGGCCCTGTCCGGGGTTCCGCTTATGGCAGCCGCGCTTGACGCTGACAGGGCCGGCGTCAGGCGCCACGGAAGCTTCCATTGCGACAAATGCCGGGGCCGCGCGACGACCGCTCGCGGACCGGACGTTTTTTACGTCAGGAAAGCGCGCCAGGGGAACAGCCCGGTATCAACGCGTCAGTGCGGCGAGCAGCTTTTCATGAACTCCGCCGAATCCACCGTTGCTCATGATCAGTACCTGATCGCCCTCCCGTGCGTCCGCCGCCACGGCGGCGACCAGTTGGTCGAGATCGTCGAAGACCCTGGCCCTTGCCCCCAGGGGCGCCAGGGCCGCGGCGGCATCCCAGCCCAAATTGCCGGCATAGCAATAGGTCGCCTCTGCGCCGACGAGGCTATCCGGCAACTGCGCCTTCATGGTGCCCAGTTTCATCGTATTCGATCGCGGCTCGAGCACCGCAAGAATCCGGGCGGTGCCCACGCGCTGACGAAGGCCTTCAAGAGTGACGCGGATTGCCGTCGGATGGTGGGCGAAGTCGTCGATCACGGTAACGCCACGCACCCTGCCACGCACCTCCAGCCGGCGCCGCACGCCCTTGAAGCTTTCCAGCGCCCGCAGCCCGACAGCCACCGGCACGCCCGCATGGCGGGCCGCAGCCAGCGCGGCCAGGGCATTGGCGCGGTTGTGGTCGCCAGGCAGGGCGAAATGGTCGACGCGCCCCACGCGCTCGCCGCGCAGGCGGACCTCGAAGCCTCCATCGCCATCCACGGCCACGGCCTGCCAGCCGGCATCGCCGTTGAAAACCTCGACCGGCGTCCAGCAACCGCGTGCCAGCACGCGATCGAGCGCCGGCTCCGCGGCGTTGGCGACAATCAGTCCGTTACCGGGCAGAGTGCGCACAAAATGATGGAATTGAGTCTCGATAGCAGCAAGATCAGAAAAGATGTCCGCATGATCGAACTCAAGGTTATTCAGCACGGCAGTCCGTGGGCGGTAATGAACGAATTTGGAACGCTTGTCGCAAAACGCCGTGTCGTACTCGTCGGCTTCGATGACGAAGAAGGGTGAATCGGTCAGCCGCGCCGAGACGCCGAAGCCCTGCGGCACTCCGCCGACGAGAAACGAGGGATTCAAGCCCGCCTCTTCCAGTATCCAGGCCAGCATAGACGTCGTGGTGGTTTTGCCATGCGTGCCCGCCACGCCCAGCACCCAGCGCCCCTGCAAAATGTTTTCGGCCAGCCACTGCGGCCCTGAGACATAGGCCAGATTGCGCTCCAGGATCGCCTCCAGCAGCGGATTGCCGCGCGAAATGGTATTGCCGACGACGAACAGGTCCGGATTCAGCGCCAGTTGCCCCCGGTCATAGCCATCCGTCAAGGCGATGCCCTGCTCGGTCAATTGCGTGCTCATCGGCGGATAGACGTTGGCGTCGCAACCGGTGACCCGGTGCCCGGCCGAGCGTGCCAGCAGCGCGATGCCGCCCATGAAGGTGCCGCAGACACCGAGGATGTGAATGTGCATGGCACTTTTCCATGGAATAATGTCAGAGGATTCTAACCTCCGCTACCCGCAACCCATGCCGCGCCGCAAACCAGCACCCTCCGCATCCAGCCAATTGCGCCGCGCGATCGCCAGCGCAGCCGCGCGCCTGATGGCGGAAGACGGCATCACGGATTACGGCACCGCCAAACGCAAGGCCGCGCGCAGTCTCGGTGCCGCGGAAGGCGATGCGCTGCCCACCAACGAGGAAATCGAGACCGAGTTGCGCAGCTGGCAGTCGCTCTATCAGGAAGACGAGCAGCGGGAGCGCGTACATGACCTGCGCGCCACGGCCCTCGAAGTGATGCAGGCGCTGACCGAATTCAACCCCTACCTGACGGGCGGCGCCCTGGACGGCACGGCTGGACGTTATTCGGCCGCCGAAATAGAACTGTTCGCCGATAGCAGCAAGGATGTCGAAATAGCGCTCCTGTCCCAGGGTATCGCCTACGAAGTCATCGACAAGCGCAAGCAGGGGCTGGACTCGCAACTGGCCATAGAGTGGAACGAGATCCCGGTCCTGCTGTCGATCTATCCGCCGCTCGCCGAGCGCCAGCAGCCGAAAGCGCATCACGGCGGCCAGGGTCGGCGACGGGCACGCGCCGAAGTCGTGATCGACTTGCTGCGGGAAACCGGCCCATGAATTCCCGCCGCACCTGGGCCGCAATCGCCATCGTCGGCATTCTCTCGGTCATCTTCGGCTACTTCATATTCAAAGACAGCCAAACCGCCATGAACATGAAGGGAGTTCCTCCTTTGGAAACTTCCTCGCTGGGCAGCCAGGCGACGGCGATCTTCCGCTTGAACCTGCCCGACCCCGACGGCAAGGCCCAGGCAATGGAACAATGGCGCGGCAAGATTCTGGTCGTCAATTACTGGGCGACCTGGTGCCCGCCCTGTCGCGAGGAAATGCCGGGCTTCTCTCGCCTGCAGGAGCAATTCGGGGCTAAAGGTGTTCAATTTGTCGGCATCAGCATCGATACTGCAGGCAAGGTCATCGAATTTCAAAAGCAGACCCCGGTCAGCTACCCCTTGCTGATCGGTGATTCGGGCGCGATCGACAGCAGCGTCGCACTGGGCAACTCGCGCCAGGCACTGCCCTTCACCGCGGTGATCGACCGCCAGGGAATGGTCGCGGCGATCAAGCTGGGCCGCTACGCGGAGGCGGATCTGGAGCGGCAACTGGTCGAGCTGATTTCTCGCTAGCTGGACAAAGTGCAGGTATTTGCGGCAAACTTGCGCCCATGACGAAGCAAAAACGCAGCAAAGCCGGCACCGGCGACGAATCGCAGGGCGCAATTCTGGTCCTCCACGGGCCGAATCTGAACCTCCTGGGAAGCCGCGAACCGGAAATTTACGGGCGCACCACGCTGGCCAGCATACATACGGCAATGGAGGCCCGCGCCCGTGCTTTCGGTGCCCGGCTTGAAAGCTTTCAAAGCAATCACGAGGGCGAACTGATCGACCGGGTGCAGTCGGCGCGCGAACAGGGCGTGCGCTTCATCATCATCAACCCGGCCGGCTACACCCATACCAGCGTCGCCCTGCGCGACGCCCTGGCGGCGGTGGCCATTCCCTTCATCGAGGTTCATCTGTCGAACGTGCATGGGCGGGAGCCGTTCCGCCGTCACTCGTATTTTTCGGATATCGCCGTCGGCGTTATCTCCGGTCTTGGCGCGCAAGGCTACGAACTGGCGCTGGAAGCCGCGCTGGCCCGCTTGCGCACCGCCTGAATCATCCAGAAATCGGCGGCCGCGGCCGCAAATCCTTGTTTGGGAGTCCCCATGGACCTGAGAAAACTCAAGACCCTGATTGATCTCGTGCAGAACTCCGGCATTTCGGAGCTTGAAATCAGTGAGGGCGAAGAAAAGATTCGCATTGCCAAGCATTTCGCCGCAGCGCCCGCGACCACCAATATCCATATGCCCGCGGCCGCAGTAGCGGCGCCGGCCGCCGTGTCGCCAACGCCAACTCCTGCCGCCGCCGCACCGGCCCAGCCCGAGGGCCATGTCATGAAGGCGCCGATGGTGGGCACCTTTTATCGGGCCAGCAGCCCGGATGCCGCGCCTTTCGTCGAGATCGGCCAGACGGTGAAGGAGGGCGACACGCTCTGCGTGATCGAGGCGATGAAACTGATGAACGAGATCGAAGCCGACGTATCCGGCGTGATCAAGGCCATCCAGGTTGAAAACGGCCAGGCCGTCGAATACGGCCAGCCGATGTTCGTGATCGGCTGAACATGACGACCATTCCCCCGACCCTCGCCCCACGGCCGGCTTTGCACAGCCGGCCGGCTGCGTCGGCGCGGAGCAGTGCTCCACGAAACCCCGACTTCGCCCCGCGGAAAGGGGTGATGACGGTTCCGCTGCTTTGCAGCGTCCGGTTCAACAATTCATGCCTCCTTGGGGCGGCCCGGCGGAGGCATGATGTTCGGTAAAGTATTGATCGCCAACCGCGGCGAGATAGCGCTACGAGTCCTGCGCGCCTGCCGCGAGCTTGGCGTGCGCACGGTCGCCGTGCATTCGGAAGCCGACACCGAGGCGAAGTACGTCAAGCTCGCCGACGAATCGGTGTGCATCGGGCCGGCGCCTTCGAGCCAGAGCTACCTCAACATCCCCGCCATCATTTCCGCGGCCGAAGTCACCGACGCCGAGGCGATCCACCCCGGCTACGGCTTCCTCTCGGAAAACGCCGACTTTGCCGAACGCGTCGAGAAATCCGGCTTCGCCTTCATCGGCCCGCGCCCCGAAACCATCCGCCTGATGGGCGACAAGGTCAGCGCCAAGAACGCCATGCGCGAAGCCGGCGTCCCCTGCGTCCCCGGTTCCGAGGGTGCCCTGCCCGACGACCCCAAGGAAATCACCAAGATCGGCCGCGCCGTCGGCTATCCGGTGATCATCAAGGCGGCCGGCGGCGGCGGCGGACGCGGCATGCGCGTGGTGCATACCGAGGCCGCGCTGCTCAACGCAGTCAACATGACCCGTAGCGAAGCCGGCGCGGCCTTCAACAACCCGACCGTGTACATGGAGAAGTTCCTCGAAAATCCGCGCCACGTGGAAATCCAGGTGCTCTCCGACGCGCATCGCAACTCGGTCTATCTGGGCGAGCGCGACTGCTCGATGCAGCGCCGGCACCAGAAGGTGGTCGAGGAAGCGCCGGCACCGGGCATCAACCGCCGCGTGCTGACCCGCGTCGGCGACCGTTGCGCCGAGGCCTGCCGCCGCATCAACTACCGCGGCGCCGGCACCTTCGAATTCCTCTACGAGAACGGCGAGTTCTATTTCATCGAAATGAACACCCGCGTCCAGGTCGAGCACCCGGTCACCGAGCTGATCACGGGCATCGACATCGTCCAGGCGCAGATCCGCATCGCCGCCGGCGAGAAACTCTGGTTCAAGCAGCGCGACATCGAAATCCGCGGCCATGCGGTCGAGTGCCGCATCAATGCCGAAGACCCCTTCAAGTGCACGCCTTCGCCCGGCAAGATCACCAACTGGCATCCGCCCGGCGGCCCCGGCATCCGCGTGGATTCGCATGCCTACTCCGGCTACACCGTACCGCCCCACTACGACTCGATGATAGGCAAAGTGATTGCTTACGGTGACACGCGTGAACAGGCCATCCGACGCATGCGCATCGCACTGTCGGAAATGATGGTGGACGGCATCAAGACCAATATCCCGCTGCACCAGGACCTGATGCTCGACGAGCGTTTCATCAAGGGCGGCACCAGCATCCATTACCTCGAAGAAAAGCTCGCCGCCCGCAGCGAAGCCAGCAAGGGCAAGTAGGCGCCATGTGGGTCAGCGTCGCCCTGGAAACCGACGCCGCGCATGCGGATGCGCTGTCCGACGCGCTGCTGGCGGCCGGCGCGATCTCGGTCAGCGTCGAAGACGCGCTGGCCGGGACCGACCTGGAAACGCCGCAATTCGGCGAACCCGACGCGACGGGGAGCGGACCCGAGACGCCGCTGTGGACTGAAAGCCGGGTGGTGGCGCTGTTCGACCCGGGCGAGGACCTGATCGGCCGCATCGCCGCGGCGGCGGCGGCCGCCGGGATCGAAGACCTGCCCGAGATCGAACTGGCAGACGTCGCCGAACAGGACTGGGTACGCCTGACCCAGGCCCAGTTCGATCCGATCAAGGTCAATGAGCGCCTGTGGATCGTGCCTTCCTGGCACGCCGCACCCGACGCCGACGCGATCAACCTGATCCTCGACCCGGGCCTGGCCTTCGGCACCGGCTCGCACCCGACCACCTTCCTCTGCCTGCAATGGCTGACCGAAACCCTGCGCGGTGGCCCAGGGACTCAACTGAGCTTGCTCGACTACGGCTGCGGCTCGGGCATCCTCGGCATCGCCGCGGCCAGGCTGGGCGCGGCATCGGTGCTGGGCGTGGATATCGACGAGAATGCCCTGATCGCCGCACGCGACAACGCCGCCAACAATGGCGTGACGATCGCCTTGCGCCATTCACGGGACAAGCTCGACGAGCGCTTCGACATCGTGGTCGCCAACATCCTCACCAACCCGCTCTGTGTGCTGGCTCCGCTGCTGGTCGGGCGCCTCGCGCCGGGCGGGCGCATCGCGCTGTCCGGCGTGCTGGCGAGCCAGGCCGATCAGGTCATCGCCGCCTATGCGCCGCTGATTGCGCTGCAGGTCGGCGCCGAACTGGACGGCTGGGTGCGGCTGGAGGGCCAGCAGTGCTGACGCGCTGCCCCGACTGCGCAACCCACTTCCGCGTCACCGCGGAGCAGCTCAAGGCGCGTTCCGGCCGCGTGCGCTGCGGCGAATGCCAGCACGTCTTCAATGCCCTCGACAGCCTGATCGAGGAACCCACGGTGGTGCTCGTCGCACCGCCCGCCGCCGAACCCGCGCACGACGAGATTGCGCCTTCTCCGCCCGATACCGCCGAGGAATCCGCGACCCGTCCCGAAGCCGCGATGGACGAATTCGCCGTCCCGCCAGCGCCAACTCTTGAACCGACTCCCGAACCAGCGCCCGAGCCGGCTCCCGAACCGGACCCCGGCCCGATGCCGGACGTGCCCGAGCAAGTCCCGGCGCTGCCGTCGGAAACTGAGGAAGCCTCGCTGCCGGAAATCGTCCCCGCCGCGCCGGATACGGACACGGCGGATGACAGCGAGGCGGCGGACTGGAGCGAGACCTTCCCCCCCGCGCCACCCCGCCGCTGGCCGTGGGTGGTCGGCAGCCTGTTGGCGTTCGCCGCGCTGGGCCTGCAGGCGCTGATCGCGTTCCGCGTCGAACTGGCGGTGCTGTGGCCGCAGACCAAACCGTCCCTGGTCGCCCTGTGCCAGCTCGCCGGCTGTGAAGTCGGCCTGCCGACCAAGGTCGGCATGGTCGGCATCGAGGCCTCCGACCTGCATCCCGACAGCGAACATCCGGGCCGCCTGGCATTGGCGGCGACGCTGAAAAACCGGGCACCCTTCGCCCAGCAGTTCCCGCATCTGGAACTCACGCTGACCGACACCGCTGACCAGGCCATCGCGCGCAAGGTGCTGGCGCCGGCCGACTATCTGCCGCCCGCGACGCCGCTCGCCGCCGGCATGGCGCCCAACGCCGACATCGTGCTGACGGTCGGCATCGATCCGCGCGAGATGGCGGCCAGCGGCTACCGGCTATATCTTTTCTATCCCTGAACCCGAAAGCATTCATGAAGACACTCATCTGCGGATCGATGGCCTACGACACCATCATGGTATTCGGCGACCGCTTCAAGAACCACATCCTGCCGGAACAGATCCACATCCTCAATGTCGCCTTCCTGGTGCCCGACATGCGCCGCGAGTTCGGCGGCTGCGCCGGCAACATCGCCTACAGCCTCAAGCTGCTGGGCGGCGAGCCGCTGATCATGGCGACCATCGGCGACGACAGCACGCCCTACCTGCACCGCCTCAAGCAACTGGGGCTGGACGCCAGCCACGTCACGCACGTGCCCGACAGCTTCACCGCGCAGGCCTTCATCACCACCGATCTCGACGACAACCAGATCACCGCCTTTCACCCGGGCGCGATGACCCAGTCGCACCGCAACAAGGTCACCGATGCGCGCGAGGTGAGTCTCGGCATCGTCTCGCCCGACGGCCGCGACGGCATGCTGCAGCATGCGCGCGAATTCCACGATGCCCGCATACCCTTCGTCTTCGATCCGGGCCAGGGCCTGCCGATGTTCGACGGCGCCGAGCTCATGGCCTTCCTGAAACTTGCCGACTACTGCACGGTCAATGACTACGAAGCCAAGTTGCTGACGGAACGCACCGGGCGCAGCCTGGAGCAGCTGGCCGGGGAAGTCCAGGCGTTGATCGTCACGCTGGGCGGTAGCGGATCGCAGATCTACAGCAATGGCCGCCGCATCGAGATTCCCGCGGCGGCGCCGGAAGCGCTGATCGACCCGACCGGTTGCGGCGACGCCTACCGCGCCGGCCTGCTTTACGGCATCGGCCAGGGCTGGGAATGGGAGAAGACCGGGCGCCTGGCTTCGCTGATGGGGTCGATCAAGATCGCCCACCGCGGCGGCCAGAACCACAAACTGAAAAGGGAAGATATTGCCGAGCGTTTCAGTGCCGCATTCGGTGAGACACTTTGATCGAGCCCAGCCATGAATAAAGGAAATCCGATGAAACCCTATCGTGTGTTTGCCCTTGCTGTCGCGGCCGCCCTGGCGCTGGCCGGTTGCGCCGGCAGCCAGTCCGGTTCCGCCTATTCCCGTTCGCAAACCCGCGGCGAAATGCATGTGCGCATGGGCGTCGTGGAATCCGTGCGCACGGTAACCATCGAAGGCACGCAATCGGGTGCCGGCGTCGTCGCGGGAGCCGTGGTCGGCGGCGTTGCCGGCAGCGAGATAGGACACGGCAAGGGCTCGACCGTCGGCTCGGTGCTCGGCGCCGTGCTCGGCGGCGTGGCCGGGCAGGCCATCGAGGAAAGGACGTCGAAGAAGGACGGCCTGGAAATCACCGTGAAACTCGACAGCGGCCAGTTCATCGCCGTAACCCAGGAGGCCGACGAACAATTCCGCGCCGGCGAAAAGGTAAGGGTCTTGTCCGGCAGCGGCGTCACCCGCGTCTCGCACTGAGTTCGCCGTCCCTCGGGCGCCGATGATGGCGCCCGGCGCTCAATCCCAGCCGGAGGGCCTGGCCTGCTGCGGACAGGGCTGACGGAATACCCGCCGGTCGTCCAGCCGCACCGCCGTCAGGCAACCGCCCCACAGGCAGCCGGTATCGAGCGCGAGGATGTTGGCTTCGTCGCGGAATCCGAGCGCCGACCAGTGCCCGCAGACGATCGCATGGTCGGCGCTGGCGCGACCCGGCGCATCGAACCACGGCAGGCATCCGGGCGGCCCCTTGTCGGGCGGCGACTTGGCGCCGGCCGCACGAAATTCCATGGCGCCGCTTGCCGTCACATAGCGCATGCGCGTCATTGCATTCACCACCACGCGCAAACGGTCCCAGCCGGCGAGATCGTCGCGCCAGGCCGCCGGTTCCGAGCCCCACATATTGGCGAGGAAGTCGCGGTAGTCGACGGCCTGCAATGCCGCCGAGGCTTCGTCGGACAGCGCCTGCGCCTGGGCCACGGTCCAGCTCGGCAACAGGCCGGCATGCACCATGGCCCAGCCGTCCTCGACATGGAACAGCGGCTGCGCCCGCAGCCAGGCCAGCAACTCGTCGCGGTCGGCGGCCGCCAGAATTTCCCCGAGGGTGTCTTCGCTGTTCGCCTTGCCGTAGCCTGCGGCCTGCATCACCAGGTGCAGATCGTGATTGCCGAGCACCACGGTCGCCGCGCTTCCCAGCGCCTTGACGAAGCGCAACACCTCGAGCGAAGCGGGACCGCGATTGACCAGGTCGCCGACGAACCAGACGCGGTCGGCGGCCGGATCGAAACTGATATAGTCGAGCAGGCGCCGCAACGGGTCGTAGCAGCCCTGCAGGTCTCCGATTGCATAAGTAGCCATAGTCGACGAGTTTACCTTGAGCCCTGCCCCCACCCCAAAAATACTGATCGTCCGGCGCGACAACATCGGCGACCTGGTATGCACCACGCCGCTGATCGCTGCCTTGCGCCGGCAGTTTCCGCAAGCCTGGATCGGCGCGCTGGTCAATAGCTACAACGCGCCGGTGCTGGCCGGCAACCCCGATCTCGACCAAGTCTTCGTCTACACCAAGGCCAAGCATCGCGGTGCCGACGAGTCGTTGCCCGGCATCCTGTGGCGGCGCCTGGCGATGATGCGCAAACTGCGCGCGATGCAGCTCGATGACGTGATCATCGCCACCACCTCGCCGCAGCCGCGAGTGGCCAGGCTCGCGCAATGGCTGAAGCCGAAACGCCTGATCGGCTTCGGCGACGTAAAGGGACTGGACCTGGCGCTGCCGCTCGACGACGCCGGCCGCCATGAAGTCGAGGACGTGTTTCGCGTCGCGGCGGTCTACGGCATCGCGGGTCCGCCGCCGGCTTGCCGGGTCTTGGTGCCGGACAGGACGGCGCCGGCGCCGGCATTCACCGTCGGCATCCACATCAGCGCGCGCAAGGCATCGCAGCGCTGGCCGGCCGAACGCTTCGCCGAAACCATTGCATCACTCGCGGCGCAGGGCTCGCTGCGCTTCATGCTGCTCTGGTCGCCCGGCGCCGAAGACAATCCGCTGCATCCGGGCGACGATGCCAAGGCCGGCGAGGTGCTTGCAAGAGTTGGCGCTGGCGCCCCGGTGATCGCGCGGCCGACGCAGACGCTGGCGGAGCTGATCGCCGCGCTGGCGCAATGCGATGCGCTGATCTGCGCCGACGGCGGCGCCATGCATCTGGCGGCGGGCCTCGGCCTGCCCATCGTGTGCCTCTTCGGCAATTCCGGCGCGGCGCGCTGGCGCCCCTGGGGCGTGCCTTATCGCCTGCTGCAGAAACCTTCGCTCGATGTGAGCGACATCGCGGTCGACGAGGTGACGGCAGCCTTCAATGCCTTGCGGGCTGATATTCCGGCACCCAGCTCCTGAGCCCGGATTTCACCTCGGCTTCCTCGCGCCAGGGCGCCGCCAGCCACAGCTCGAGCTCGGCCAGCCAGGCCGCGTCGGGTGAGGCCGAAGGTTTCGCGATGCGCAGCTTGGGATGCGGCGTCGGCATGGTCGCCTCGCCGTCGGCGAGCAGTTCTTCGTAGAGCTTCTCGCCGGGCCGCAGCCCGGTGAACTCGATCTTTATCTCGTCCTCGGAAAATCCCGAAAGCCGGATCATGTCGCGCGCCAGGTCGACGATCTTCACCGGTTCGCCCATGTCGAGCACGAAGACCCGGCCACCCTCGGCTTCGCGCGCCGCCATCAGGCCGGCCTGCAACACCAGCTGCGCCGCCTCGGGTATCAGCATGAAGTAGCGGATGATCTCCGGATGCGTGACCGTGACCGGCCCGCCTTTCGCGATCTGCTCGCGGAAGCGCGGAATCACGCTGCCCGACGAACCCAGCACGTTGCCGAAACGCACCATGACGAAACGCGTCGCCGAGCGCTGCGCCTGCACCGCCTGGCACACAACCTCCGCCAGACGCTTGCTGGCACCCATGACATTGGTCGGATTGACCGCCTTGTCGGTGGAAATCAGCACGAATTCCCCGGTGCCGTTGGCCAGCGCGGCGCGCGCCACATTGAGCGTGCCCTGCACGTTGTTCTTCACCGCCTCCCAGGCGTTGGCGCATTCCATCAGCGGCACGTGCTTGTAGGCCGCGGCATGAAACACCACGTCCGGCCGATGCTCGGCGAACACCGCACCCATGCGCACGACATCCTTCACGTCGCCCACCACGCAGGTCACGGAACGCCCGGCAAACTCCTGCTCGATGCTGTACAGCGCGTACTCGGACTGCTCCAGGAACACCAACTGCCGCGGCCGGAAGCGGGCGATCTGGCGGCACAACTCGGAGCCGATCGAACCGCCGGCGCCGGTCACCAGCACGGTCTTGTTCTCCAGCAGGCCCTGCAGGCCGGCCTCGTCGAGCTCGATCCGGTCGCGGCCGAGCAGGTCTTCGAGCTCGACCTTGCGGATTTCCGAAATCGCCACGCGCCCAGTGAGCAGGTCTTCGAGCGCGGGCACGGTCATCACCGAAAGCCCGGCCGCCGCCGTCAGCTCCGTCGCCCGCCGCCGCTCCGCCGCCGACGCCGAGGGCATGGCGATGATCACGTGGTGCGCTTCGGCGCGCCGCGCATGTTCCGCGATCGCATCGATCCCGCCCAGGATAGGCACATCGCCCAGCTGACGGCCGGTCAGCGCCGATCCGGCATCGACCAGACCGACCACGCGCCAGACCCGGCTGGTTTCCAGCTCCTTGATCAGGCGCATCGCCGTCTCGCCAGCGCCAACTATCAGGACCGGCGTGCCCACCCCGGTGCGGCGCAGGAAAAAATGCCCGTCCTTCCAGGCCCGATAGGTGAAGCGCACGCCGCCCATCAGCAGCACCAGCAGCAAGGGATCGAGGATGAACACCGAGCGCGGCACCAATGTCAGCTGCTGCGCCATCACCAGGGCGGCCGGCGACGCCAGTGCTGCCACGCCACACGCGATCAAAATCCGTTTCAGGTCGGAGACGCTGGCAAAGCGCCACATCCCGCGATACAGGCCAAAGCCATAGAAAATAATCCCCTGCACGGGTATCACCACCACCAGCGCGGACCACATGGCCTGATCGAACTCAGCCGGAATGTCGAGATTGAAGCGCAGCCAGTAAGACGCCAGCCAGGCGAACACCACCATGGCGAGGTCGTGCAGGAAAATCATCACGCTGCGCCTCACGCCCTGTCTCCGCGCCTGGCGGCACTGCGCGCCCAGCATCTGTCAATGAACAGCATCAGGCCCGCGTAGATGGCAACCCATGCCGACAGCCCCAGGACCTGGAACGGCTGGCCCGCCGACAGTAGGGTCAGGGCCGAAATCCCGCATGCCGCCATGAGCATGTATTCGAACAATGCCAGCCGCCGATGGGACCAGCCCATGCGCACGAGGCGCTGGTAGTAGTGCTCGCGATGGGCGGTCCAGACTCTTTCCCTGCGCAGCGCCCTGCGCACCAGCGTTACCGTCGCATCGACGACAAACGGCGAGAACGCAAGCACGGGAAACCACCAGGGCCACTGTCCCTTCACCACGCCCAGCAAGCCAAGCCCTCCCGCCAGGAAGCCGAGGGGAATCGACCCGGCGTCGCCGAGAAACACCCTGGCCGGATCAAAATTGAATACCAGGAAGCCAAGGGCTGCCCCGGTCAAGGCGTAGCTCGCGGTCGGCGCGCCGAAGGCCAGGCCGAAGACGGCAAAGCCAATCGCCGCCATGCCGCCAGCCAGACCGTTGGCGCCGTCCATGAAATTGAAGAGATTGGTCATCCATGCCACGGCCAAAGCCGCCACCAAGGCGACCAGCGAGGAACCCATCAAACCGAAGGCGAGCAAGCCCGCAGCCAGGAGATGGGCGCCGAACCGCAACATCACGGGAAGGCTGCGCCAATCGTCAAAGATCGACAGAAAGAACAGAAAACCGGCGAGGCCCAGCAGGAGCAGCGAATCGCCGTCCCACAAACCGGCCGCAAGGCAACCCAGCACGGCTCCCGGGAACAGCGCCAAACCCCCGATGCGGGGCGTCGGCCGATCGTGCAGCGAACGCGCGTTGGGACGATCGACGGGCAAGACGTCGGCGCGCCGCAACAGAATTGCGAGGAGAGCAATGGTGGCGGTTGAGGCCACGATGGAGGCAATCCAGTTCGACACTATGGGAATGGAATCAGAGCAGAGCCCGCTGTCGCGCAGCCTGGGCAATTCGCTCCAACTGCAACGCGATGACTTTTCTTTCATCATACAACATCAACGCGCGCTGCCTGCCGGCCTGGCCAAGCCGTGCGCCCCATGCCGGATCGCGGACAAAGCGCTCGATCGCCGCGGCGAGTTGTCCCGGTGCGCGCGTCGGCACCAGCACGCCGGTTTCCTCCGCAACAACCTCTTCCCGCGCACCGCGGATATCCGTGGCCACCACGGGCTTGCCCATCATCATCGCCTCGATGATGGTGCGCGGCATGCCCTCGCGCCACGACGGCAGGCAGAACAAGTCCATCGCCGCCAGCATCTGGGGGATGTCGGCGCGCAGACCGGGGGCCACCAGGCGCTCGCCCAATCGGGCTTTCGCCACTGAGAACTCCTCCTCGACACCGCCGGCATGGTCACTGGGCAAGCGCTCACCAATGAGCAGGAACCAGATATTGGGAAATCGCTGCGCCAGGCCGGCGGCGGCAGCCAGAAACTCGGCTACCCCCTTCTCGCGCACCTGACGGCCAATCATGCCGACCACGAAAGCCTCGGCAGGAATGCCCAATGCCGCGCGCGCCGTCCCGCCAGCGCCAACTCTCGCGGGATCGAAGCACGACACGTCGACCCCGTTGCCGATTGCCCGCACGCACTCCCGCGGCGCAATGCCCTCCTTGACCGCCTCGTCCGCGTCCTCGGCGCTCTGCGAGAAGAGCAGGTCGGTTAGCCTCCCGCCAAAGCGCTCCAGCGCAACGAACAGCGAACGCTTGTGGCGCGGCATCTCGTCGTGAAAATAGAAGCCGTGCGCGGTGTAAACGACCAGCGGAATCCCGGCGATGCGCGCCGCGATGCGTCCGATCAACGCGGCCACCGGCGTATGCACGTGCAGGACGTCGAAGCGCTCGCGACGGAACAGCTTCACCAGCGCAACCATAGAACGCAACGCTGCCAGCGGGTTCATGCTGCGCGCGATGGCCACGGTTTCGATCGCATACCCCCGCTGGCGCAAGACCGGTACGAAAGGGCCATCCGAACAAACCGCCGTCACTCGCCATCCGGCTTTCTGCATGCCGTCAATCAACGGCAACAGAAAGTTCTTCAACGTGAAATCGACGGCGCATAGCTGGCAGACCTTCACGGTCCGCACTCCGGCCACGGAAAGCTTGCCAAACCAACTGCCGGAACCTCAGCTCTCATAGTCTCGTCACAGCCGAATTTTCGATGACAATTCAATGCAAAGACCCGTGTATTCAATACCGCCCGGGTTGATCGATACGCTTATAATCACAAACTCGTGTTCTTCCTCTTAAATTCCGTCGTCTGCACACAGCACAAACACACATGTCTTCTTATTCTGCAATGCACATGTTTGACGCCCCGACTGTCGACTTAAACAACAAGAATGTGCTGATTACGGGGGGAACGGGGTCGTTTGGCCAAGCTTTTGTCCGGATGGTTCTGTTGCGCTTCAAACCGCACAAGCTTATCGTCTTTTCCCGCGACGAGTTGAAGCAGTACGAAATGGCCCAGGTCTTTCCGGACACCACCTACCCGTGCATGCGCTATTTCATCGGCGATGTGAGGGATGCCGACCGGCTGGAGATGGCCATGCGCGACGTCGACATCGTGATTCACGCCGCCGCACTGAAACACGTACCGGCCGCCGAATACAATCCCTTCGAGTGCATCCGTACCAACGTACATGGCGCCGAAAACGTCGTCATGGCGGCCATACGCTCCGGCGTAAGCAAGGTGGTGGCCCTCTCGACCGACAAGGCCGCCAATCCAGCCAACCTCTATGGAGCCAGCAAGCTGGCCTCGGACAAGATTTTCGTCGCCGCCAACAATCTGAGCAGCGGTCATCCCCACTTCTCGGTGGTCCGCTACGGCAACGTGATGGGCTCGCGCGGCAGCGTCGTGCCGTTCTTTCGCCGCCTGATCAAGGAAAGCGCAGACAGCCTGCCCATCACCGACCCGCGCATGACCCGCTTCTGGATCTCCATCGAGCAGGGCGTGAATTTCGTCCTGTCCTCGCTGGAAATGATGCAGGGCGGCGAGATTTTCGTTCCAAAGATTCCCAGCACCAAAATCACCGAACTGGCGAACGTCATGGCGCCCAGGCTGCCTCACAGAGTGGTCGGCATCCGCCCCGGTGAAAAGCTGCACGAAGTCATGATCACCGAAGACGACGCGCGTGCCACGCTGGAACTGGCCGACCGTTACCTCATCCAGCCCTGGTTCAATTCCTGGGACAAAGCTCCCTATCTCGCTGCCGGTGCGAAACCGGTAGCCGACGGGTTCCGTTACTCCAGCGACACCAATCCCGCCTGGCTGAAAGACGACGAGATCGCCCGAATGCTGGAACTCAGCCAGGCATGACCGATCCGGGCAGCCGCTTCCTGCCCTACGGGCGCCATCAGATCGACGAAGACGACATCGCCGCGGTGGTGTCGGTGCTGCGCAGCGATTCGCTGACCGGCGGGCCGCTGGTGGCCGAGTTCGAGCAGGCGTTCGCCGAGCGCGTGGGGGCGCGCTTTGCCGTCGCCTGCGCCAACGGCACCGCCGGCCTGCACCTCGCCGCGATGGCACTGGGCCTGGGCCCGGACGATGCGGCCATCGTCCCGACGCTGACCTTTCTCGCCACGGCAAATGCCGCCCGCTATGTCGGCGCCGAGGTGGTTTTCGCCGATGTCGATCCCGCCACCGGACTGATGCGGCCCGAAGATTTGCAGGACGCGCATGCCAAGGCAGTCAACCGGAAGATCAGAGCGGTCATCCCGGTTCATCTCAACGGCCAGTGCGTGGATATGGAAGCCGTGGCCGGATTCGCCGGCCGGAACGGATTGC
This sequence comes from Sulfuritalea sp., assembly GCA_023700805.1. Lineage (GTDB taxonomy): Bacteria > Pseudomonadota > Gammaproteobacteria > Burkholderiales > Rhodocyclaceae > Sulfuritalea. The sequence continues at coordinate 99,675 of JAMPYF010000003.1, forward strand.
GCATCATCGAGGATGCCTGCCACGCCATCGGCGCCACCTACCGCACGCGCTCCGGCGATGAAGTGCGCGTCGGCGCCTGCCGCCACAGCGACATGACCGTGTTCTCGCTGCATCCGGTGAAGACCATCGCCATGGGCGAGGGCGGTGTCGTCACCACCAATGATCCCGACCTCCACGCCGCCCTGCTGCGCCTGCGCAACCACGGCATGGTGCGGGAAGCGTCGCGCTTCGTTCAGCGCGACGAAGCCTTCGATGCCGACGGCCAGCCCAATCCCTGGTATTACGAAATGCCCGAACCGGGCTACAACTATCGCGCCAGCGAGATCCACTGCGCCCTGGGGTTGAGCCAGTTGCGCAAGCTCGACCGCTTCCTGGCACGCCGGCGCGAATTGGCCAACCTCTACGACAGGATGCTCGCGCCGCTGACCCCCTTGCTACGCCCGATTCCGCGCATAGCAGGATGCGCGAGCGGCTGGCATCTCTATGTGGTCCAGATGGATTTCCCCTCGGCCAAGACAACCCGCGCCACACTCATGCGCCGACTTCTCGGCAAGGGAATCGGAACGCAGGTGCATTACCTGCCCGTACACCGTCAGCCCTACTACCGATCCCGTTACGGAAACGCGCTGCTGCCGGGCGCCGATGCCTACTACGCTTCATGCCTTTCATTGCCATTGTTCCCGGCGATGTCGAACGGAGAAGTCGAGCGGGTTGTGGCAGCACTTGCCGACGAACTGGCGCAGGCAGAATGACTACCGCCGTCATTGTCCAGGCAAGACTCGGCTCCTCGCGCCTTCCTGGCAAGGTGCTGAAACCGCTGGCGGGCGGCACCGTGCTCGAAGAAGTGCTGCGACGCTGTCGCGCTAAACCCAGGGCCAACCTGGTGGTCTGCGCCGCGCAGGAAGACCGGGGGCACGTCTCCCTGTTGCAACGACGCGCCACGCAAGTTCGGTGTGCTGTGCCAATTGATCCCAAGGAGATCTCGCGCATCCGCGTTGGGCGCTGGATTTTCCCTAGAACTGGGCCTTCTTCAAGGCAGGATTTGCATTGATGCACGCACCTACAGCGATCCAAAAATGGCAGGAGCTTGCCGCCCTGCTCAAGCACCTCACCACGATTGCGGCAATCAATGCAGAACAACACCACAGCAGCCCGAAACCACGCGATTCCATTCGCCCACCCAATGTTAGAGCGCTTTCCTAGAACCCTCAAAGCCTTACGTCGAGCGGTGAACGTACTACGCTCAATGGATCCCGCTCGCCGCCAAAAAGAACGAGCGGCGATGACAGTTCGCTTAAGGGCGCTTGCCGCACTGGACCGTTTCTCACGGCAGGATTCAGAGAAGGGGCTGCAGCCTGTAGCGAACGTGTTAATTGATGGCACGTGGGATAACCCAAACTATTGGTTCCGTTATTCACTATTTCGTCGGTCCCTTGGGCTATCCGCTGGCCTGGAGACAGGCCTCATCGGAAAGTACTCGCGCGGCAAGGTAAGAACAAGTTTGAATGTTATTGGCATTGATAAATTTGTCGATTTTGCTTCAGAAGCGGTTCCTACAAAGGCGCACCGAGCAAGAGCGAGATCCCTGCTATCCAATGCTGAAAAACCTGATGATCTGCTTCATGTGCAATATCCACATGGGTTCCCGTCGGAAATCGTTTTCGATGGAATACTGAAGCGGCAGCGCGAAGCAACGGTGAACTTAGCTGATCCGCAATTAAGCGATTACGTTGCAGAGGTGCTAGGTTATCTAGATGCGGCAAATAATATTCTGGATCGGGGCAGATTCGATCTGGTAGTGTTAAGCCATTCGCATGATTACACTTGTGGATCCATCGCTTGGGCTGCGATATGTCGTGGCATCCCTGTTGTTGTGCTGTGTGGAGATTATGGCGCTTCTAGATTTCTTCATCTTCGGCATCGAGAAGACCTCTTTGCTTTCCCAGGGCGACCAACGATTGAAGAACTAATCGAAATGCCGCAAGAAATCCAAAATAGAATACGCTCCGTTGGGGCAGCCCATCTGCATGCGCGAGTTACCGGTCGGACGGACGATCTCGGATCAGTTTATGCTTACCAGCGTCGATCAGAATCCATAAGCAAAGCTATGTTGTGCAAACGCTTTGGCTGGGCGGAGGAAATGCCGGTTATTGGCGTCTATAATTCTAATTGGTTTGATTACCCACATGGCGGGGGGCTGCATTACTTTCGTGATTACCTTGATTGGATTGAGCAAACTCTGAAGGTCGCCAAATCTGTCGATTCTGTTAATTGGTTGTTCAAGGCGCATCCATGCGACGACTGGTACAACGTTCAGGGAATAAGCCTTGAGGACTTGGTTGGAAACATTGCATTGCCACACATTCAAGTTGCAGACAAATCCTGGAATGGGCAGGATCTTATTGAAGCACTAGATGGCATTGTGACGTGTCAAGGCACAATTGGCATTGAGGCTGCCGCACAGCGAACCCCGGTTTTGGTTTCACATACTGGTTGGTATGGCCACGCGGGTTTTGTTGTCAACCCTGATAATCGTGAAGGTTATCTTGCCACCTTAAGATCAAAGTGGTGGGATATGAAAGGGGCGGAACTTAAGATAAAACAAGAAAAAGCGGAATACTTTGCAGGCTGGGTGTTTTGTATTCCTTCTTGGCATGGAACTTATGTCATGAAAGATGATTCGCACCAGGAAGCAATTTACCCCGATGTTCCTGCATTTATAGACAACAACCAACCAGCTTTGCAACAAGAAGTATCAGAGATCCGTAATTGGTTCTTTTCTAACCACAAGTATTTTCAAATATTTAAGAACGCTCGTGCCGTGGATTTCCAGGCTCCCAGTTAGGTCGGTTTGATATGTGCCAATGCTACTATTCTTGAAGTAATTGACCCTATGGATTTCTATCCGAATATCGTATTGTTGGAATAATTCATGAGACTTGCCGTCATACCCGCCCGTGGTGGCAGCAAGCGCATTCCGCGCAAGAACATCAAGGACTTCTGCGGCAAGCCAATGATCGCCTACTCGATCGAGTGCGCCATCGGCAGCGGCCTGTTCAACGAGGTCGTCGTGTCCACCGACGACGAGGAAATCGCCGCCGTCGCCAGGTCCTGCGGCGCCAGGATTCCCTTCATGCGGCCCGCGGAACTGGCCAACGACCATGCCGGCACGATTCCGGTGATCGCCCATGCCACCGAGTGGTTCAAGGCGGCGGGCCACTCGCCCAGCGCGGTCTGCTGCATTTACGCTACGGCGCCCTTCGTGCAGCCCGGCGACCTGAAACAGGGTCTCGAGATCCTCGAATCGGGACCGTGGGAGTACGTGTTTTCGGCGACCTCCTTCGGCTTTCCGATCTTCCGTTCGTTCAAGCGGCTTGCCGACGGCTCGGTGGAGATGTTCTATCCCGAATACTTCGAGACCCGCTCGCAGGACCTGCCGGAAGCCTTTCACGATGCCGGCCAGTTCTACTGGGGCCGCCCAGGCGCCTGGACCGGGAACAAGCGGTTTTTCGACCACTGGTCCAACGTCGTGATGCTTCCCCGCTGGCGGGTGCAGGACATCGACAGCGCCGAGGACTGGGAGCGGGCGGAAGTGTTAATGAAGCTGCTGCGGGAGCAGGGCGGCTCGCCGCGTTAGCGCGCAGCATGAAGATCGTTTTCCGCGCCGACGCCTCATCGACCATCGGCACCGGCCATGTGATGCGTTGCCTTGCCCTGGCGCAGGGCCTGCGCCGCGCCGGGGGCAAGGCGGCTTTCGTCTGCCGCGAACTGCCCGGCCATTTCTGTGACGAGATCGACGCGCAGGGCTTCGAGCTTATGCGCCTGCCCATAGACCAGGCCGGCGCAGCGTCGCCTGACGACGACGGACCTCCCCATGCGGCATGGCTGGGCACGTCCTGGCAGAACGACGCGGCGCAGACGCGGGCGGCCTTGTCAGATCAGGACCCCGCAGACTGGCTGGTGGTCGATCACTATGCCCTCGATATCCGCTGGGAATCAGCGATGCGCCCGGCGGCCCGGCAACTGATGGTGATCGATGACATGTTCGACCGGGCCCATGACGCGGACCTGCTGCTCAACCAGAATGTATTGCCCGGCACGACGGCGAGCTACGCCGGCCTGGTGCCGGCCGCCTGCCGCCTGCTGACCGGCCCCCGCTATGCGTTGCTGAACGCCCGTTACCGGGAGTTGCGCAACCGGATTCCTCCGCGCCGCGGCAGGATAGAAAGGGTGCTGGTGTACTTCGGCGGCGTCGATGCCGCCAACCTCACCGGCCGCAGCCTGGAAGCCCTGCTGGCGGCGGATTGCGGCGACCTCGGCGTCGACGTGGTGCTGCCCGTCGCCGGCCCGCACCGGGAATCGGTACGGGCCCTCGCCGGCCGCCTTGGCGGCGCCCGCATCCACGAGACACTGCCATCCCTGTCGCAATTGATGGCGACGGCCGACCTGGCCATCGGCGCGGCGGGCACCACCAGTTGGGAACGACTGTGCCTGGGCCTGCCGGCCCTGGTCGTCACCCTGTCGGAAAACCAGCGCCTGATCGCCGAGGCGCTCCAGGCCAATGACTTGGCGCTCTGGCTGGGGCATCACGATGCGGTCACCGTGGCGCATCTGGCGCTGGCCCTGCGCCCCCTGCTGCTACAGGGCCTGCCGGCGGACTGGTCGGCGCGCTGCCGGGCGGCGGTGGATGGCGCCGGCGCGGATCGCGTCGCGACCCTGATGGCGCTTGGTCCGCACAGCCGCCTGACGGCACGCCCGGCGACGGTCGATGACGAGGTGCTGGTGGGCGACTGGGCCATGGCCCTCGCCACCGGCCCGGATGAGGCCCAGTGGTATGGACGCTTGCTGCGCAGCCTGGGCAACGACCCGCTGTATGTCGTCGAGGCGGCCAGCGGCGTCGTTGTAGGCGCCGCGCGGGCCAGCCTGCGGGAGGGCGCCTGGACGCTGCTTAGCCAAGCGTCGCCGGCCGCCGCCGGGGTCTGCGAGCCCCATCGTCTTGAGGAAGCGGCGCTGTCGCGGCTGCGTGCCGAGTGCGAGGGACTGCTGCAACTTGCCACGGCAAACCCGGCGGCAAGCGGCAGCCTGCGGATCGCCCTGTGTTCGGACCAGGATAGCTGGATCAACGACTTCATTCCGGCCTGGGCGCTCCAGTGGCGAACCGCCGGGCATGTGGTGGCCTGGGCCCACGACGCGGCCTTGCTACCGCAAAGCCAGGTGTGCATTTATCTCAGTTACAGCCGCATCGTCGGCGCGGCCTTGCGGGCCAGGCATGGCAACAACCTAGTGGTGCACGAAAGCGATCTGCCCGCCGGGCGCGGCTGGTCGCCGCTGACCTGGCAGGTCTTGCAGGGGGCGCAGCACATCGTCGTGACGCTGTTCGAGGCGGCGAACGCCGTCGATGCGGGGGTCATCTACGGCCAGGCCACCATTCACCTGCGCGGCAACGAGCTGGTGGATGAACTGCGGCAGCAACAGGCGGCGGCGACCTTCGCGCTGTGCGGCGGTTTCGTCCGCGATTACCCAGGCGTGTTGCAGCAGGCGCGGGAGCAGAGCGGTACCCCAAGCTATTTCCCACGGCGGACGCCAGCGGACAGCCAGCTCGATCCCGATCTGCCCTTGCGGGAACAATTCAACCTGCTGCGGGTCTGCGACAACACCCGCTATCCGGCGTGGTTCGAGCATGCCGGGAGACGCTTTTTTGTCGGCATCACCCGCGACACCGATAAGGACTGACATTCAATGATGGGCGATAAGACTTCCGGCGGGGCCAGGCCCAGACTCTTGTTTACCGGCGGCGGCGGAGCCGGCTCGGAGGCGCTGGCGCGGCTACTGGCGCCCCGCTACGAGGTGTTCTTCGCCGATGCGGACCTGGCGGCGAAACCCTTCCCGATTGCCGACAGCCAGTGGCTACAGATACCGCTGGCCACGGCCCCCGAATTCGCCGGCGAGATCGCCGCCCTGTGCCGCCGCCTCAAGGTCGACCTGTTCATCCCGACGGTGGACGAAGAACTGCTGCCCATTGCGCGCCTGCCCAAGCCCCTCGGCTTCGAGGTGCTGTTGCCGCCGGAGCATTTCGTGGCGCGGCACCTGGACAAGCTGGTTTCCAATCAGTTCCTGCGTCTGGCCAGTTTGCCGGCGCCAGCAACCATGGCCGCCGATCAGGGCCGGATCGGCTTTCCCTGTATCGTGAAACCCCGCAGCGGGCGCGGTTCGCGCAACGTAGCGATAGTAAATTCCGAGGCGGAGTTGCAGGCGCAGATCACTCTGGCGCGTCAGGCGCCAGAAGATTTCGTGGTCCAGGAACTGGTTACCGGACAGGAGTTCACCGTCATGGTGGCGGCGGACCGAGCCGGGGAACTGCGCGCCATTGTCCCCGTGCTGGTGGAACGCAAGCGCGGCATCACCCTGCGGGCGGCGACCCTGCACGACAGGGGCGTGATCGAGGCATGCCGCGCTATCCATGCCGCGGACCCGGTTCCCGGCTGTTACAACGTCCAGTTGATCAAGGCGGCGGACGGCTCGGCAAAACCCTTCGAGATCAATCCACGCATCTCGACCACGGCGTGCCTAGGCCTTGCGGCCGGTGTAGACTTCGCCGGCATTTTCCTCGGACGGTCCGGTGCCACCGGCCCCCTTGTCGAAGGCCTGGCGAGCTTCACGGACCATCTGGGCTTGAAACGTTCCTGGCATAACGAAATTGTCGAACCGGCGGGCGCCTGACCCGCCTCGCGCGCCACAGCGCGCTCTTGAACTGGAACTGGAGAAGCTGGCGATGGGCGCAACTATCAATCTGCATGGCAAGCCGAGGATCGGCGACGGCTGCAAGCCGTACCTGATCGCCGAGATCGGCACCAACCACAATCAGGACATCCGAATCGCGCGGGACCTGGTGAAGGCCGTCGCCGATGCCGGCTTCGACTGCGCCAAGTTCCAGAGCTACGAGGCCGACGAAATCGTCAGCGGCAATATCCGCGCCCGCGACTACGGCCTCGAACAGTATTACGGTGACATCTCGGCGGAGGAGATGTTTTCCAAGTACCTGAAGACCCCGAAAGAATGGTTCCCCGAGCTGCGCGACCTCTGCCGGCAGCTTGGCATCGATTGCGCCACCACCATCCACGGTCCCCACGGCCTGGCCTGGGCGCGGGACATGGACTTCGACCTGATCAAGATCGCCTCCATGGACCACAACAACCTGCCCTTTCTGCGCAGCCTGGTGAATGCCATCGATGCGCCGGTGCTGGTGTCCTTCGGCATGGCGGCCCTGGCGGACATCGATGCCACCGTCGAAACCCTGCGCCCGCACCGCCCCGGCATCGGCATCTTCCACTGCGTCTCGATCTACCCGCCGCGCGCCGAGGAATTGCGCCTGGCCAACATTCCCTTCCTGCGCCAGCGCTTCCCGATTCCGGTCGGCTTCTCCGACCATGCTGACGACGTGATCACGTCCCTCGCCGCCCTGTCCCTGGGTACCCGCCTGTTCGAGAAGCACGTGACCATGGACAAGAAGAGCCACGGCCCCGACCATCCCTTCGCCCTCGAACCGGATCAGATGAAGGCTTACGTGAATGGCCTGCGCATCCTGGCGGACGGTCTCGACTCCGGCGAGTTCGAGGCGCCGACGGCCAAGGAATCGGCCATCCGCACCTCCTACCTGAAGAGCATCGTCGCGGCTCGCGACCTCCCGGCCGGGCACAAGCTGGATGCCGCCGACCTGACCCTGGTGCGCCCCGGCACCGGGATTCCGCCCAAGGATATCGATACGGTAATCGGCCGCTCGGTCCGCCGCCCGATCACCAAGGGCACGGTACTCGCCTGGGACGACCTGGATTCCTGAGCAGTGCGCATCCTGATCCTCGGCGGCACGCGCTTCCTTGGCCGGCGGGTTGCCGAAACCCTGGCTGCCGCGGATCATGAACTGACCCTGCTGTCGCGCCGGCCGGGCAGCGTGCCGTCGGGAGCACGCCAGGTTTGCGCGGAGCGCGGGGCGGGGCTCGACGCGCTGAAGGGCAGTCGCTTCGATCTGGTGCTGGATTTCATCTGTCATGACGACGCCGGCCCCGCCGATGTCGCCGCCAGCGTGGCCCCGGAACGCTATGTGCTGATTTCCTCGACCTGGGTGCCGCGCCTGTGGTCCGGTGATCGCGCCGACGAGCTGGGTCCGGGAGCCGGACCGGCTGCCGCCGCCGCTGTCAATTTTCCGCCAGTAACGGTGAACTACCTGAGCGGAAAGGTTCGCGCCGAGCAGGCAGTTGCCAGGCTGCGTCAAGCCGGCCACGACGCGGTGTCGCTGCGCCTGCCGATCATGCTTGGCGCGGGGGACCACACGGGTCGGCTCGATTTCTATCGCCACCGCCTCGCCGATGGCGGACCGCTGATCGCCGTCGCCGGCGGCAGCAACCACGCCCAGATCGCCGTGATGGAGGACCTGGCCCAGGCACTGGTGCGCTGGATCGACACAGCGGACATTGGCCGCCTGCCGGTATGGGAAGGATTGCCCGGCGAGGGGTGCAGCGTTCGCGCTATCCTCGAACGGATGGCTGCATCGGCAGGCACCACGGCGGATCTGGTGGATGTGCCGGTGGCGGAGCTGGCCCGGCACTTCCCCGCCTACCTGGAGCAGGAGCCGTTCTGGCGCGAGTCGGCCCTGGCAGTGACGGCGGCGAACATTTATGCGGCCACGGGCATGGTGCCCGCCGCCTTTGGTCACGGGCTTCCGGCGCTGGCCGCCAGGCCGATCATCGATCTGCGTACCGAGGAGTTGCGCTTCCTTGCAAACCGACAAGCTCATTGACCGGGTCCAGGACATCCTGCGGGATGTCGGGGCGACCCTGCTGGCCATGCGCGCCAAGGGGCCCGTGGGCGGCACCTGGCACGCCACGCAGCTCAAGTCCGAGGCTGACCTGATTGCGGAGGCGATGATCATGCGGGGTCTGCGGGCGCTGACGCCCGACATGCCCATCGTCAGCGAGGAGGACCTCGACTCCCATGCGGTGGATCGTCTTTCGCGCTATTGGCTGGTGGACCCGATAGACGGTACGGCGAGCTTTTGCGACGGCTACTCGGGTTTCGTTACCCAATTGGCCCTGATGGATGGCGCCCGGCCGGTGCTGGGGGCGGTCTATGGTCCCGCCCTCGACCTCATGTACGTGGCGGAACGGGGAAGCGGGGCCAGCGCCAACGGCGCCCGGCTGGAGGTGGACTGGCGGAGCGGCGATGTCGTCCTCACCGACAACTACCCGGAGCCGCGGAGCATTGCCCGCCTGCTGGTTGAAAAACTGCCTTGCGCCGGCTACCTGGAGTCGGGCAGCATCGGCCTAAAGATCTGCCGCGTGGCGGACGGACAGGCCGACCTGTTCGTCAAGGATGTTACGGTTCGCGACTGGGATCTGGCGCCCGCCCATCTGATACTCGCGGAAGCGGGGGGCGTCCTGGTGGATCTGGGCGGCCGCGAGATCGACTACGGCGGCAGCCTGGAGCAGGGTGGCGGCCTGATCGCCGCGGCGTCCTCCACCCTGGCGACGCGCGTGACAAATTTTCTTGAGGGGGTGACGAACCATGCATCATGAGGGCAACGTACTGGTGGTCGCCGCGCACCCCGACGACGAGGTCCTGGGCTGCGGCGGAACCATCGCGCGGCTGGCCGACGCCGGCCGCGCCGTGCATGTCCTGCTGCTCGCCGATGGCGAAAGTTCACGGGCCGCCGCCGACGGCTCCGGCCTAGCGCCGGGCTTCGTGGCGGTACGCAATGCGGCGGCAGAGCAGGCCTGCCGGATTCTCGGCTGCGCCTCGGTGGAAACCCTGGCCCTGCCCGATAACCGCCTCGACGAACTGGTGCTGCTGGACGTGGTCAAGCAGGTCGAGCAACGCATCGCCCGCCATGCGCCGACCACGGTGCTGACCCATCACGGCGGCGACGTGAATATCGACCACCGGGTGGCCCACGAGGCGGTCATCGTCGCCTGTCGCCCGACCCCCGGCCACGCCGTCAGGGAATTGCTGTTCTTCGAAGTGCCGTCGTCCACCGAGTGGCGTCCGCCGGCTTCCGGCAGCAGTTTCCTGCCCAATTACTTCGTGGACGTTTCCGCCGTGCTGGATCGTAAAATGGCGGCCTTGAATGCCTATGCAAGCGAGTTGCGCCCCTTTCCGCACCCACGGTCGCTGACAGCCGTCGAGGCCCTGGCCCGTTGGCGGGGTGCGACTGCCGGAGTCGCCGCCGCGGAAGCCTTCATGCTGGGCAGGAAGATCGTCACGACCGGCTAATCCGCCGGCCGCGTCGCCGACATCCCTGGCCTTTCCCAATCCGGACCGATACCGAGCTCATGAACCCTACATTTTCCCGCGTCGCCCACTGCCGTGTCTGCAATTCAAAGCGCGTCCTCGATCTGGGGGTCAGGCGCAATTACTACCTGGCGAACCTCGACCAGACCGTTCCCGTGTCCTACGCGATATGCCAGGATTGTCACTTCATCTTCCAAGGCGAGTATGTCGGCGACGAGTACCTGAATCATTACTATCGTCAGAGTCCCATGCTGCGACGGAAGGAAGCAACAGCCTTCGAGAAGGACCAGAACGAACGGCAGTGCGAATTCCTGGCGCGGCACGTCGCCCTGAAAGACCACAAGGTGCTGGAGATCGGGGCTCACGCCGGCGCCTTCCTCTGCCATCTGTACCAGCGCTTCGGCTGCACCGCCTATTTCGAGGAGCTGAGCGATGAGGCGCGCGCCGTTCTGGCCTCCCAGGAGGGCCTGCACGACTTCCGCGCCCTCGAAGACGAGAAGAAGGTCGATGTGGTGATCCTGCGGCATGTGCTCGAGCACATCTTCGATCTCGAATCCTTCCTCAATTACGTGCGCTCGATCCTGGCGGACGGCGGCAGCCTGTTCATCGAGGTGCCGGACTGGACCCATTTCGATGCCCACACCGATCCCTTCATCTTCGAGCACCTGAACCAGTTCAACACCGCCGGGCTGGTGCATCTGCTGCGGCGCACCGGCTGGCAGACCGAGGCGCTGGAGAAGAGCATCCACCCCGACGATCCGGCCACGCCGAACCGGGTCCAGCGCATCGTGGCGCGGCCGACCAGCCTGCCCCCGCCGGGCGATGCCGCCATCGCGGACAGCTTCCGCGCCTTCGCCGCGGTCCAGTACGACGGCTGGAAAACCGCCATCAACAATTTGCTGGCCGGCGAGGCCGCAGGCAAGTCCATCGCACTGTATCCGGCCAGCCATCTGACCTTCGAGGCGCTCACCGAATCCAGGCTCGGCCAGGCGAAGGTTTTGGGCATGTTCGATATCGACGCCAAGAAGCAGGGCCGCGAAATCCTCGGTCTCAAGGTGTATCCGCCGGAGGAGCTCAAGGTCCAGCAGCCGGACTTCATCCTGATTTTCACCATGGGCTACGAACGCGAGATTCGCGAGTCCTTCGCGGCGCTGGGCCTCACCAGCCGCGTGATCTCCATCACCGAGCTGGTGAGCAACAGTTGGGGTTCCGCCTAGCCAGCGGCGGGCAGAGTCATGAAATCGGTATTGCTGATCGGTCTGGGCAACGTCGCGGTGGGGTACGACGCTGCCGATGCGTCGTCGGCCAAGGTCTTGTCCCACGCCCGGGCCTTTTCGCGCCATCCGGCCTTCCGTCTGGCCGGCGGGGTCGATCCGGATGCCGGATGCCGCCGCCGCTTCGAGACCGGCTACGGCGTGCCAAGCTACACCGACATCGACACGGCCATGCGCGAGCTATCGCCCGACGTGGTGGTGGTGGCGACGCCAACCGCCCTGCACCTGCAAACGGTGACGGCGGTGCTGGCCGCCGGACGGCCGCAGGCCATGCTGTGCGAGAAGCCGCTGGCCTATGATCTGGCCGAGGCGCGGCAGATTGTCGCCGCCTGCGCGCGGCAAAACTGTGCCCTGTTCGTGAACTTTTTCCGCCAGGCCGAACCGGGCGTGGCGGAAATCCGCGCGCGCCTTGCCGACGGCCGCATCGGCCGCCCGCTCAAGGGCGTCGTCTGGTATTCGAAGGGCATGTTCAACAGCGGCGTGCATTTCCTCAGCCTGTTGCAGAACCTGCTGGGCGAGGTCAGGGAGGTCCGGCTGATCGACGCCGGGCGCCTGTGGCACGGCACCGATCCGGAGCCGGACGTGAATATCGCCTTCGCCGCCGGCCGGGTGGTTTTCCTCGCCGCCCGCGAAGAGGATTTCTTCCACAATGCCGTCGAACTGATCGCGCCCAACGGCCGCCTGCGCTATGAGGCGGGTGGCGCGCGCATCGTCTGGCAGGGCGTCGAGGAGGATGCGAGATTCAAGGGCTACACGCGCCTGTGCGAAGCCGGTGAGACCATTGCTGCCGATTTTGATCGCATTCAGTGGTATGTCGCGGACCAGTTGGCCGCGGCCATAGAAGGTCGGGCGGCGCAGCTATGCTCCGGAACGGAGGCGCTGCGCACCCAGGAAGTGTTGGCCATCATCAAGGAGAAGTCATGACAGTTCGCAAATCCGACACCCTGGCGTTGTTGGGCGGCCGCAAGAGCATCGAGGCGCCGTTCCAGCTCTACAACTCCATTGGCGCCGAGGAAGTGGCCGCGGCCAAGGCCGTGGTCGAGAGCGGCGTGCTTTCGAAATTCCTCGGCCGCTGGGGCTCGGACTTCCTCGGCGGTCCCAAGGTCAAGGAATTCGAGCGCGACTGCGAGGCGTATTTCGGCGTCAAGCACGCTATTACCGTCAACTCCTGGACCTCCGGCCTGATCGCGGCAGTCGGTGCGCTCGGCGTCGAGCCGGGCGACGAGATCATCGTCACTCCCTGGACCATGTGCGCCAGCGCGACGGCGATCATGCACTGGAACGCGATTCCGGTCTTTGCCGACATCGATCCGGAAACCTTCTGCCTCGATCCGAAATCCATCGAGGCCAACATCACCCCCTACACCAAGGCGATCATGTCGGTGGATATCGGCGGCCATTCGGCGGACATCGACGCCATCAACGCCATCGCCCGCAAGCACAAGCTGAAGGTGATTTCGGATACGGCCCAGGCCCCCGGTGCCCTCTATCACGGCAAGTACGCCGGCACGCTGACCGACATCGGCGGCTACAGCCTGAACTACCACAAGCACATCCACACCGGCGAAGGCGGGATACTCGTCACCAACGACGATGCCCTGGCGGATCGCATGCGGCTGATCCGCAACCATGCCGAGGCGGCCGTCGGCGACATGGGACTGGCGGACATCTCGAACATGATCGGCCACAATTTCCGCCTCGGCGAAATCGAGTGCGCCATCGGCATCGAACAATTGAAGAAACTGGCTGGCTTCGTGGACTCTCGCCAGCGCGCGGCGGCGCGGCTCAGCGAAGGCCTGAAGGGGCTCGCCGGGCTGCGCACGCCCGTGGTCAAACCGGACTGCACCCATTCCTACTACATGTACTTCATGGTGGTGGACGACGCCGTGACGGGCGTTTCCCGCAACAGGATTTTCGAGGCCCTGGTGGCCGACGGCGTGCCCGGATTGTCGACAACCTTCGCCAACGTCCATCTGCTGCCCATGTACCAGCGCAAGATCGCCTACGGCTCGCGGGGCTTCCCATGGACCTCAGACATCTGCCGCCGCGAGGTGAGCTACGCCAAGGGCATCTGCCCGGTGGCCGAGGGCCTGCACGACCGCTCCTACATCGGCTTCCAGATGTGCATGCACCAGATGTCTGATGCCGAGATCGACCTGATGGTCGAGGCCTTCCAGAAGGTCTGGGCCAACCTGGACGCGCTGCGCTAGGCATCCGGGGCGTCATGGCGATGGAAGAGGCCCTGCTGTCGCTGGCTGGAAAGCAAACGCTGCTGGAGCCTTTCACGGCGGCGGACATTTCAGACCAGTACCTTGGCTGGCTGGGGGATCCGGAGGTGGTGCGCTTCAGCAACCAGCGCTTTCGGGTGCATACGCGGGAGAGCTCCCTGGCATATCTTGGCTCCTTCGCCGGATCGGGCAATCTGTTCCTGGGCATACGCCTGGCCAAGGACCGGCGTCTGGTCGGCACCATCACGGCCTACCGCTCGCTACCGCATCAAACCGCCGACATGGGGATTCTGGTCGGGGACCGGACCTGCTGGGGCAGGGGCATCGGCCTTGATGCCTGGAGCAGACTGATGGATTACCTGCTGAATGTCTGCCATCTGCGCAAGGTGACCGGCGGCACCCTGCGTTGCAATGTCGGCATGGTCCGCATCATGGAGCGGTCCGGCATGCTTCTGGAGGCCGTCCGGGCGCAGCAGGAGCTGGTCGACCAGGTGCCCCAGGATGCGCTCTACTATGCAAAATTCCGTGCCGCGTGAACTTGTGTCGCCGCTGGTCGTGGCGGCCCATGATGCCGGTGCCGCCAACCTCATCATCGGCTGGTTGCGCGGGCGCCGCGCCCTCGAGGTACGCGCCTGCCTCTCGGGACCGGCGGCCGGACTGTGGACCTCTGCCTTCGGCGACGCCGGGACCATGTCTCTGCCAGATGCCATGCGGGGCGCGGCGACCCTGCTCAGCGGCACCAGCTACGCCAGCACCCTGGAACATCAGGCCCGCGGGATGGCGAAAGAGCAGGGCGTTTACAGCATCGGGGTCGTCGACCACTGGGTGAACTATCCCGGCCGCTTTGTCCGCGAGGGAATCCAGGTGCTGCCAGACGAGATATGGGTCGCCGACGAGGACGCACATGCCATCGCCGTCGCCAGTTTCCCCGGGGTGTTCATCCGGCAGCAGCCGAATCTCTATCTGGCCGACCTTGTGTCCCAGGTCCGGGCCGCGGATACCGCCCCGCGCCAGCCGGGGTGTCGGCGGGTGCTGTATGCCCTAGAGCCGATACGCCACGCATGGACAGAGGGTGGGGATGCTGGGGAGTTCCAGACGCTGGATTACTTTATTCGGCATGGCGAGCTTCTTGGCCTCGATGCCAGTGCGGAAATCCGCCTGCGCCCCCACCCGTCGGACCCGGCCGGGAAGTACGACGCCTGGATGGCACGCCATGCCGGCTGGAACCTGCGCCTCGACCCCAATGCCAGCCTGGCGGAATCGCTGGCCTGGGCAGATACGGTCGTCGGTTGCGAAACCTACGTGCTAGTGGTCGCTCTCGCCAGCAACCGGCGGGTCGTTTCCACCCTGCCGCCCCATGCCCCCCGGTGCCGGCTGCCAATGAAGGGCATAATCCACCTCCGTGATATTCCAGCGCTTAATTTTCCAAGCTCAGCTTCATGAAATACTGCAAAGTCTGCCTCCAGCCGGATACCCGCCCCAACACCTACTTCAGTGAAGAAGGTGTCTGTCCCGCCTGTTGCTACCACAAGGAACTGCAACATGTAGACTGGGAAGAGCGGTTCCATATCCTCGAGGATCTGCTCGAGCAATACCCCCGTCGTCCCGGGCAATACTTCGACTGCATCATTGGCGTCAGCGGCGGCAAGGACAGCACGCGGCAGGCCCTTTGGGCACGCGACAAGCTCGGTCTGCGGCCGCTCCTGGTTTGCCTCTCTTATCCGCCGCAGCAGGTCACCCAGCGCGGCGTGGAAAACATTTCGAACCTGATCGAGCTCGGCTTTGACACCCTGGTGGTCGGTCCCGAACCGGAGACCTGGCGCAAGATTCTGCGCGAGGGCTTTCTGCGTTTCACCAACTGGGCGAGGGCCACCGAACAGGCCATTATCGGCTCGGCTCCGCAGGCGGCCATCCGCTACAAGATTCCGCTGATCCTGTGGGGGGAGAACCCCGGCCTGCAACTCGGCGACATGAAGACCGTCGGCCGTACCGGCTATGACGGCAACAACCTCCGCTTCATGAACACCGTTTCCGGTGGCAACCTGCAGTGGCTCTTTGATGCCGGCTTCACGCCGCAGAATCTGATCAGCTTCCGCTATCCGACAACCAAGGAATTCGATTCCATCAACATCCAGATCGTCTATCTCGGCTGGTTCTGGAACGACTGGTCGCTGATCAACAATGGCATGTACTCGGTGTCGAACGGCCTGCAGATCCGCGAGGAATCCGTGATTGAAACCGGTGACCTGACCCGCGTCTCCTCCCTGGACGAGGACTGGGTCACCCTGAACCAGATGATCAAGTACTACAAATTCGGCTTCGGTCGGGTCACCGATCATGTCAACGAAGCGGTGCGCGAAGGCCTGATGAGCCGCGAGCATGGCATCCGGCTGATCGAGGAATACGACGGCTCCTGCGCGCCATCCTATATCGAGAATTTCTGCGACTTCATTGGCATCACGGTGGATGAATTCTGGATACACGTCCGGGCCTCGGTGAACCGCGATCTGTTCGATGTCCGCGCCGACGGCTGCATCGAGCGCCGCTTCAAGGTGGGAGAAGGACTGTGACCAAGCTGACGGTTGGAATCGTCGATTACGGCGTGGGCAATCACAACTCAGTGCATCACACGCTCAATTTTCTTGGCCTACGCTGCCGCGTCAGCGACGACCACACTATCCTGAAAGCCTGCGACCTCCTGCTGTTGCCGGGAGTCGGGGCCTTTCGCCCGGCCATGCAGGCACTCGAGGGAAAAGGGCTCGACAGGTTTCTCGGCGAACAGGTCGCGCGGCAAAAACCGGTTCTGGGCATCTGCCTGGGCATGCAATTGCTGGGCAAGTCATCCTCCGAAAACGGACGTACCACCGGGCTTGGATTCATCCCTGGCGATGTGGTGCCGCTGGGCATTGGCCGCTGGCATATCGGTTGGAACTCGACGACCTTGCAGAAAGCCGATCCCTTGTTCGAGGTGGCGCACAACCAGGATTTCTATTTCAACCACTCCTACGCCTATCAGTCGTTGGAAGACTTCGTGGTTTGTACGACGACCTTCGGCGAGACACAATTCGCCTCGGTCGTGCGGGCAGGCAAGGTGGCCGGCATGCAGTTCCACCCGGAAAAGAGCCAGCGCGCCGGCCATGTCCTGTTGCAGTCGGTGGTAGAGGGGCTGTGCAATGCTTAAGAAGCGCCTTGTTGGAGTCATCACCGTCAAGAACGGTTGGGCCGTTCAGTCCTTCGGTTACCAGCGCTACCTTCCCATCGGTCGTCCCGAGGTTCTGGCGGAGAATCTGGATCGCTGGGGCGCCGATGAAATTCTCGTCGTGGCTCTCGACAGGAGTCGGCGCAAGCTCGGGCCGGACCTGGCACTGCTTGGAAAGCTGGGACAGCTTGCGCTTTCCACCCCCCTCACGTACGGCGGTGGAATTCGCAATGCGGCAGATGCGTCCGCTGCCATCCACTGCGGCGCCGAGCGTGTATGCGTTGATGCAATACTTCACGGCGACGCGCAGTTCGTTTCCGAAATATCCGCGCATATCGGTTCCCAGGCCCTAGTAGCAGCGCTACCCCTCCACCTGGAGGCCGGCGGCTTGCAATGGTTTGATTACCTGTCCGGTCAGTCGCAAGCGCCGGATGCCGGTTTATCCCGTTTGTTCGAGCAGCGACTGGTCTCGGAGGCGTTGGTTATCGACTGGAAAAACGAGGGGCGACGCAACAGCTTCGATGCGGCTCTGCTCGACAATTTTCCCGTCCCCGAGGTCCCCTTGATTGCCTTCGGCGGACTTAGCGAACCAACCCAGCTTCAGCACGTCCTGTCCCATCCGCGCGTGGTCGCAGCAGGGGTTGGAAACTTTCTGAATTACACGGAGCACGCCATCCAACAACTCAAGCAGGAGTTGGATGACATGGCAGTTCTGCGCCCTCGCAGCTACCAGACATCCGCAACTTCCTTCTAATCAAGGCAATTGTCCGTCGCGCTCAAAGTCTCGCTTACACACAATGAACACTATTGAATCCTGCCGCCGATGCTTGTACACAACCGCCCATCCTCTCGGACTCACGCTGGATGAGGAGGGTATCTGTTCCGGTTGCAGAATTCATGAGGAGAAGGATTGCCTGGACTGGCAATACCGCTGGAACCAGCTCGAAAAATTCGTGCAGCCGTACCGCAGCCTCGACGGAAGCAACTACGACTGCATTGTGCCGGTAAGTGGCGCCAACGACTCCCATTACATCGTTCACCTAGTCAAGAATCGGCTCAAGCTCAACCCACTGCTTGTAACCTACAACAAGTACTTCAATACGCCCCTGGGCATTCGCAACCTGGCCAATCTGCGCATCAAGTTCAACTGCGACATCCTCATCCAGAACGTTAATCCCGTTTCGGTCAAGAAAATCACGCGTGCCACGCTCAGAAAATTCGGCAGCATGTATTGGCACTGCCTGGCGGGGCAAACCGTTTTCCCGGTGCAAACAGCCGTTCGCTACGGCGTCCCGCTGATCATCTGGGGTGCTCATCAGGGGCTAGAACAGGTGGGCATGTTTTCCCACGAACATGAAGTCCAGATGACCCGCAGGTATCGGAAGGACCATGACCTGATGGGCTGCGAAGCCGACGATCTCCTATCCATTTTCGATACGCTGACCGAAGAGGATATTTGGCAGTACCGGTACCCTGACGATGCCGACCTGAACAAGACCGGTGTCGTTGGACTCTATCTGGGCAACTATGTCCGCTGGGATCCGAAAGCACAACACGAGCAGATGATCCACGACTATGGCTATCGATCGGCGCGCTTCGGTCGAACCTTCGACAGCTACGATTTCGTCGACTGCTACAACTACATGGGCTTGCATGACCTGATAAAGCTGTACAAGCACGGTTACTCGAAGGTGACCGATCATGCGTGCCGCGAGATCAGGCACGGCCGCCTCACGCGAAAGCAAGCGCTGGCGCAGGTTCGGCAGCACGAGCAGGCGCCGTTGCGTTACCTCGACCTCTTTTGCAAATGGCTGGGGGTCACCCCCCGGGGACTTCAGTTCATGCTCGACCAGCACAGGAATCCGCGCTATTGGACCGAAACGACACCAGGAAGCTGGACGTTTCACGGTTGGAGTCATGGCGAACAAGAACATGCGGCGTTGCCGAAGGAAACAGATATTGATTTTGCTGCGACGGATTCCCTCGAATGTAGCCAGGATCAAGCTTACGTTGTTATCGGAAAGGGATTTCCGTGAACAATAGTGCCGCGTATTCAGTTGGGGAAACACCCTGCTCCTGCCACTACTGTCAGCCTGATCTGTGACAGCTTTGCCCCAATCTACCTCCGGCGGCGAACTCGTTGCCCTGACGCGATCTGCGTTCCGTCTGCTGGACCGGCGCGAACGGCGCCAGGTCGTGCTGCTCGTCTCGGGGCTGGCCTTTACCGGCCTGATCGACGCATTGGCCCTGGCCTCGGTCATGCCGGTAATCACGGTCATTGTCGAACCGAATCTGGTAGAGCGCTACGAGCTCCTGAATTGGCTGCGCAACTTCCTGCCGGGCCTGACCACCGGCCAGTTCGTCATCGGCGCAGCCGCAACCGCGGCTTTTCTCCTGACCCTGTCCACCGGCCTCAGCCTCGCAATGTTGTGGGCCAACAACCGGTTCGGTGCGGCCATTCAGACGCGCCTCGCGCACGACATCATGCTGTCCGCCATGCGTGCTCCCTACGTCTGGTACCTGACGCAAAACAGTGCTGCATTGGTGCGCTTCTTCCACAGCGACATCACTCGTTGGGGCCGTGACTTCGTCCAGCGTCTCATCACCATGGCCCAGCATCTGGTCAGCATGGTCGTGCCTCTGGCACTGGTGCTGGTCGTGGCTCCGGGCGCCGGCCTCCTCAGCCTGGTGATAGTTGCAGCCGTCGGCTTCATGCTGACACGCCTGGTCCAGCCACGTATCAGAGGCGCTTCCAGCGCGTCCAAACAGGCCACCGACCGTCTCGTCGTGGTGGCCAACAACGCATTGGCGGGAGTCAAGGACATCAAGCTGGCATGCCAGGAGGAGCAATTCGCACACGAGTTCAGCAATGCCTTCCGCTACGCCAGCCGGGCTTCGGCGTCACTCGGTACCTGGCAGGTCATCCCCGGCTCGATGCTGATGCTGCTCGGGCAACTTGCCCTGCTCGCGCTGGGCGCCGCACTGTGGGCGCGCGGCCTCTCCCACGGCGCGATTGCAGGCCAGATGGCGCTGATCGTGCTGGTCACATCCCGTGTGGTGCCCGCGGCCAACCGTTTCTTCGGCCTGTTTTCGAGCATGTGGAACATGCTGCCATGGGTGGATGAGGTCATCCGCATGGAACGCGAACTCGGCAACCTCAATGCGCAAGCCCAGCCGCCGGATGCGCCTGCCGCCCCTCAAGGCTGGGAGGCTCTCGTCCTGGACGAGGTGGCCTTTACCTACCCGGGCAAGGAACAAGCTGCGGTGAGCGGGATCTCGCTCGAGATCCGGCGCGGGCGGTCCTATGGCTTCGTCGGAATGTCCGGGGCCGGAAAAAGCACCCTGGTGGATATGATCATCGGCCTGTACAGGGCTTCCAGCGGGGATATCAGGCTCGACGGCACGAGCCTGTACGGTCTCGACATGAAGACCTGGCAAGACCAGATTGGCTATGTCCCTCAGTTTCCCTATATCGCCGACGACACGCTGAAGGCCAATGTTGCGCTCGGGATCCCACGCAAGAAGATCGATGAAGCAAGGGTGCGCCAGTGCCTTGAACTGGCCAACCTAGCCGAATTTGTCGATACCCTGCCGCAGGGCATGAATACGCCGGTTGGCGACCGCGGAATTCGCATGTCCGGCGGGCAGCGCCAGCGCCTGGCGATCGCCCGCGCCTTCCACCAGAATCCTCAACTCCTGGTGCTGGACGAGGCAACCAGCAGTCTTGACACGGTATCCGAGAAAGAGGTCCAGCAAGCGGTGGCACATCTGCACGGCAAGGTCACCATGCTCATCATCGCCCACCGCCTGGCCACCGTGCTCGAGTGCGACGAGATTGCCTACATCGATGCGGGTCGCCTGGTAGCACGTGGTACGTTTGAAGAACTGCTGGCGACCTCTCCCGGCTTTCGGGAACTGGCCGCCCAACTAGGGCGGGACCCTCACTAAGAGCGAACCCAAGATGTCATTCCGTCGACAATTTTCAATCGGCAACAAGCTCATCGGCTACGATGCGCCTGTGTACGTCATCGCCGAAGCCGGCGTGGCACATTTCGGCGATCCCGGCAAGGCGCTGGCCTTGGTCGACCTGGCCGCAGAAGGTGGAGCGGATGCATTCAAGACCCAGGCTTTCACCACGAACTCACTGATCTCGGCGCGCCTGCCGGAGTGGCGCGACCGGCTGCGGCCGAAGGAAGTCGGCTTCGATTTTATTGCAGGAATGAAGCAACGCTGCGACCAGCGTGGCATCACCTTCCTGTGCACGGCCCACGATCCATCCGTGCTGCCGTGGCTCGATAAACTGGAGGTTCCCGCCTACAAGATCGGATCCGGAGAACGCGGCAATACGCCTTTCCTGCAAGAACTCGCCCGGCGCGGCAAGCCAATGATCCTGTCGACCGGCATGTATGAAGAACGCCACCTGGCCGAAGCGCTCGATGCGATCGCCGGCGAAGGACTTGAGGAGCTGGCGCTCCTGCACTGCGTGACCAGTTACCCGACACCGCTCGAGCAGGTGAACCTGCGCGCCATGGACCGCTTGCGCGAGTTGTTCGCGGGTCCGGTCGGTTATTCGGACCACACGCAAGGGCATCAGGTTGTTCTTGCCGCAGTGGCGCGTGGCGCCTCCATTGTCGAGAAGCACATTACGCTCGATTTCAACGTGCCCAACGCCCAGGACTGGAAAGTATCCTGTGGTCCCGATGACTTCGCTGCGTTCGTGCGCGAGATTCGTGAAGTGGAAGCGGCCCTCGGCCGCCCAGTGAAGGAAGTCCAACCCTGCGAACAGGCGGCCCTCGACTGGGCGTTGAAGAGCCTGGTCGCGGCACGCGACCTGCCGGCCGGCACGCTCCTCGAGCCCGAGCATCTGCTGTCCAAAAGGCCCGGCGACGGCCTGCCACCGAGCAGGCAGGCCGAGTTCCTAGGCAAACGCCTGGCGCGGACGATCACCAAGGACGCGGCGCTGCACCTCGAGGATATGGAGCCATGAACAGACGCCATATCGCGGTGCTTACCGGAAAACGTGGCGGCTACGGGGCCATGAAGCCCATGCTGCGGGCAATCGACACCGACCCGCTGCTTCGGCTGTCTTTGATAGTCACCGACCAGCATGTCAATCCGCGCTTTGGTGCCACCGCAACGGAGATCGCACGCGACTTCAGGATCGCTGCCGCAGTCGACATGGAGCAGGCAGACGGTAGCCCAGTGGCCAGGGCCCGGGCGCTCGGGCTATGTCTCAACCGTATGCCCGATGTGCTGAACGAGTTGCGGCCGGATATCCTGGTTCTCTATGGCGACCGCGGCGAAGTGCTCGCCACGGCAATCGCGGCGATCCATCTCGGCATCCCGATCGCCCATCTCCAGGGCGGCGACCTGTCAGGAAACGTCGACGAACTGATGCGCCATGCGATGACCAAGCTTTCGCATCTCCATTTTCCGTCGACAGCGGAGAGCGCAGAGCGCATTCGGCGCATGGGCGAGGAAGAGTGGCGCATCCATATTGCCGGCGACAATCATGCCGACCCCATTGTTGCCGGCGACTACAGCGACGAACGGACGGTCCGACAGAGATACGGCATAGCGGAGGGAGAAAAGCCCATCGTCGTCCTGCAGCACCCGGAAACCACGCGCCGCCGGGACCACTATGCCGACATGCGGGCGATCCTCGAAGCTGTGCTCGAGCGCGGCCGCCGGACGATCGTCGTCTACCCCTGTTCTGACCAGGGCTACGACGAGATCGTGCGCGCCATCAGGGAGATCGAGTCGCGTCCCGGCGTCTCCGTCCATCAGAACATCGACGCTCCCGACTTCTGGGGCCTCCTGGCCATTGCGGGGGCAATGGTCGGCAATTCTTCCGCTGGCCTGATCGAAACCCCCTATTTCAGGCTTCCGGCAATCAACGTCGGCCAACGTCAGCTTGGTCGCTCGCACGCCGAGAACCTGATTCACTGCGATGCCGATAGTCGCAGTGTCGCAAGCGCGCTGGCCGAGGCCATGGAGGACCCGGGCTTCAGGGAGCGCGTAGCGAATTGCAGCCGACCGTTCGGCGACGGACTTGCATGGCAACGCGTGGTTGAGGTGTTGCGGACTGTCACCCTCGGCGCCGATTTGCTCAACAAGCGCATGACGTACTGACATGACGACGCTCGCGCTGATCCCCGCTCGCGGCGGATCCAAGGGAGTAGCACGCAAGAACCTGCGACTGGTCGGCGGGCGCTCTCTATTGGCCCGGGCCATCGATGCGGCGCGCGGGTCGCGAATGGTCGACCACGTCGTCGTATCGACCGATGACGAAGAGATCGCGACAGAGGCCCGGCGTTGTGGTGCTGAGGTGCCATTCATGCGGCCGGCGGAACTGGCGAACGACCATTCGGCCATTGAGCCGGCTATTGCACACGCAATCGACAATTTCGAACGCACCGTCCGGCTTGTAGTGCAGACCCTGGTGCTGATAGAGCCTACCTCGCCTTTTCGCAATGCCGGTCATGTTAGAGCAGCGCTGGAGCGATTTCAGGCGGGGGGTTGCCGCTCAGTGATATCCGTGTGCCCGCTGGAACGAAAACCCGAGAATATATTTGCCAAATCCGATGGCATCTTGGAGCGCTACATCCGTGATGCAGTTCCTTATATCCGGCGTCAGGATATGGGCCACCTTTGCCGCCTGAATAGTGCGGTCTATGTGCTTGGTCGCGATACGTTCAAGGAAACCGGCAGACTCGTCGTGGAACCCGTTGGATTCGTCGAAATGACCGGCATGGAGTCGATCAATATCGACGAAGAACTCGACTTAGTCGTTGCCGAGGTGGTGGCGAATCGTTTCCGCCTCTAACCAGGGTAAAATTCCCCGCTTTGCATCGACTTGATGGGGACATTGCATGCGTATTCTGATTCTCGGCGGTGACGGTTACTTGGGCTGGCCCACCGCAATGCATTTCTCGGCACGCGGCGACGAAGTCGTGGTTGTCGATAACTTTGCCAAGCGCCGCTGGGAACTCGAAGAGGGCATCGAGCCCCTCTTGCCCGTCCCGACGCTGCACGCCCGTGTCAAGCGCTGGAAGGAGGTTTCCGGACGCGACATCCAGCTTAAGGTCGGCGATCTGACCAACCACCGCTTCGTGTACACGCTGTTCGAGGCTTTCAAGCCGGAAGCCATCGTCCATTACGGCGAGCAGCCGTCGGCCCCCTACTCGATGCAAAGCCGCGAAACCGCAGTCTATACGCAGACCAACAATATCGTCGGCAACCTCAACGTGCTGTTCGCCATGCGCCACGCCTGCCCTGATGCACACCTGGTCAAGCTCGGCACCATGGGGGAATATGGTACACCCAACATCGATATCGAGGAAGGCTGGCTCACGCTCAACCACAACGGCCGCAGCGACACGGTGCTCTACCCGAAGAAGCCCGGCAGCTTCTATCACTTGTCGAAGGTGCACGACAGCCACAATATCGAATTCGCCTGCCGCGTCTGGGGCATCCGCTCGACCGATCTCAACCAGGGCGTGGTGTATGGCATAGAAACGGACCAGACCACGCTGCACGCCGATCTGCGCACCTCGTTTCATTACGATGACGTGTTCGGCACCGTGCTGAACCGCTTCCTGGTGCAGGCAGCTGTCGGCTCGCCCCTCACCGTGTATGGCAAGGGTGGACAGACCCGCGGTTTCCTCAACATCCGCGACACTATCCAGTGCGTCAACCTTGCCGTAGATAGTCCGGCGGACAGTGGGCAGTTTCGCGTGTTCAATCAATTCACTGAGCAGTTCTCGGTCAACGATCTCGCCCGAAAGGTTGCCGAGACAGGCAAGCGGGCCGGCGTCTCGGTCCGGATCGATCATCTGGAAAACCCGCGCGTCGAACTGGAGGACCACTACTACAACGCCAAGCACTCGAAACTGGTCGATCTCGGCCTCAAGCCGACGCTGCTCACCGATCAAGCGCTCGATGCAATGTTCGCCACGGTGCGCACCAATTGCGGACATGTCGAGCAAGAAGCATTCAATCCGAGAGTGAAGTGGCAAAAAAGTAGTTGAGCGAGCGGAATTTGTGTCTGACAAGCACGTCAAGGCTGGCATGAAAAAGAAAGTATTGGTCTTTATCGACCATGATTTGATTATTCGTCATTTCATCAAGAGTGGTGCTTTCCGCGAACTCGAGAAAAGTTTTGACGCTACTTATATATTCAATATCGATGAGACCACCGACAAGAAGTGGATATTTACCGATATAGATCGCCTTGGCCTACCACGAGTGCTACGCACCGGAGTCACGCGGCAGCGGATGGGCAGTTGGCACAAGCTATTTGCTGCTTCCGTTTTGCGCAACCAGCGCGGGACAGAAAACTACCTTCCCCGTAAACACCTGATGGCGGAAATCAGCGGCAAGTGGCACACGGAATACTATGCGCTACTTTCAATGCCGGGTATCTTCCCATTGTTTCGCCGCCGTTTCCTGGCGCGGCAAGGAATGTATCAGCCTCTCGTCGACCTCATTCGCGAAGAGAACCCCGACGTAGTGATTCATCCGTCAGTCCTTGCTGGCTATTTCGTCAACGAACTGCCCTTCATCTGCAAGGCCATGAATATTCCCCTGGTAATGCTGATGAACTCCTGGGACAACCCCAGCACAAAAGCGCTCGGCACCAGCCAACCCGACAAACTGGTGGTGTGGGGGGAACAAACGCGACAGCACGCCATTAAGTACATGCAAATGCCGGAGAGCAATGTTCTTGCTTTTGGGGCCGCACAATTCCAAGTGTATCGTGAGCCGGTCAAGGAAACCGATGAAGAATTGCGCACCATGTTCCAAGTGCCCAAAGGTGTGCCAATTCTGCTTTATGGGGGTGCGAGCAAGGGGGCACACGAGTCTAGGTACCTGAAACTGCTTGATGATCTCATCGAGACTGGGGCAATTCCGCGTTGTCACGTGATCTATCGCCCCCATCCCTGGCGTGGCGAACTGGGTGAGGGCGAAACAGGGTTTTTCGATCTCGGATGCAGGCACATCAGCATGGACCCGTTTATGGAGTCCTATTACCGACGCGCTACAACATCCGGCCAGTTCGGAATTGAATTGGCCGACTACACGATCACCCGGAAACTACTGCATCTCGTCAGTGCAGTAATCTCGCCGCTATCGACGATCCTGCTCGAATCAACCCTCTTGGGCAAACCTGTTCTTATGTTTTTCCCCCGGGAAGACATGGGTAGGACAGGGGGGCGGCACACTCAGCTTGCTCTCAACATGGTGCACTTTGCCGACTTCTGGGGAGCACCCGGAGTCAATGTGTGTGACAAGGAATCAGAGTTTGCCGAAAAATGCCGTGTGCTCATGGCACAGGCCAACGACCAAGTCATACATGACGGGTTGCTGCGCCATGCACGCCATTTCCTCATCACGGACGGACCAACCTACGGCGAGAGAATCCGACAATTGGCGGATTCTCTCGCCAAAGTGCCAAAATAAATTGCGATTGGCTCTAGCGGACGATGCATAGATATATGAGACGGGTCAGAAAGGAAGTCGCGGGAATCACTGCATCGGACCATCTGGACACTCACGAAATTCATTCGTCAGTGGATGCAATGGTACGGGCAAAGCCTGTTAAGGAACCTCTTCCTCGCAGCCTATCGTGATTCTTTTTCTCTTCAAGAATGGGCGGGCAGCCCGTCTCGCCTCCGCAGGAGTTCATCCTACCGAGTTCTTCTATGGCTATCTGGAACTTGGCTCGCTCGGCTGGCCAGTCAGTATGCTCGACGAGGAGGATCTCGGAATCCGCAATCCCCTTGCGCTAACGGAACGAGTGCTTGCTATCCTGGGCAGGGCCTTGGGCGGACTTCCAATAGCGGCACTGCCATCACTGGCTCGACCGGAAAATCTCCAGCGCCTGAATCAAGCCTCGGCCATTGTTGCCACGACCAATAGTTTTGGGGTTGGCGCTGCGGTTCTCAAGCGTCTGGGCTATCTCAAACCTGAGCTTCTGTTTCTTCCTATGGGTCTCGCGCGCCGATCGATGTCTCCCTGGCTGGCCTGGTGGTATCGATGGATCTTGCGCGGTACCCGGATACTGTCGATTTCGCGTGGAGAGCAGGAATTTCTCTCCCATGCGCTGGGCGCGAGCGTACCGGTCGATTACCTCCCGTTCGGCGTTGACGAACGGTTCTGGCAGCCGGGAGGGCAGGGCGATGACGGCTATGTACTCAGCATTGGCAACGACCCGTCGCGGGACTATGCCACTCTCGTAGCTGCCTGGCAGCCGGAGGATCCGCCGCTGCGAATCGTAACCAGCTTGCCTGTACCCGGCGCGCCCGCCAACGTCGAGATCATCCGCGGCGACTGGCGTACACAGATTCTCAGCGATGAGGAAATCCGGCATCTGTATCAACGCGCCCGTTTTGTCGTTCTGCCGATCCGGGAGACCCTTCAGCCTTCGGGCCAAAGCGCCTGCCTGCAGGCGATGGCCTGCGGCAAGGCCGTGGTCTTTAGCGACATCCAAGGGCTATGGGACCGCCAACTGATGGTGCATGGCGATACGCTTCTGCTAACCCGGCCGGGCGACCCGACAGATCTGCGCCGAGCGATAGACAGCCTGCTGGCTTCGCCTGTGCTGGTCAAGAGGCTTGGGCAAAACGCCCGTCGGGTAGTCGGCGAGCACTTGAACGTGACGATGATGGCCGCGCAGCTTGCAGCATATGCAGAGACTCGCCTGGGCATCCAGTCATGAAGGTCGCCATTGGATACCGCCTCCAGGAAGGTCCTTGGGGAGGTGGCAACCAGTTTGCCCGATCCCTCGCCGAAGCCCTGCAGTGCCGGGGCGACGCGGTCCGCTTCGATCTGGCCGATACCGACATCGATATCATCGTCCTGACCGATCCGCGGGCGCGCAGTTCGAGCGTGTCGTTCGGTGCCGGGGCCGTTCTGCGTTATCTCCTGGCGAAGAATCCCCGCACACTGGTGGTTCACCGCATCAATGAATGCGACGAGCGCAAGGGTACCCTGCGCATGAACCTGTTGCTCAGGTACGCAAACTACTGCGCCGACCACACTGTATTCATAGCCTCATGGCTGAAAAACCTGGATGTCTGGGGACGGGATACGCCCTCGTCGGTGATCCTTAATGGCGCGGACGCAAGAGTATTCAGTAGTGCTCCCTACGCTCGCTGGGATGGGCAGGCGCCATTGCGACTGGTCACCCACCACTGGGGTGGAAACCGGATGAAGGGCTTCGACATCTATGAAATTCTGGATCGCCTGCTGGCCCAGGACGAATGGAAGAAGCGGATCGAGTTCACCTACATCGGCAACTTGCCTGCTGGCTTTTCGTTTGCCAACGCACGTTACCTGCCTCCAATGCAAGGTGAAGCGTTGGCGCGCGAACTGTCATCCCACCATGTGTATATCACCGCCTCGATGAACGAGCCAGCAGGCATGCATCACATCGAGGGCGGAATGTGCGGCCTGCCGTTGCTCTATCGCCGTAGCGGCGCGTTGCCGGAGTATTGCGAAGGCTTCGGTATCGGCTTCGACGAGACGGATTTCATGGCCGCCCTGCAACAGATGCTGGAGCAGTACGCGCGCCATGCCGATCGGATGCCGAGTTATTCCCACACGGCCAAACGCATGTGCACGGAATACATCGCCCTGTTCGACCAAATGCTGACGCAACGAAATGCAATACTCGATGGCCGGCGACTGTGGCGAAATCCATGGCTTGTGTTGCGCAACCAGATCCCGCTCTGAGAGCATGCCATGAACCTGCACTTGACCTCACTCGGACGCATTGGCTATGCTGCTGCGCCTATCGCTTTCCCCGATCCCATCCATCCAGCCTGCTAAGACTTCCGTGAACCCGCTGCGTCTATTCATTCGCGAACTCAAGGACTGGGTCGAAGCCTTGCTCGGGGCCGTTCCCGGAACCACCGGCATAGCCCTGCGGCGCACCTATTACCGTTTTCGCCTTGCCGCAGCGGCCCCGGAACTGACGATTCAGACCAATGTGAGCATCACCTGCCCAAACCGCATCAGCATCGGGCGCAAATGCCGTCTTGCCCGGGATTGCAAGCTTTATGCGACTCCCGAGAGCCCCATCCGCATAGGCACCAACTTCAGCGCCAACGCCAACGTCATGATTAACGCGCGGGGGAAAGGCCACATCACCATTGGCAACAACGTGCTGATCGGTCCAAATGTGGTGCTGCGCTCGAACAATCACATTTTCGCGCGGGCCGATGCGCTCATCAACGACCAGGGGATGACCGAGGGAACGATAACCATCGGCAATGATGTCTGGATCGCAGCGAATGCAGTGGTCCTGCAGAATGTGTCGATCGGCGATGGCGCCGTGGTGGCGGCCGGGGCAGTGGTGACCAAGAGCGTCCCCCCCTATATGATCGTTGGTGGCGTGCCGGCACGGACGATCGGGATGCGACAGACTTAACCTGTATCGGGAACCCATGCGCAAGGACTACATCGCGGCTGCGGAGCCGGCAGACCACGAAACCGAATTCGTCGAGAAATACTGGACTGCCGTCTGGGAGCAGGAGGGCGGGCCGCAAGGGCAACTCGATCGCATTCCGCACCGCGACGAGTACCGCGTCATGGCACCCTACATGGCACAGCTACCGAAGGGTGCCCGTGTGATGGACGGCGGTTGCGGCCTCGGCGACTGGACGCTTTACTTCGCGCGGCAGGGGTTCTCGGTGGCCGGCCTCGATCTCAGCCGCCAGACCGTGGAACAGTTGCAGGCGCGCTTCCCGGAGGCGGAGTTCGTCGATGGGGATATCCGCCGCACCAGCTTTCCCGATGCGAGCTTCGATGCCTATTTCTCGTGGGGTGTGTTCGAGCATTTCGAGTCAGGCCTGCAGGACTGCGTGCACGAAGCCTTCCGCGTCGTCAAACCTGGCGGACTGCTGTTCGTCAGCGTGCCGCTGGACAATTTGCGTCACGCCGTCCTTGGCAGCTTGGCGCGGCCGCGCTCGGCGGTGAGCAACCTGCGCTTCTACCAATGGCGGCTGACCCGCGCCGAACTGGCGCGGGAGCTGGAGATAGGCGGCTTCGAGGTAATCGAAGTGCTGCCTATCAACAAACGCCAGGGCGTACTGCGTAGCTTGCATCACGAGTTTGGCCTGCGCTACGAATGGCTGCTGACGAAGGGGCTGAGCGTGTTGTTGGCGCCGCTGATACCCGGATCGCTAATTGCCCACATGGTGATCGCAGTGGCACGCAAGCCGCCCAACAAAGCTCAGCATGCCGGGCCGGGCCAATGAAGACGCCCGTCAGCCAGTACTTCGACAGCATCGCCGACGATTACGGCCACCGCTATGACGCCATTGAACGTCCCTACCACAGTTATCTGCATCAGCAACGGCTGCGAATTGCGGCGCGGGACATCGACTTTGCCGGTCAGCGAATTCTCGACATTGGCGCTGGCACGGGGCCGGTATATGACCTCGTGACCCAACAAATCGCGGATCCGGATTACTTTGCCTGCGACATCAGTGCGGAAATGCTGGCGCAAAGCAGAATTCCTCCACAGCAACGCGCCGTCGGAGACATCACCGAAGTCATCCCGCCACATGCCGCTTTCGACCTGATCTTCATGCTCGGGGTCAGTACCTACCTCTCGCCCGAAGCCTGGAACTCGGTGCTGGCCCGCGTGGCCACACTCCTGGCGCCCGAAGGCCGGTTTATTGTCAGTTTCACCAATCCACGCTGTCTTGACTGGCATGTCCGCACCATGATTCGACGTGTCTGGCGTGGCAAAGGCGTCCTCGGTCAGTCATTCCAGACCTTCGCCTACTTGCCCGATGTCGCGACACCTCCCCTGCGACTTCATCGTGCCGATTGGTATAACGCTAGCCTGACTCCGATCAATACCTTGTTGCCAAACCTGTCTCTCCGGGTGGCCATGTGGGCAGACCAGCATCTGCCCCAATGTCTCAGATCTCTGTGCTGCGCAGATATCGTCGCCGTTTACAGAAGATAGTGGAGGCGAGACATGTCAGCTGAGATCAGCGGCGACAGCCGCCTGACCGTCGCGCAAAGGCTGAGCTATTTGGCCTTCAATCTCGGTCGCAATCTGAAGCCAGGCAAATGTACGGCGCAGCGGCTTCGATTCAGCGCCGAGCGGCTGCCGCGTACGCCATCGACGGCGTCGCCGGGGCGGGCGCTGACCGAAGCATTTTTACACAGTCAGTTGCCGAAAATGCTACCGCCCGGCAAGCTTCGAGTGCTGGAAATCGGCTGCGGCAGCGGCAGCCTGACGAAACTTTTAACCGAGTTCGGCTACTCCGGCAGCTACGTCGGCGTGGACATCGTGGATCGCTTCGATCGCGCGGCGCAATCCAGCTTCCGGCGGGACTTCGTGCTTGCCGATGCCCATCGCTTCGAGCCTGATGGACAATTCGATCTGGTCATTTCCGTTTCGGCATTGGAGCACATACCTGAAGACCGCCGGCTCATCGACCAACTGGCTGGATATGTTGCACCGGGCGGCCTGCAAGTACATTTCGTCCCGAGCGGGTGGGGATTGCTGACCTATCTCTGGCACGGTTACCGGCAATACACCGCTGTTTCGCTCGATGAGCGCTTCGACTCGCAGCGAACAAGCATTTTTTCTATGGGCGGGGCCGCGAGCTTCATGCTGCATTTCCTGTTCATTACGGTCGGAGAAATTTTGCTGCGGCTACGGCTGAGACAGCGTCTGCCCCGGCTCTATAGCCGGATACTCGACGGGTGCTTGAGGTCCGACCGTCTGGTCCCGCTGTGCGGAACCATGTACGCTGTCTGTCAAACGACAACATCTGTATCCGATTAGCCCTTGCTCCCTATTCACATGCAGATTACTCTGGGTTTTGTTTTGATGATTCTTTTCACGGTTACCGCCAATCTGCTGCTGAAGATCGGGGCAGGACGAGCATCGCCGCAGATGCTCTTCGGACTACTCAGCTGGACCAGTGTGCTCGGGCTGACATTTTTCGCATGCGCCGGCCTGGTCTATGCCTGGTTGTTAAAGTTTCTACCCCTCAACATCGCCCAGTCGTTTGCCGCAGCCCAGTTCATCGCTGTTATCCTGGCGGCATCCCTGGTGCTGTCGGAAACGATCAGCACGGCGCAATGGGTCGGGATTCTTCTTATTGCGGCAGGCATATCGATTGTGGGCTGGTCGCAATAGGAATGGCGAATCTATTGTGCCGGACTGGCCAAACCGGTCGATGTCATGCTCCTGTCTTTGTCGGTTTATTGCCGATGACGGTCCAGGACATTTCATTGACCCACAAGGTGCGGACATTTTCCAGTTCGGCACGCTCGAAGAGCGCCATTGCCTCGTCCCGCCGATAGTACTTTGCGATTTTCGGAATCATGTGGTCGAACACGATGGCCTGCAGATGCCTGTATGAAAAGCTGCGAATCAGCCGGAAATACTCAATACGGCTCAGGCCCAGACGCAATGCCAGCCACAACAAGGCCGTCAGCCCGTGGGACGTGTAATAAACCATCGGCAATGGTGCATGGCGGAAAATCAGATTGCGCAATGGATCAAACCAGCGGACGATCCATTCGTTGTTTTCATGGCCATACAGCCAGGCCATAACGGTTCCCCCCGGTCTTGCAGCCTTGACCATCTGTGCCACAGCGACATCCGGCGAGTCGATGTGATGCAGCACGCCGATGCTGAATACGATGTCGAATCGATTCGCCTCGTTGATCTCATAGGCACTGCGATGCTCTACCTGAGCGGCCGGGAAGCACGCCAGATTGCGCCGTGCCGCAGCCAGGGAACGGTGATCCACGTCTATGCAAAGACCTTTTGTAGCGCCCCATTTCAAGGCCCAATAGCTGTTTCGCCCGATACCGCAACCGACATCCAGGAACTCTTTGCCCCGCCAGTCCTCGCTTGCCAGACCGCTCGTCCAGCGCCGGAATTGTTCTTCATGGACAGGCAACACTTCGCTGAAAATATGCCAAGAGTATCCGAATCGATCCGGCGATCCTGCTGCCAGCTCCGGCTCTTTTGTCACGGCAACCCCGCCGTGGGTGGGTTGCGACGCCGAGGTTTCGTTTTTCATTTCTTGAATGCAGTAATCGCGAAGAGAAGATATCTTGCCGGAACTACTTGCTAGCCAGGCTTGCGTGCAGTGCCGACAACGATCAGGCCTGACATGCGCAAGCCTGGCAGGCGGCAGATGAAGTCGTCCAGCGCAATGAAGGCTCGGGTGATGGCGCGAATGCCCGGGACGAAGCGGAAGAAGCGATTGAAGTACAGCACATCGCTGTTCATGAACAGGCAGAAACCCAGGAAGCCGGCGGTCCGCCAAGTTTCGGGAACCATCCCCACGCTCTGCAACACCGGAACGGTCTCGCGATACAACAACGGCCGTTCGGTGGCATGGTCGAGAATCGGCGAGGCGCGATAGATAACGGCTCGCAACAAGCGCCAGAGCCAGAAATCGCTCACCGGTTCGCGCCAGATAAAACGTCCGCCAGGTTTGAGAATCCGCTGTATCTCGGAAAACAGCTTGTGGCGGTCATTGACATGGTGGATGCCGCCGAGCATGAACGCCGTGTCGAACGACCCGCTCTCCAGCGGCATCATGGTCGCATCGCCCTGGACGAAATACAGTCGCTTCCCAAAAAACTTGCGCTTCGCGGCGGACAGCATTCGCGTCGAGATATCTATTCCGATGCCGCAAGCCACTTTGTTCTGGTAGAGCTGGAAGGCCTCGCCGGCGCCGCAGCAGACCTCGGCAGCAACGCCGATCGGCTCGGCCTCCACCACGTCAGTCAGTACGCGGTCCAGGTAGGCAAAGTACTCCTGTGTATGAGGATAGCCAAGGTTCTCGATGTACGCGGACGAAATGGAATCATAGTGCTGCTCC
Organism: Sulfuritalea sp.; assembly: GCA_023700805.1. Classification (GTDB taxonomy): domain Bacteria; phylum Pseudomonadota; class Gammaproteobacteria; order Burkholderiales; family Rhodocyclaceae; genus Sulfuritalea. The sequence goes on from JAMPYF010000003.1 coordinate 133,531, forward strand.
TGGGCTCGCGCGTCAGCTGAGCAGAATTGCTCGGCAAAGAGCGCAATGCTTTTGTCGTAAATGCGATAGCGGTGCTTCCCGGAGTCCGCGACCAGTTCATCGCCCTGGATGATCAGCCTCTCGCCGCTGACCGGGCAGCGCAGCAGGCGCAGGATTTCCTCGGGCAACTGAAGGTCATTCCCTCCACAGGTCGGTTGAAGTTTGGTGCTCAGATGCCGCGTCATTGCTTGTCGGCTTCCTCACCCGATCCTATACTTGGTGGTCTGGCTTCTTGCTTGCGTGCGACAGCCAGGATTGAAACGCCGAACGGAAAGATGTTTGCTGGCGCCAGCCATGTGTCAAAAGCAAAAATATTGGTGAACAACCAGTTCAGCAGTGGCGTGTTCACTTCTCCCTCGCTGTTCAATTTGATGCTCAATAGATCGATGAGGCGCCGCGCCAACCAAATCGGCACGAACAACAATGCATTGAAGTAAAACGCACGGCCGACGCTCAAGTCCGCATCTTCAATCCTTGAAACCAGTATTTCTTTGCGGTAACGCCTTTTGTGGTGCGCCACTTCGTCCTGCAATCCCCAAATCTCCTCAAACGCCGGAACAGTAATCAATACATACCCGCCAGGACGCAACACGCGTCGAATTTCGCGCAACGCCAAACCGTCATCCTCGACATGTTCGATGATATCTGTCGCAAGAACCATGTCGAAGCACCCGTCTTCAAATGGGAGTGCGCAGATATCGCCCCGTTTCACGATTCCAAGTTTCTTTTCGGCACACCATCGAACCGCTTCGTCGCTGAAATCCAGTCCTTGCACGTTGCTGAATCCAAGTTGTCTCAGCAACCTGAGATTGGTTCCAGTGCTTGACCCAATATCGAGCACGCTGCTGTCCGTGGGCACTGGAAGTGTTGCAATTATGCGTCCAAGAAGTCCGCGCCTCACCACGAACCACCAATGGGTGGCCTCAATTTGCGCCTCGACTTCGTAGGTTGCCATTTCCATGAACTGCTTCTTGGCCCTAATTCACGCGAACTATTTCCGAATGCTCAAGCGCGACGTTTGACATCTTCTTTACAGAATAGTGACGCTTCGACTGGCTTTCATAATAAACGCGCATCTGCAACTCGGCCATCAGGCCAAGCAGCACGAACAGGATGCCCGAAAGCATGAGAAACATCGTGAACATGGGCAGTGGGGTCGAGATAAAGGATACCTGGTGCAGCATTTTCAGCCAGACAGCCCACAAGCCGGTCAGTCCAGCCAGTCCAATGCTGGCAAGGCCGATCTTTCCGAAAAAATGCATGGGGCGGTCGAAAGCCGTGTGCATGAAACGGATCAGCACGAGATCGAGCATCACCTTCGTCACGCGCCCCAAACCGTATTTTGAAACCCCCAGCCGGCGCGGATGATGATTGACTTCCAGTTCGGCAATCTCGGCTCCCTCCCATGCCGCATAAATCGGCACAAACCGGTGCATCTCACCATAGAGCCGGACATTTTCCAGTATGGAACGACGATATGCCTTTAGCGTGCAGCCATAGTCGTGCAATGCCACGCCTGACAGCTTGGAAATCAGCCAGTTGGCTACGATCGACGGCAGGCGCCGTGTGACGGCCTTGTCCTTGCGGTTCTTGCGCCAGCCCGAAACCACATCGTAGCCCTCATCGAGCTTGGCCAGAAGCCGCGGGATATCTTCTGGATCGTTCTGCAAGTCGCCGTCCATCGGAATCAATACGTCCCCCGTGGCATGGTCGATCGCCGCCATCAAGGCGGCTGTCTGTCCGAAATTGCGCCGCAAATGTATGACTCTGACGCGGCTGTCAGATGCCGCTGCGACGTCGAGCGCCTCAGAAGAACCATCAGTCGAACCATCGTTGACCAGGATGATCTCGAATTCGTGCGGCGAGCGGTTGAGTACCTCCAGCAGAGCGGGACACAGGAGAGGGATGTTCTCGACTTCGTTGTAAATCGGGACCAATATCGACAGGCGCATCGAGTTCTCTTTTCAATTCATTCCGGACAGCTTCGTGACCACCACTTCGGGACCGAAGCGGTCGGCTGAAAACAGATGGTGCATGGCATAGGGTACCAGTGTTGTCGTCCGCAGAGTGGGCGGTGGATAGGTCGAGTCACCCGGGGAAAAACGCGCCACCTCTTCACCACCCTGCATCAGCGCAGCGTTCAATTTCGGAATCTGGCGAGCACCAAAGCTGTCGACCACGTAGTAGCGATACCCTCGTTCGCGCAAAGTTCCGGCAAGGTTTTCGTTGTCGACCATTTTCAGCCCTGCGGAGGACAGTTGCCACAGGTTAAGTACATTGCGCTCAGCGGGACCGCCTGGAGCACCCTTGGCCAGCCGCAGCCGGTCAACCGCCTTCAGGCTGCCCGCATCCAGCATCTTCTGCGCCGACAAGGCCTCCAGGCTGGGCGTGAGCCGCACCACGTTGGTATTCATGACAATCAAGGCATCCGCAGGCAGATTCTTTTCCAGCCATTGCTTCGCCACTATTCGAGTGTCTGCTTGCGCCAGCAAATAGGCTGCACGAAACGACACGGCCGCAGGGTAAGCCAGCAGACACACGAAGCCCAGCATCATGCCGACCCGCACCTGCCGCCAGTTGCCGAAGCGCTGCCAGGCCTCGTTCGCTGCAAAACCACCCAGCAATGCCAGGACAGGCGACAAGGGAAGGATGTAACGATCCTCGAGCATCAAGGCGTCGTAGAGAAACATGGTGTAAAACAAAATCAAGAAGAGTGCACCGCCTAGGAGCAGCCAGCGACGCATCATGACACCGGCCGCCAGGCCCGCCGCCGCCATGATCAAGAGCGCGGGATTGGACAACCAGACAGCTCTGGCGTAAAAAATCACGGCATTCCACCAGCCTGTGAGTGTCTTTGGTTCCGCAATTGGCAGGATGGTCATCAACCGGATGATTGGCTGAGGATAAATCAGGACAAACAATGCCACCAAGACAAGGCAACCACCCGCCATCGCCAGCAGGTTACTGCCAAACAAGCGCGTTCGTGCCTGCCGCCAACAGATGAGATGGGCGACAACGCCGAAGCCAAGCCCAAACGCCCCGATGTAGCTGACGCCGAATCCGATCCCGGACAGCATACCGATGGCACAAGCCTTGCGCAGATCGGGCTTTTCAAAATACCGCAATGAGAGCCAAGCCACGACCCAGATCAGAAAAACAGTGGCGGTCACATGGCGCGCCATATGGCCAAGTATTACATGAAAATAGTCGAAGGACATCAGTGCGGCCGAAACAAAACCAGCCAGCGGCGAGCGGAACAGCGCAGCGCCCAAACGGTAGACGAAATATAGTGTGGCCGTGCTCATCATCACACTGCTCAGTCTCGCCACAAGCCAGATCGGGCCGAGGTTGTCGAGTACAACCAAGCCAAACTGATCCATGGACGGGAGGCCGTTCAGCACGTACAGCCCTGCAATCACTGGCATCATCAGGACAAGGTACAGGTAGGGCACTGCCACCGGGTAGTAGAGTATGGACATGGCCTCTGGATTCAGCGCCGGGATCAGTGACCGCAATTCCAGCATCCTAAGTGCGCCACCCAACATTATTTCCTCATCGCTGACGAGTGGGAATGGCAAGCCGTAATCAACCCCCCAAAGACGCAGAAAGAACCCTACTCCCAGCAAAGTGATGGCCAGCATTCGGTGTTTGTTCATCGCTGGATCTCGCTCAATAGCTGGGTGTATACATTTTTCCAGTGAGCCTCACCCACCGTTTGCCAATCGCATGCCATGACGTCACGACGCGCCCGGTCAAGAATGGCCTCAAGCCGGGATGGATCGGACAACAGCCCAAGTGCCCGCCCGGCAACGGCGCCACTGTCGCCAACCGGCACCAGCGCTCCATTGACGCCATCCATCAGGAGGTCTTCGGCCATGCCGCAGCGGGTCGCGACGATGGGTGTTCCGCTGGACATGCTCTCCATGATCGATTTGGGACCGCCCTCCTCGCGTGACGTCATCAGATAGAGATCGAGGGCGTGGTAGCACTCGATGATCTTCAGGTAATCGTCAAGAAAGACGTGCCGGTAGGGCACGCCCAGGCGTTCCAGACCTGCCTTCACATAGCCGCGCGCCGGCCCCGTGAGCAGCACGAAGACCGGCTGCTCCCTGGCGATCAAGCGGACTGCCTCCAGAAACACATCAGGCCCCTTAATGAGCTTAGGCTCAGTACCCTCGCCCCAGCCAACGCCGTCCTTCTGGAACGAACCTATGCACAGCCGGTCATCCGGCACGCCCAATCGTTTCTTGGCAGCGCTGCGCACGGCGGCATCGGCAAACGCGAACGCGCCCGTGTCGACCCCGATTGGAATACGCACGAGCTTTTCACGCGGAACGCCCCACTCAAGCAAGCGTTTCTCCATGCCTGAAGCTGCCGTCACCACCTTGTCGGCTTTTGGCAACAGACGCAGAAATTCGCCAACGTGTCGCGCCGCATCGGGGCCGTCTTCCGGCTTGCCGTGAAAAAAAGTCACCACGAAACGATTGGAACGAGACAGTGACGGACCCCAGCTGGTCCACATATACTGCGACCCGAAATGGACCACGCGATCCAACAAGCTTGATGGATCAGTAACGACTCCGGCGGCTCCAGGATGCAGGGCATTGACGGCGTTCGCGATGTACAAGCCGTCCCAGCGAATCGACCAGTCTGCCCGCTCAATGACAAAAGACACTGGGGGCGCGGCCGAGCGAATGCCGAACATTCCAGCGGTCTGCCGGCCGATACACTTGGCGCGCCGCGCTCCCGCTGCCAAGAGTTCGCGCATCCCGCTCACGATCCAGCCGCCACGCGCATGACCATGCCGAGCGTCCATAGCTTGCGGTGGTGATCGCGCCTGCCGCTTTGGTGCTCGCGCCAATAGCGCTCGATTTCCTCGCGTCTGAACCAGACTGCAAGTGGATTGCCCGCATCGAACAGGACGTCGCCAATCCGACTCTTCAGTGGGCCGCGCAACATTGCGGCTAGGGGCGGCGCAAAGCCGTGCTTGCGTCGTCTGACCACAGACTCGGGCAAATGTCGCAAGGCCATCCGTTTCAGCAGACTCTTGGTCTCCATGCCTTTCAACTTGTCGCGCCGTGGCAGCGACAACGCATACTCCGCGAAGTCCCGGCCAAGGAAGGGGGCGCGGACCTCCAGGCTGTTGTACATCGAGGCGCGGTCCACCTTGGTGAGAATATCCTCTGCCAGATACCCTGCGATAAACAGATACTGAAGCCGATCGAACCCGTCCCGGCAGCCGCTCTCGGACAGAATATGGCTGACCTGCCGTCCCAGGCCACCATCGGGTGAAATCGGGGCGGCGTCGCTGCGCCACAAACTGCGCTGCTCTGCTGCCGAAAAGGCGGCCATCCACTGGTGAGTCTGGTGGTCTGCATGGTGCCCGAAGCCATAGGACAGCTGCCGCAACTTGAAGCCCAGGCCCATGTACCTTTCCGACGAGGAGAGGGCGTCGATGGCCATCCGCAGGACAGATCCGGCGATACGTGGAGTCAGTGCCATCAAAGCGCCCAAACGCCGTGCCGCAAAATTTGGGTAGCCAGCAAAGAGCTCATCGGCACCGTCCCCGCCCAGCGCAACCGTCACCTTCCGCCTTGCTGCCTGACAAACAAGGAAGGTCGGCAGCAGGGAGGCGTCTGCCATCGGCTCGTCGAGACGTTCCACCACGCTGTCAAATGCATGCAGCAGATCGGCTTGTCCGAACTCGACCACTTCGTGTGGAATCCCGATATGCTCAGCGCTTGCACGGGCAAATGGCGTCTCGTCAAAACTGTCTTCGTCCATGCGGACGCTGAAGGCGGTTACTCCACTCATGTGCTTCGCAGCAAATGCAGCCACCAGCGAAGAGTCAAGCCCGCCGGAAAGGAATACGCCGACCGGGACGTCGGCCACCAGTCGCTGTCGCACCGAAGCGGAAAATAGGCTCTCAAGGTGTTCGATTCGTTCGATCAGGTTCTCGGTTGTCGCCGCCCCCCGCACTAGGGGTTGCCAATAGCGCTTCTGCACTATCCGCTCCGCCTGAAACTCCAGCAGATGCCCCGGCAGCAGTTTCCGGATGCCCTCGTAGCCCGAGTCTTCGCCGGGAAGGTACTGCAATGTCAGGCATCTTGCGATTGCGTCACGGTCAAAGCTGCTACGGCGAAAGAATGGATGCTGGCGAAGCGCCCGGACTTCAGACGCGAATACCAACACGCCTTCGTGACAGCCGTAGAAAAGTGGTTTCTCCCCGAAGCGGTCGCGCACCAGAAAAAGACGGCCGGTGGCGCCATCCCGATAGGCAAAGGCAAACATGCCATCAATTTCATTCAAAGTCCTGGCTACTCCATGTCGCTTCAACATCTGAAACAGGACTTCAGTGTCGGATTCATCCCCGAGGACAACTCCTTCGTCCCGCAGGCGATCGGCTAATTCTCGGTATCCGTAAATTTCCCCGTTGAAGACGAGCGCGTCTCCAGTGACGGCATCGCAGCGAGGCTGAGCGCCTCCAGCCAAGTCGATGACGGCCAATCGCACGTGCCCCAATGCCAGGTTGCCATCAACGTAGATTCCTTGCGCGTCGGGGCCTCGATGCCAGATCGGAGCAAGCATCGCTCCGACAATATCCTGCGCAGTTTCAACGCGCCCCGGTGCAGTAAACCCTACAAACCCGCACATACACCTATCCCGCCCGGCGAAAAGCAATTCTGCACGTCAACATCAGTCCCTTTTGCATAAGTCCGCAATGATAAGGGATACGCGGCCTGTCCCGCCCCCGAAATGGAGATTTAGAAAACCAGGCTGTACCTTCTTCCTACACGATGCGGCCTTTCTACGGCAAAATTCGGCCCCAATGACCAGTACCTTTGAGGTTATTCCATACTGCGGCCAGGCCTGCTGTCCTCCCAACGAATGTCAGCGTGAAATTTCGAAGTGCACCTAGATGACCCCCTTTCCAAGAGACTGCTCCGCCAAGCCTATACGGCGGTCTGCGGCGCCCAAGTGCTCTGCAACCTGGCGGTGCCCCGCCGCGAGCAGCTCGCGGTGTATTACGGCGGGGCACGCCGGGGCGACTTCGGCGGCCCATTGGTCAAGATCAAGCGACTGCGAGAATATTTTCCGGAAGTGCGCTGGGGCTACAACCTCGTGTACCTGCTCAGCAACACGCCCTATCTGCCCGGCATGGCCCTGGACATTCTCAAGTGGCGCGGCATACCAGTGGTGCACAATCAAAACGGGGTGTTTTACAAGGCTTGGTATGCTGGCGACTGGGCGGCGCAGAATCGCCGCATGGCACTTTCCTACCACGCAGCGGACTGGGTGTTCTACCAAAGCGAGTTCTGTAAACGCGCGGCAGACAGGTTTCTCGGGGCGCGTACCGGGCGCGGCGAGATTCTCTACAATGCCGTCGACACCAACCGTTTCCGGCCGCAAGCGGAAGGCGGAGGGAAAATGCACAACGACTACTGCTTCCTCATCACGGGAAAGATCGACAGGCACTTGTACTATCGTCTCGAAAGCACTATAGATGGGCTTCGGGTTGCGTGCGATGGCGGCCTGAATGCGCGGCTCAAGGTCGCGGGCTGGATCGAAGGCGAAGCCAGAACCCGTGCCGAGGATCTGGCGAGAAAACTCGGGCTTGCCGACCGGGTTGAATTCACGGGCGCCTATACCCAAGAGCAGGCGCCCGGGATTTATCGCAACGCCGACGCCTATGTGATGACCAAGCACAACGATCCCTGCCCGAATACCGTACTGGAGGCATTGGCCAGTGGCCTGCCGATACTCTATTCGGACAGCGGCGGAGTGCCGGAGTTGGCGGGAACCGAAGCTGGCGTCGCGCTCCCCTGCCCCGAAGACTGGGATGCAACACAGACACCGACGGCCGAGGCTATCGGCGAGGGCATGCTGCGAATTGCCGCAGGTCATGCTGCATTCGCCGATGCGGCAAGGCGGAGGGCTGTCGAGCGATTCGACATCCGGCACTGGATCAATCGTCACCAGGCTGTGTTTCAGGATCTCATCGCCCAGCGCCGATGTCGCCCAAACTGAAACAAATACTCCTGGTCCTTGCCGGACTGCTCAGCGGCGTATGGCGCCTCATTCCGGCAGGGCTGCGCAGGGGCTTTATCACCGGGCTTCTGGTCCTTGAGTCACGCGGCAGCAAACCTGCGGATGCACTGCGCAGGCTTTTTGTGCTGCAGGACAAACTCGACTGGATCATCAACGAGCGCGCAATGGCCTACGGCGGCAACGTGCACCCCAAGCATCGACTGATGCGCTATCACGACTTTTTCGTGGATCGCATTGCCGCCGGATCGCACGTGCTTGACATCGGTTGCGGCTATGGTGCCGTGGCACGCAGTATCGCCACGCGTGTCCCGGGCAGCCTGGTAGTCGGTGTCGAACTCGATCAGGGACGCCTGGGCCAGGCTCGCTCCGGTGAAGTGCCCGCCAACCTCAGTTTCATCGAAGCCGACGCACGCCGAAATCTTCCGGCAGGCCCGTGGAATGTCGTCGTGCTGTCGAACATACTCGAACACATCGAGGACCGGGTAGGCTTTCTGCGCGACATCGTGCGCCAGGCCGCACCTGAGAAAATACTCATCCGCGTGCCACTGTTCGAGCGAGACTGGAAGCTACCTTTGCGCCGGGAACTTGGTATTGGCTACTTCTCCGATGCAGAGCATTTCATCGAGCATCGCCTCGACGAGTTGGCTGCCGAGTTGTCCGCTGCCGGCCTGAAGCAGATTGAAACAATTACGCTCTGGGGCGAGATATGGACCGAGTGCCAACCCGGCGCCTAAACTCATCATGACATCGCGCGCCCCCCTCATTTCGATCATCCTGCCCTGCTACAACGCGCACCGCTTTCTTGGACAGGCACTGGACAGTGTTCGCATGCAGACATTCCGTGACTTCGAAACCATTGTCGTTGACGATGGATCGACCGAGCCCGAAACCCGGCAGTTCCTGAAGCAGCTATCGGCTGACGTCCGAGTCGTACACCAGGAAAATCGAGGGTTGTCGGGGGCCCGCAATACAGGATTCCGGGAGGCGCGCGGCCGCTACGTCCTACCCCTCGACTGTGACGACTGGATTGACTCTCACTTCCTGGAAAAGTTTGTCGCCGCAATTCCGTCCGACGACCCCGACAACGCTTTTGTCTTCTGCCATCTTGCGCTAGAGGGAGACAAGACCGGAGTGCTGCCGAAGCAGTTCAACCTGTTTGAGCAGCTCTGCACCAACCAGCTACCCTACTGCCTGTTGATCAGCAAGGCTTTGTGGCAGCGTGTTGGAGGCTACGACGAAACCATGCGGCAAGGTTATGAAGACTGGGAATTCAACATTCGGCTTGCCCTATCCGGAGCGCGCGCGGTGAATGTCCCCGAGGCGCTGTTCCATTATCGCGTCAGTTCCAGTGGCATGCTGCTGTCAATTTCACGGCAGCGCCACAGCATGCTTTGGCAAACCATACAGCGCAAGCATCCTGCGGCCTATCGGCCGGGAAATTTGCTCCGGCTGTGGCGTGCCTGGCACCGCACGCCCTCCACGCATAGGCTCTGGCAGTATTTCCCCTTGCTGATCGCCCACCGGATTCTGCCGCAAGGCGCGTTTCGGTGGGCGTTCCGCCAAGCCATGCGTTTCTCCCACGCACAACGTATACAGCAAGGTAATTCAGTCCGCTGAGTTTATTGCGCGCAGACGACTCACGGCTCCGAACGGCTGGTTAGCCGCCACCGTTCGTACGATATCCTGCGTCTCCTTGCTCCTTCGCCGCAGTGCCGATCAACAACCCCACAGCCATGGCAAACAAGGCAAGGCGCCAGCCGCTGAAGTGCCCATCAAGCAGGCAGCGAAAAAAATATCCAGAAACGGTAAGTGCCAACAACAGGGAATAGCCATCACCAAAGTACCGAAAGCGTCGCCAGCCTGCCACGACAGTTGCGACGCCCAGTGCGAGTAATAGCGCAAGGCCAGGTATGCCTATTCCAAGCGCGATATCGAGCCAGCCGCTATGGCTGCTGCCCATCCCTGTATGACCATACTTCTCCGCGACTGCGCGCCCAAAGGCATCGTGACCATAGCCTATGCCCAGAGGCGCCCTTACGATTGCTTCGACTGCCTGTCGCGCCCAGGCAGCACGCGCATACGCGGATTGCTCCAGCGGATTTCCGGACGGCGTGGAAGGCAGCTGGCTGGGATCTCCGGTCATCCAAAAGGGGCTGTTCGATTCAATACCGATCACAATAGATTCGCTGAAGCCATTCCAACGAGCATCATTGCGAACCGACATTCCTCCAAGAAGTGCCGCGAATCCAACCGCCAAAGCTATTCGCAACCCCCAACGCTTCCTGCACCGGGAGTCCGCCAGCAAGATAGCTACTGCAACAATCAACAGCACAATACTTACCAAGGTACCGTTGCGCGCACTCAACAGAACATCGGCGCCCAACGCTGTAATCAACAAAATCCAAGTTGCTCTTGGTGAAAGATTGAGTGGCGCTCTGCCGACAATCAAGAACGACAGGCGATCGGCCAGCAACAAAGCAATCAAGAAACCGTTCAAGCTACTTTGATAGTCACGCTCCGCAAACGGCACTATTCCGAATGACCAGTGGCCAAGCGTCAGCCATTGCCAGCACTGGAAGATCACGACCAAAACAATGTGACAGGCAAGAGCTATCACGAGGCCGCGCAGTGCGTCTCCGTTTCGAGACCGGATCGCGACAGTGGCGCCGATTGCCAACAGCAGCAATGGCATTAGCCAATCGGTTCGCGCCCTGTCGAGCGCCATTGCCGGCAGCGGTGCGATGAGCAATGCGTGGATAACAATCCAAACGGTCAGCGCTACGAATAGCCATGCAGAAGCGCCTAGCCAGGTCAATTGCCGCCACAAGGTCGATAGCGCGTGCGAGGTCGCACGCCAATGCCACGCCAAACCCAGAAAACCGATCAGCAGCAGCAGATTGCGCAGCGCAATCGTATGCGGGACAGGATAAATCGCCACGAGGAGAAACAGCCAAACCGGCCAGATCCTCGAGTCGGAGTCCAAGCAGTCGGTGTTCATCAACTGACGCTCAGTCATGATCGCAGCTCAGCTCGTCTCAAAATCCATGACGCAGCCGCAGATATCGCGGAAAGCGCGGAATTCCCTGCGGCGTCAGTTCGCGATAGCGATAGGTGACCAGCGCGCCAAGGGGCGGCGGCTTGCGCCGCAGGTCGTCGCTCAGGCCGCTGCCGAGCGCGAAGTGGCGGCCGTCGGGCATTTCCATGCGCAACGCGCCGAGCTTGCCGGCGTATTTGCCCTTGCCGGGCAGATGCGCGATGACACGCGCTTCGGCGTCCAGCCAGGGCGTCAGCTTGAGCAAGGCATCGCTGCGGCCGACCTGGTAGGCGGCATCGTCACGATGCAGCATGAGCCCTTCGCCGCCGCTGCTGACAATATCGCGCAGCTTTGCCTGCAGTGCTGCCGCGTCGGCCAGACGAAATTGGGTGACGGCCTGCAACCACGGCAGCTTCGCTGCTTCGGCAATGGCCCGAATCTGTTCGCTGCGTTCGGTAAAGCTGCCGGAGGCATGCGGCAATTCGAAAATCATGTAGCGCACGCGCCGCCATTCGCTGTCGTCGGGCGACTGGCGGCGGACGGCGGCCGAAAGTCGATCGAAGCTGCCGCGTCCGAGCCAGAGTTCGCCATCCAGCGGCTGCCTGGGCAAGGCTTCGACGAACCATTGCGGGGCGGGAACCGGGTTGCCGCTGCGAAAGCGCAGGGTCTTGCCGTCCCAGATGGCGCGCACGCCGTCGAGCTTTTCGCTGACCCAGTAGCGCGAAATATCGACGCTGTCACGATAGCGTTCCGCCAGTAGCAGCGGCGGCTCGGTGGCCAGCGCCGGAGGTGAAGCAAGGTGGCCGAAGAGGGCAAGCAGCGCTAGAACAATCCCATGGAATTGCCGCCACGAACGCCCTAGGCCAAGGCGTTCAGCCGCCATGCCGCGCGAGGTAATCCCGATAGGCCTGCGCGATGCCTTCGCGCAGCGGAATCCGCGCCTGCCAGCCGATGTCGCGCAGGCGGCTCACGTCGAGCAACTTGCGCGGCGTGCCGTCCGGCTTGGACGCGTCGAACGCGATGCGCCCGGTGAAACCGACAACGGACATGACGGTTTCGGCCAGTTCGCGGATGGTGACGTCCTCACCGCAACCGACGTTGTAGATGCCATCGGCGGCGCCCTGTTCCATCAGAAACACGCAGGCATCCGCCAGATCGTCGACATACAGAAACTCGCGCCGGGGTTTGCCGCTGCCCCACACCACGAGTTCCTTGTCGCCGCGCTGCTTCGCTTCATGCGCCTTGCGAATCAGTGCCGGCATTGCGTGGCTGCTGGCCAGGTCGTAGTTGTCGTTGGGGCCGTAGAGATTGGTCGGCATGACCGAGAAATACCGCGCGCCATGCTGCCGGTTGTAGCTTTCGCAGAGCTTGATACCGGCAATCTTGGCGATCGCATAAGGTTCGTTGGTCGGCTCCAGCGGACCGGTGAGGAGGTAGTCTTCCCGGATCGGCTGCGGGCAGTCGCGCGGGTAGATGCAACTCGACCCGAGAAAGCACAGCTGCTTGACGCCGGCCTGCCAGGCGCCATGGATCAGATTGGCCTCGACCATCAGGTTTTCGTAAATGAAGTCGGCGCGCAAGGTGTTGTTGGCGTGAATGCCGCCCACCTTGGCTGCGGCCATGAAGATGAAATCCGGCTTTTCCCTTTGCAGGAAGGCTGCCGTCGCGGACTGGTTCAACAGGTCCAGTTCCGCGCGCGTGCGGACGACGATGTTGCCGTAGCCGGCCTGCTGCAGGCGGCGAACCAGCGCCGAACCGACCATGCCGCGGTGACCCGCGACGTAGATGCGGGCGTTTTTTTCCATGGTCCCTACTCGTTGCGGTCGAAGGCCTTGAAGCCGTGCTTCTTGACCAGTTCGTCGCGCTCCGCCGCCTTCAGGTCCTCGCGTACCATTTCGGCGACGAGTTCGGCGAAGCTGATCCTGGGCGTCCAGCCCAGCTTCTCGCGCGCCTTGGTCGCGTCACCGAGCAGGGTCTCGACTTCGGTCGGCCGGAAGTAGCGCGGATCGACCTGGACGATGCAGTTGCCGTGCGCATCGTAGCCCTTCTCATCGACGCCGGTGCCGCGCCATTCCACGCTGATGCCGATCTCGGCCGCCGCCGCATCGACGAAGTCGCGTACGCTGTATTGCACGCCGGTGGCGATGACGAAATCCTCGGGCTGCTCCTGCTGCAGCATCAGCCACTGCATCTCGATGTAGTCCCTGGCATGGCCCCAGTCGCGCTTCGAATCCAGGTTGCCGAGGAACAGGCAGTCCTGCAGTCCGAGCTTGATGCGCGCCAGGGCGCGGGTGATCTTGCGCGTGACGAAGGTCTCGCCGCGAATCGGGCTCTCGTGGTTGAACAGGATGCCGTTGCAGGCATACATGCCGTAGGCCTCGCGGTAATTGACCGTGATCCAGTAGGCGTAGAGCTTGGCCACCGCGTAGGGGCTGCGCGGATAGAAAGGCGTGGTTTCCTTCTGCGGTGTCTCCTGTACCAGGCCGAAGAGTTCGGAGGTGCTGGCCTGGTAGAAGCGGGTCTTCTTCTCCATGCCGAGGATGCGCATCGCTTCGAGGATGCGCAACGCGCCCAGCGCATCGGAGTTGGCCGTGTACTCGGGCTCTTCGAAGCTCACGGCGACATGGCTTTGCGCCGCGAGGTTGTAGATCTCGTCGGGCTGCACCTGCTGGATGATGCGCACCAGGCTGGAGCTGTCGGTCATGTCGCCGTGGTGCAGCGCGAAGCGCCGGTTGGCGACGTGCGGGTCCTGGTACAGGTGGTCGATGCGATCGGTGTTGAACAGCGAAGTGCGGCGCTTGATGCCATGCACCTCGTAGCCCTTGTCGAGCAGGAACTCGGCGAGATAGGCGCCGTCCTGGCCGGTGACGCCGGTGATCAAAGCGATCTTCTTGGTCATTGCTTGCGTCCGTAGTTGTCTTCAAAGCGCACGATGTCGTCCTCGCCCAGATAGCTGCCGGACTGCACTTCGATGATCTCGAGCGGTATCTGGCCGGGATTTTCCAGCCGGTGCGTAACGCCCAGCGGGATGTAAGTCGATTCGTTCTCGCCGAGCAGCAGCGTCTCCGTGCCGCGCGTCACCTTGGCGGTGCCGCGCACGACCACCCAGTGCTCGGCGCGGTGATGGTGCATCTGCAGCGACAGCGTGGCGCCGGGGCGCACCACGATGCGCTTGACCTGGAAGCGCGCGCCGCTGTCGACGCTGTCGTACCAGCCCCAGGGCCTATGCACCTTGCGGTGCAGATCGGCTTCGCTACGCCCGGCCGCCTTGAGCCGGCCGACGATGGTCTTGACCTCCTGGGTACGGGCCTTGGGCGCGATCAGCACGGCGTCGGCAGTTTCGACGACGACCATGTCCTCGCAGCCGATGCAGGCGACCAGGCCGTGCTCGGCGATGACCAGGTTGCCGTGCGAATCCTCGAGCCAGACATCGCCCTTGACGGCATTGTCGTCGCTGTCGCGGTCTATGGCCTGCCACAACGCATCCCAGGCGCCGACGTCGGACCAGCCGACGTCGAGCGGGACGACGCGACTGGGGATTCCCAGGTCCATCGCGGCGGCAAGCTTTTCCATCACCGCGTAGTCGATCGAGTCGGCCGGCGACACGGCGAAGGCCGCGGCATCGAGCCGCACGAAATCGCCGTCGTCTTGCGCCGCCTGCACCGCCTGGCGGCAGGCGGCCAGTATCTCCGGCGCGAAATGACCGATGGCCTTGAGCCAGACCGAGGCGCGCAGCATGAAGATGCCGCTGTTCCAGAAGTGCCGGCCGCCGGCGACATAGGTCTGCGCCGTCGCGACATCCGGCTTCTCGCGGAAACCCAGCAGGTCCATGGGCGCGCCGTGCGCCGTATCGCCAGCGCCAACTCTTGTCTCGATGTAGCCGTAGCCGGTCTCGGGGCGATCCGGAACGATGCCGAAAGTAACCACGGCACCTGCCTCCGCCTCGGGCAAGCCGCGCAGCACGGCGCCACGGAAGGCTTCGACGTTGCGCACGTGATGATCGGCCGGCGTCGCCAGCAGCACCGGATCGGCGCCATCGCGAGTGGCATACAGCGCGGCGGCCGTCAGCGCCGGTGCGGTATTGCGCCCGCTCGGCTCGAGCAGCAGGGCCCATTGCGGCAGCCCGAGCTGGCGCAGTTGCTCGGCGGTGATGAAGCGGTATTCCTGGTTGCTGACGATGATAGGCGCGCCCAGCGGCAAGCCTTCGAGACGCCGCAGGGTGTTCTGCAGCAGACTCTCGCCGCCCAGCAGCGGCTGCAGCTGCTTCGGGTGCTTCTCGCGCGACACGGGCCACAGGCGGGTGCCCGAACCGCCGCTGAGCACCACCGGGATAATCCGCGGATCAGCCATGGTAGCTGCGGTACCAGTCGACAAAGCGGCGCACGCCTTCGGTCACCGGCGTTGCCGGCGAGAAGCCGGTGACGCGGTTGAGTTCGGACGTATCGGCGTAGGTCGCCGGCACGTCGCCGTCCTGCAGGGGCAGGAAATTCTTCGTCGCGGTCTTGCCCAGCGCCTGCTCCAGCGCCTCGATGTAGGCCATCAACTCGACCGGCTGATGGTTGCCGATGTTGAACACGCGGTAGGGCGCCCAGCTCGTTGCCGGATCGGGCACCTGCTTGTCGAAAGACAGATCGGGTTGCGGCGGGCGATCGAGGACGCGGATCACGCCTTCGGCGATGTCGTCGATGTAGGTGAAATCGCGCCGCATCCTGCCGTGGTTGAAGACGTCGATAGCCCGGTCTTCGAGTATGGCCTTGGCGAACAGGAACAGCGCCATGTCGGGCCGGCCCCAGGGTCCATACACGGTGAAGAAGCGCAGGCCGGTGGTGGGCAGCGCGAACAAATGACTGTAGGTGTGGGCCATCAGCTCGTTGGCCTTCTTGGTCGCGGCGTAGAGGCTGACCGGGTGATCGACGTTGTCATGCTCGGAAAACGGCATGCGCTCGTTGCCGCCGTAGATGCTGGAACTGCTGGCATAGACGAAATGTTCGACGCCGTTGTGGCGACAGCCTTCGAGAATATTGACGAAGCCGACCACGTTGCTATCGACATAGGCATGCGGATTCTGCAGCGAGTAGCGCACGCCGGCCTGCGCCGCGAGATTGATCACGCGCTGCGGGCGTTCCGCCGCGAACAGGGCGGCAATGCCCTCGCGGTCGGCGATATCCAGCCGCGACAGCTTGAAGCGCGGACTGGGCGCGAGCCGGGCGAGCCGCGCCTCTTTCAGGGCAACATCGTAATAATCGTTGAGGTTGTCCACCCCGACCACTTCGTCGCCGCGCGCCAGCAGTAGCTGGCAAACGTGCATGCCGATAAACCCGGCAGCGCCGGTGACCAGTACTTTCATGGGGATTTTCGCTGAAAAGTCAGCATTTTCGCATACTTGGCGAAGCTCGCGCCACAGCCGACGAGGATGTGCACCAGGCCGGGAAGCCCGTCGAGCAGGCCCAGGCGCAAGAAATAGAACTTGATGAAGCGCAAGCCAGGCGACAGCAGCAGGCGAAGCACGCTTGCCTGCTCTCCGCGCGCCAGCGCCGCCTCGGCGGCCAGGCTGCTGTAGCGGTTCTGCTTGGCGAAATAGGTTTCCAGCGACTCCGCCGAATCGTGCAGCAGATCGCCTTGCAGGGTGCCGATCTCGCCGCCGGCGACGACCTTCTCGTG
This sequence comes from Sulfuritalea sp., assembly GCA_023700805.1. Classification (GTDB taxonomy): domain Bacteria; phylum Pseudomonadota; class Gammaproteobacteria; order Burkholderiales; family Rhodocyclaceae; genus Sulfuritalea. The sequence continues at coordinate 150,314 of JAMPYF010000003.1, forward strand.
CACCGCGTCGTCCGACCAGCGCGCGGCACGGCGGTCGAACAGGCGCAGGCTCCAGTCGGGATAACCCTCGCCATGCTTTAAATAGCGCCCCATGAATTTGTTGCAACGGGCAAAGCGCCAAGCCGTGCAGTCAGGCGCCTGCAATGCAGCGCGAATGCTCTCCCGCAGCGCTTCGCTGACCCGCTCGTCGGCATCGATGCAGAGCACCCAGTCGTGCTTCGCCTGTTCCACGGCGAACTGCTTCTGCGGACCGAAGCCGCGCCAGACGGATTGAATCACGCGCGCGCCGTGGCGCCCGGCAATCTGCACCGTGGCGTCTTCGCTGCCTGAATCCACAACGAGAATCTCGTCGCAGAACGCCACGCTGACGAGACACTCGGCAAGCTGGCTTGCAGCATTGCGGGTGATCAGGACAGCGGAAAGAGGCGTGCGGTGGTTTGTGGTCATGGGCTTTATAATTCAAATCGGGATGCATTTTACGGCGCAAGGCGTCATCCCTATCCTACCGATGCGCATTCTCCTGATCAAAACCTCCTCTCTCGGCGACGTCGTGCACAACCTGCCGGTCGTCACCGACCTGCGCCGCAGCTATCCCGAAGCACAGATCGACTGGGTCGTCGAAGAAGCGTTTCGCGAGATTCCGCGGCTGCACCCCGGGCTCCACCGCGTCATTCCGGTGGCGCTCAGGCGCTGGCGCCGCGCTCTGCTGACACCTGCCACATGGCGCGAAATGCAATCCTTTCGCAGCACCCTGCAGGAACACAGCTATGACCTGGTGATAGACACGCAAGGCCTGCTGAAGAGCGCGCTGATCGCCCGCCTGGCACGCGGCAGGCGCTGCGGCTACAACGCAGCCTCGGCGCGCGAACCGATCGCGGCACGCTTTTACGATGTCCGCTTCGCGGTGGGCAAGGACTTGCATGCCGTGGAGCGCAACCGCCGGCTGGTCGCGCTCGCCGCCGGCTACAGCGCATCCGCCGCGCCGGACTATGGCATCGCCGTTGCCTGCCCGCGAAGCGCAATTCCAGGTACGCAGAGCGAGCCAGCGCCAACGCCTGCAGGACCAGGCGCGGTGCTGCTGACCGCCACTTCGCGCGACGACAAGCTGTGGCCCGAAGAGCGCTGGGTCGCGCTGGGTCGTGCCTTGCATGAGCGCGGACTGGGCTGCCTGCTGCCGGCCGGCAGTCCTGCCGAGCGCGCCCGCGCCGAACGCCTGGCGCAGGCGATTCCCGCTGCCGTCGCCTTGCCGCCGCTAAGCCTGACCGAACTGGCCGCACAGCTCGCCGCGGCGCGCCTGGTGATAGGCGTCGATACCGGGCTGGTCCATCTCGCCGCGGCGCTGGGACGGCCCACGCTGGCGCTGTTCTGCGCTTCCGACCCGGCGCTGACCGGCGTGTGCGCCAGCACACCGGCCATCAACCTCGGCGCGCGCGGCCGGCCGCCCGAAGTCGACGCCGTACTGGCGGCAGCCATGCCCCTGGTCTGATGGCGCGCTTGGTCTACACCCTGGCAGTACTTGCCCTGTTGCCCTGGGCGGTGCTGCACCTGCTCTGGCGCGCACGGCGGCAGCCGGAATACCTGCGCCACTGGGGGGAGCGTTTCGGCTTTTTCGCCACCGCATCGCCAGCGCCAACTCTCTGGCTGCACGCCGTCTCGGTCGGCGAGACGCGCGCCGCCCAGCCCCTGGTGGCTGCGCTGCACGAGCGCTACCCGGGGCACCGGATCCTGTTCACCCACATGACGCCGACCGGTCGCGCGACCTCGGAGGCGCTGTTCGGCGACGATGTCGAGCGCATCTACCTGCCCTATGACACGCCCTGGGCGATGCGGCGCTTCCTGCGCCATTACCGGCCGGCTTTCGGCCTGATCATGGAAACCGAACTGTGGCCAAACCTGATCGCGGCCTGCCGCGACGCCGGCGTGCCGCTGTGCCTGGTCAATGCCCGCCTCTCGCAGCGCTCGGCCACGCGCTACGCGGCCTTTCCCGCGCTGACGCGCGAGGCGCTGCAAGGCCTGGCGGCGATCGGCGCCCAGTCGGCCGAGGACGCGACGCGCCTTGGCGCCCTCGGCGCGCGCGGCGTCACGGTGACCGGCAACATCAAGTTCGATATCGAGGCGCCGCCGGCACAGCTCGAACTCGCGCGCGCGCTGCGCGCCCGCTGCGGCAGTCGGCCGGTATGGCTGGCGGCCAGCACGCGCGAGGGCGAGGAAGCGCTGATTCTCGATGCATGGAAGAGAGTTGGTGCTGGCAACGCGGCGCTGCTGGTCATCGTTCCCCGCCATCCGCAGCGCTTCGACGAAGTCGCGCGTCTGGCGACGGAGCGCGGCTTTGCACTGCAGCGGCGCAGCGAAGATGCCGCGGTCGCGGCGACGACCCAGGTGCTGCTCGGCGACAGCATGGGCGAGATGTTCGCCTTTTACGCCGCGACCGACATCGCCTTCATCGGCGGCAGCCTGCTCGATTTCGGCAGCCAGAACCTGATCGAAGCGGCGGCCTGCGGCACGCCTATCCTGATCGGGCCATCGACCCGCAACTTCGCCGAGGCCGCGCGCGAGGCCATCGCCTGCGGCGCGGCGCGGACTATCGCCGATGCCGACGATCTGGTGCGGCAGGTGCGCGACCTGCTGTCCGCCGCCGAAGCGCGACAGGCCATGGGCGCGGCGGGCCGCGCCTTCGCCGCGCGCCATCGCGGTGCCACGGCGCTGACCCTGGAGTTGATTACTGCAGCAGCGCGTTGACCGCGGCCACGTCGTCCTCGCCCAGGCTGCCGGCGGCGGCCTTGAGCTTGAGCAGCGCGGCCAGCGTGTCGAGACGGGCCTTGGCCAGCTTCTGACGGGTGTCGTAGAGCTGGCTCTGGGCGTTCAGCACGTCGATGTTGATGCGCACGCCGACTTCGTAACCCAGCTTGTTCGAATCCAGCGCCGATTGCGACGAGGTCAGCGCCGCCTCGTAGGCTTTCACCTGTGCCAGGCCGGAGTTCACGCCGAGATAGGCCTGGCGCGCGTTGAGCGCCGCCGTGCGCCGCGCGTTGTCCAGGTCGGCGGCGGCCTTCGCCTTCAGCGCCACGGCTTCGCGGTCGCGGGAAGCCGTGGCGCCGCCGGCATAGATCGGAATCGACAGCTGCAGGCCTATGGCGCTGGAATCGCTGTCGCTGCCGAAACCGAAGGTCGAGCTGTTGGTGGCCGAACTGCGCCCGCGCGAGGCGACCAGGTCGAGCGTCGGGTAATGTCCGGCGCGCTGCTTCTCGATTTCCCGGGTCGCAATCTCGTGCAGGGCCTCGAAGATCTGCACCGAGGCGCTGGCCGATTCGGCCATCTCCACCCATTTGCCGATGTCATCGGGTTGCGGACCCGCAAGCTGCACGCCGGGCTTGAGGTTCTTGAGGCCTTCCGGCTCCTTGCCGATCACCGTGCGCAAGACCTGGCGCTTGACGTTGAGGTCGTTCTGCGCGGCGATTTCCTGGGCGCTGGTCAGGTCGTAGCGGGCCTGGGCTTCATGGGTGTCGGTGATGGTCGCGGTACCGACCTCGAAGTTGCGCTTGGCCGATTCGAGCTGTTCGGCGATCGCCACTTTCTGCGCTTGTGCCGTCGCCAGCGTGTCCTGGGCCAGCAACACATCGAAGTAGGCCTGCGCCGCGCGCACGATCAGTTCCTGCCTGGCCAGCCCGAACTGCGCTTCGGCTTGGACCACGGCAAGCTCGGACTGCGTGTAGGTGACCCAGTTCTGCCAGCGGAACAAGGGCTGCGTGAGTTGCACGGTCCAGCCGTTGCTGTTGTACCGGGTGTTGGTTTCCGTCGCGCCGGAAATCCGCCGCGTCGTATCGGTGTCGTTCCAGGTCGTGCTGGCCGAAAATCCGACCGCCGGCAGCAGACCGGCGCGGCCCTGCGGCAGCTTTTCGCGCCCGGCCTCGAGTGCGGCCCGCGCCGCGGCGAACTGGGCGTCGTAGGCGATCGCATCGCGATACACGGCCATCAGGTCGGCGCCGTGGGCGAGGTTGGCAAATCCGGCGACAGACAGACAGCCGGCAATCATCAGGGGCACAGCTTTTCTCATCGCGTTCTCCGCGTTACGTCTCGGTTTCATTTCAATAGGTCGGCATCGACGGATCGACATCCCGTGCCCAGGCGGCGACGCCGCCCTGCAGGTTGATGATGCTGCCGAAGCCCATTTGTTCGAGGAACATGCCGGCCTGGAAGCTGCGCGCGCCGTGATGGCAGATCATGACGATGTCCTGGTCGCGCCTGAGCTCCTGATAACGGGCCGGCACGCCGCGCATCGGCATCGACAGCGAGCCTGCAATGCGGCAGGTTTCGAATTCCCAGGGTTCGCGTACGTCGAGCAGCACCGGCTTGGCCCGCTGCGGATCGGCGAGCCATGCATTGAGCTGGGATGCGGAAAGCTGGCGCATCGGCTCAGAAGGCGAAAGCCGGTGCCGGTTCGGCGTCCGTCAGGGGAGCCACCACGGTCTCGAACACAGCGACGCGGCGGAAGGCATCGCCCACCCGTGTGTGCAGCGCCGCCTGCATCGCCGGGGCGGCGCCCTCGATGGCGAACAGGCGGCCGCCGGGCTTGAGCTGGTCGAGCAGTACCTGGGGTACTTTGGCCACGGCGCCGGAGACCATGATCACGTCGTAAGGGGCGTGGGCGGCCAGGCCTGCCAGGCCGTTGCCGACCTCCACCGTCACATTGGTCACGCCGGCGCGGCGCAGGTTCTCGCGCGCCGTCGCGGCCAGTTGCGGATCGATTTCCAGAGACCAGACCCGGTCGGCATGGACTCCCAGCAGGGCAGCCATGTAGCCGGAACCGGTACCGACCTCGAGCACGTTCTCGTGCTTTTTCATCGCCAGGGCCTGCAGGGCACGCGCTTCGACGATGGGCGAGAACATGTGGGCAGAGGCCCCGCCGCCGAGCGGAATCTCGGTGTCGGCAAAAGCCAGGCGGCGATGCGCCGGCGGCACAAACTCTTCACGCTTGACCACGAACAACACGTCGAGCACCTCCGGATCCAGTACCCTGGCGGGGCGCAGTTGCTGTTCGACCATGTTGAAGCGGGCTTGTTCGAAATTCATGACATCTCCTGTTTGCAATATTAGCATACGCTAATATGTAGACAAATCCGACAAAAACAAGATTCTACGCCGCGGACGGCCCGGATTCTGGCGCCTGGACCCTGAACCACGCCGCATAAAGCGCCGGCAGGAACAGGCAGGTCAGCACCGTGGCGACGATCAGGCCGCCCATGATCGCCACCGCCATCGGCCCCCAGAACACCTGCCGGGTCAGCGGAATCATCGCCAGCACCGCCGCCGCCGCGGTCAGCACGATGGGCCGGAAACGGCGCACCGTGGAGCCGACGATGGCCTCCCATTCGCTCTTGCCGTCGGCCTCGTCCTGCTCGATCTGGTCGACCAGGATCACCGAGTTGCGCAGGATCATGCCCATCAGCGCGATCACGCCGAGGTTGGCGACGAAGCCGTAGGGCACCTGGAACAGCAGCAGCGCCAGGGTCACGCCGATCAGCCCGAGCGGCGCCGTGAGCAGGACCATGATGGTGCGGCTGATGCTCTGCAGCTGGATCATCAGCAGGGTGATGACGCCGACGATCATCAAGGGCACCACGGCCTTGATCGAGTTTTCGCCCTTGGCCGATTCCTCGGTCGAGCCGCCGAGCTCGATGCGGAAGCCGGGCGGCAGCTTGGCCCGCAAGCCGGCCAGCTGCTGGTCGATCTGAGCCGAGGCGGCCTGCGGCTGCAGGCTGCCGACCACGTCGGCGCGCACGGTGATGGTCGGCATGCGGTCGCGGCGCCAGATCAGTCCTTCTTCCAGCACGGGGACCAGGCGCGCGACCTGTGCCAGCGGAATGTGGCGACCGCTGGCGGAAACCAGATCGAGATCGGGCAACCGGCTCAGGGTGCGCGGGTCGGCCGCGTTTCCCATACTCGTATCCTTGGCGCCGGCATCGGCGCGCCAGACCACGTCGATCAACTGGTCGTTCTCGCGGAACTGGGTCACCGTGGCACCCACCAGCCAGCCCTGCAGGGTCAGCGCCACGTCTTGGCTGGAGACGCCGAGCGCACGAGCGCGCGCCTGGTCGATCTCGACCCGCACGGCCTTGACCCGATCGTTCCAGTCGAAATTCACGTTGCGCAGGTTGGGATGTGCGCGCATCAGGGTCGAGATGCTTTCCGCATTGTCGCGCAGGGCGAGCAGATCCTCGCCCATGACGCGGAACTGCACCGGGTAGCCGACCGGCGGCCCGTTCTCGAGGCGCACCACGCGCAGCCGCAGGTGCGACCAGGAACCGTCGGCGGCATCGAAGGCCACCTCCAGCCGGTTCTTGACCACCTCGCGCTGCTTGAGGCCCTTGGTGACGATCACCATCTGCCCGAAGTTGTCGGCGAACAGCTGCTGATCGAGCGAGAGGAAGAAGCGCGGCGCGCCGTTGCCGATGTAGGACGACCAGGATGCGATGTTCTCGTCCTTGCCCAGCAGGGCCTCGACGCGCTTGACCTCATGTTCCGTGGCCTTCAGCGACGCGCCTTGCGGCAGCCAGATATCGACCATGATTTCGGGCCGGCTGGCGGGCGGGAAGAACTGCTTCTGCACGGCCTTGTTGAACAGCACCAAGGACAGCGCGAAGAAGCCCACCGTGGCGAAGATCACCAGCCAGCGGTGGCGCAGGCACCACTCGACCAGGGCGCGGATGCGGCGGTAGAAGGGCGAATCGTAGATGTCGCCGCCGTGCTTCTCGGCAATCGCGCGCAGCTTGGCCGGGTCGAGCAGCCTGTAGCCGAGATAAGGCGTGAACACCACGGCGACGATCCACGACACGAGCAGCGCGATGGTGACCACGGCGAAGATCGAGAAGGTGTATTCGCCGGCGCCCGACTTGGCGAAACCGACCGGCGTGAAGCCGGCCGCCGTGATCAAGGTGCCGGTCAGCATCGGGAAGGCGGTCGAGGTGTAGGCGAAGGTGGCGGCCTTGAAGCGGTCCCAGCCCTGCTCCATCTTCACCACCATCATTTCCACGGTGATGATCGCGTCATCGACCAGCAGGCCCAGCGATATCACCAGCGCGCCCAGCGAAATGCGCTGCAGGTCAATGCCGAAGGCCTTCATGGCGAGGAAAGTCATCGCCAGCACCAGCGGGATCGACAGCGCGACGACGGTGCCGGTGCGCCAGCCCAAGGATAGGAAGGACACGGCGAGGACGATGATCATGGCCTCGCCCAGGGTCTGCACGAAGAGGTTGAGCGAAGTCTTGACGATCTGCGGCTGGTCGAACACCACATGCACGTCGATGCCCACCGGCAGGTCCCGCTGCAGCCTGGCCATGGTCGCCGAGAGGTTCTCGCCGAGGTCGATCACGTTGCCGCCGCGCGCCATGACCACGCCGAGGCCTACCGCATCGCGCCCCGCCACGCGCATGCGCGGCTGCGGCGGGTCGGCCAGGCCGCGCGTGACGCGGGCGATGTCGCCGAGGCGGAAGCTGCGCCCGCCCACCGCCAGCGAGGCTTCGCGCAGCGCATCGACGCTGTCGAAGGGGCCGGAAACGCGCAGCCGCACACGATCGGTCTCGGTCTCGACGTGGCCGGCCGGCACCACGGCGTTCTGTCGCTGCAGCGCATCGAACACCTGGGTCGGCACCAGGCCCATGGCGGCCAGCCTGGCGGGACTCACGTCGATGTAGATCTTTTCGTCCTGCACGCCGATCAGCTCGATCTTCTTCACATCCGCAACGCGGCGCAGTTCGCGCGCCAGCTTGTCGGCCTCGCGGCGCAGGTCGCCCATGCCGTAGCCGGCCTTGTCGTCACGGGCGGTCAGGGCGAAGATCTTGATCTGCACGTCGCCGAACTCGTCGTTGGGAAAAGGCCCCTGCACGCCGGCCGGCAGCGTGTGGCGGATGTCGTCGAGTTTTTTCCTGACCTGGCGCCAGGCCTCCGGCACCTCGGCCTTCGGCGTGTAGTCCTTGAGGATCACGATAGTCAGCGATTCGCCGGGCTTGGATGCCGTGCGCAGCACGTCGACCCAGGGCGTCTCGGCGAGCTTCTTCTCGATGCGCTCGGTCAGTTGCTGCTCCACCTGCTGCGCGTTCGCCCCCGGCCACAGCGTGCGCACCACCATGACCTTGAAGGTGAAGTCCGGATCCTCGGCGCGGCCGAGCTTGAGGAAGGCCAGCACGCCGCCGACCACGAACACGATCATCAGGTAGAGCACCATCGACTGGTGCCGCAGCGCCCACTCGGAAAGATTGAGCTGCTTCATCGCGAACTTGCCTGGGCCGCGACGCGCAGCTTTTCGCCGGCCGTCAGCAGGTTCACGCCGGCCGCGACGATCTGCTCGCCGCCCGCGAGGCCGCCGCTGACCACGGCTCCGGCGTCGGTGTAGGCGGACACGGTGACGGCCTGCAGGCTCACCGTACCGTCAGCGCCAACTTTCCAGACCGCCGGCCGATCGCCCTGCTGGAAGATCGCACTCAGCGGCACGATCAGCCGCGGCACACCAGGTGCGCCGGAAGGGAAGCGCACCGTCGCGCTCATGCCCAGCGGCAGCAGCGGGTCGGCATCCTTCAGGCTGACGCGCGCCGCATAGGTGCGGGTGACCGGATCGGCGACCGGCGATATTTCGCGCAGACGCCCGACGAGCGGTTTCCCCGCGGCACCACTTGCGGCACCAGCGCCGGCCCAGAACGTGACTTCCGCCGCCTGGCCGAGCTTGAAGCCGGCGACCTCGTTCTCGGGCAAGGCGATCGCGATTTCGCGTTCGCCGTCCGGCGCCAGGCGAAACACCGCCTGGCCGACGCTGACCACCTGGCCCGGCTCGGCCAGCACCTGGCCGATGACGCCGCTGCGGTCGGCCACCAAGGTCGTGTACGACGCCTGGTTCTTCGCAAGCTGAGCCTGCGCTTCGGCCGCCTTGAAGGCGGTTTCGCGCGCATCGAGCGCCGAGGCGCTGATGTAGTTCTTCGCCTTGAGGTCGCGGTAGCGCGCCACATCCGCCGCCGCCAGCGCGCGCTGGGCCTCGGCCTGGGTCAGCTGCAGACCGGCATCGGTAGGATCGAGCCGCGCCAGCACCTGGCCGGCCTTGACCGCCTGGCCGAGCTCGGCGCGACGCTCGACGATCTTGCCGGCGACGCGAAAACCCAGCGTGGTTTCGATGCGCGCGCGCACCTCGCCGCTGTAGCTGCGCTGCGCGCCGTCCAGCGCCGCATCGCCAGCGCCAACTTTCAGGGTGCGCACCAGCTTGGGCGCAGCCGGCGGCGGCGGCGCTTCGCTGCAGGCGGCAAGAATCAGGGCCAGCACGGCCAGGGTGGCGAACTTCTTCATCGGGCGACTCCGGAAAAACGGCGCATGAACATCCAGTAGAGAAGGGGCATGACGAACAGCGTGAGCACCGTCGAAAAACCCAGGCCCCAGACGATGGAGGCCGCGACCGGGCCCCACAGCAGCGACTTGCCGCCGAGGCCCACGGCCAGCGAGAACAGGCCGCCGATGGTGGTGACCGAAGTGATCAATATCGGCACCACGCGCCGGCGCGCCGCATACACGGCGGCATGCAGCACGCCCATGCCGGCGGCCAGGCGCTCGTTGGCGGCGTCGATCAGCACGATGGCCGAATTGACCGCGATGCCGGTCAGCGCGATGACGCCGTAGAGGGTATAGAGCGAGAGCGGTATGCGCGCCACCAGCAAGCCGAGGATCACACCGGTGAAGGCCAGCGGCACCGTGACCAGGATCAGCAACGGCTGCGCATAGCTCTTGAACTGCGCGGCAAGGATCAGGTAGATCAGGCCGACGCCCATCAGGAACAGCACGGCCATGGCGTCGAGGCTTTCCTGGATGTCGTCGAGCTCGCCGGAGAAATCGATGTCGGTGTTGGGGAACTGGACCGCGAGCTTCTTCCATTCGGCGGCGATGATCCTGTTCGCCGCCACGGTGTCGGTGACAGTTTTGTCGAGGTCGGCTTCGACCGTGATCGCGCGGCGCAGGTTGTAGTGCTTGATGACGCCCTTGCCGATGCGCGTCTCCTCGGTCACCAGCGCGCGCAATGTGGTGCTGCCGCCCGCCGGCAATGCGATCGGGTCGTCGAGCAGGCGCGTGATGTCGGCGCCGACGGTGCCGGCCGACTTGCCGTCGCCGGTACCGTGCTTCGCCCGCACCCGCAGTTCGACCTTCTCGCCCTTGTCGCGCATCATCGCCACGATCTCGCCGTCGGCGTGCAGGCGCAACAGCCGCGCCACCTTGCCGGCGTCCAGCCCGGAGGCGCGCAACGCGCCGCGATCCAGCGCCAGCACCAGTTCGGGCCGGCCGGGAATGTCGTCGTCGGCCACGTCCTTGGCCCCCGGCACGGCGCGCACGATCGCCAGCAGCGCATCGCCGGCGGCGCGCAGTTCCTGCGGGTCGTCGTTGCGCACCCGCGCCTTGACCGGCTTGGCCAAGGGCGGGCCGCCCGAGATCATGGTGAAGGTGATCTTGCCCGGCGTCGGTGTGGCTTCGACGTCGGCACGCATGGCCTCGACGATATCGACGACCTCGCGCCCGCCGTTCCTCGGATTCAGCGAGACAGTGACCTGGCCGTAGGATTCGCCGTAGAGCGGCTCGGTATCGGAGAATTTGACGCCGGCATAGGACGCCAGGTTGCGCGCCTCGCCCGGCTTGAGGTGCTTGCGCACCACGGCCTCGAGGCGCTCGGCATTGGCCAGCGTCTGCTCGATCGGCGCACCGGCCGGCATGTCGACATTGACGTAGAACAGCCGGATCGGATCGAAGGCGAAGAACTGGATGCGCACCAGACCCACACCCACGGCCGCCACCGCGCCCAGCATCAGCGCGACGGCGATGACCAGCGAGCGCTTCGGCCGGCGCATGACCCACAACAGCCAGCGCGAATACTTGACGCGCAGGAAATGGTTGAAGCGGTCGCGCCAGTTGTTGAGGTGGCCGTCGCCGGGCTTGGGCGCCATCACTGCCATGTGCGCCGGCAGCATCCAGTAGGCTTCGAGCAAACTGATGGTCAGGCCCAGGGAGACGACAAAGGGAATCACGAACATGAACTTGCCGACGATGCCGGGCAGCAGCATCAGCGGCAGGAAGGCGGCGATGGTAGTCAGCACCGAGGCCGTGACCGGCGCGAAAACTTCACGCACACCCTCGATGGCGGCTGTGTGTACCGGCTCGCCGCGCTGCATGCGGTAGTAGATGGTCTCGACCACCACCACGGCATCGTCGACCAGCATGCCGAGCACGATGACCACACCGAGCAGCACCGAGATGTTCAGCGTGTAGCCGAGCGCATGAAGAATGGCGAAGCTTCCTGCCAGCGAGAACGGGATGCCGAGGCCGACCAGGATCGCGATGCGCGTGCCGAGGAACAGCCAGCAGATCGCCAGCACCAGCACCAGGCCCTGCAGCGCGTTGCGCTCCATGGTGGTGATCGCCTCGCGCGTCGGTACCGTCTGGTCGTCGAGCAACTGCAGCTGCACGCCGTCATTGGCGAAGCGCGGGTTCTGCTCGGCGATGTAGGCGTCGAGCCGTTCGATCAGTTGCAACGTATTGGTGCGGCTCTTCTTGGTCACGGCGAGGATCACCGCGCCCTTGCCCTGGAAACTCGCCAGGCTGCCGGCCTTGGCGCGGCCGCGCGCGACCTCCGCGACGGTACCAAGCGGCACCGGTTCCCTTCGCGTGGCGCTGCTGACCGGAATGCGGGCGATTTCGTCAGGGTCGGCGGTCTGGCCGATGACGCGCACCAGCCAGGCGGTGCGCTCCTGCTCGCCGGCGGTTTCGACCTTGCCGGCGAAGGTGTCGCGGAACCAGGCCATGACGTTGTCCGAGACGTCGGTGGCGGTGAGTCCGCGGTTGGCCAGCGCCACCGGATCGAATTCGACCTGCAGTTCGGGATCGCGCAGACCCGTGGCGAACACCTGGTCCACGCCGGCGATGCGCTCGATGTCGTCCTTGAACTGGCGGGAGCGCGAGCGCAGCAGTTCGTCGGCGGCCTGGCCGGTGACCAGCACCATGGCCGTGGGGAAGCCGTTCGAAGTGGTGATTTCGAGCACGCGCGGGTCCTTGGCCTCGACCGGCAGCTCGCTCTTCGCCTTGTTCTGGATTTCGCGGCGCAGGTCGTTGATGCGCTTGTCGAAGACGCGCTCGTCGATGTCGCGGAAACGCACCAGGATGGAGGCGATGTTTTCGCGCGAGGAGGACATCACGAAACGTATGTCGGCGACGCCCTTGATCGCATCCTCCAGCGGCTTGGTCACGCGCTTTTCGACGTCCTCGGCCGAGGCGCCGGGCAGCACCGCGGTGACCATGACCCAGTTGAAGTTGATTTCCGGATCCTGCTCCCGCGGCATGGCCAGATAGGCCAGCGCGCCCATGACCAGCACCACCGCGAAGGCGATGTTGGCCAGCGGATGGTTCTGGATCAGTCTTTCGTAAAAACTCATTTAACCGCGGGCGCCGGCTCGGGTTTGACCACCATGCCATCCTGCAGCGCATGGCGGCCGCGCGTGACGATGCGCGTCTCGGGCGGAAAGTCGGCGCTGGCGGGACGCCCCTCCTGGGCCTGCGGCAGTTCGCGGAAGCTCGCCTTGCTGCCGTCGAGCACGAATACGCCGTAGCGCCCGTTGCGGCGCAGGATGTAGTCGGCTGGGATGTGCGGTCGCGGGTCGCGCCAGATCAGGCGACCCTCGGTGCCCGGCGCCGGTGCCGGACCGGCGAAGCGGTAACGCGCCTCGACCGTGCGCGCCTCGCGGCTGATCGCGCCCGAGATGCGCAGCGGCGTCAGGGCGTGGGTCTGGCCGGCGGCGGCGAACTCGACTTTTCCCGCTGTCGCCAGTCCCTCTGCATCGCGCGCCTGGACCTGGGCCACCACCTGCAGGTCGCTGGTATCGGCCAGGGTCAGCAGCGGCGTGCCGGGCGCCGCGAGTTCCCCGACCTGGGCCGTGCGTCCCCTCACGATGCCGTTGAAGGGCGCGGTAATGATGCACTTGTCGACGCCGCGCCGCGCCGAATCGCGGTTCGCGCGCGCCGACTGCACATCGGCCTGGGTGGCCGCGAGTTCGGTCTCGCGCAGCGTCAGCGCCTCGGCGGATATGAAGTTCTTCTCGCGCAAGCTACGCGCCCGCGCCATCTGCGCCTCGGCCTGGGCCAGGCGCGCGGCGCTTTGCGCCAGCCCGGCCGCGGCACGCGCCAGGGCCAGTTCGGCGTCCCTGGCATCGAGCTTCACCAGCACCTGGCCGGCCTTGACCGCATCGCCGCTGTCGACTGTGATCGCCAGAATGCGGGCGGATGCCTCGGCCGCGATCCGGGTTTCGTTCTTGCCCAGCACGGTCGCCGGCGCCTCGCGCTCGGGGTGGTAGCCCAGTTCGGCGTAGCGGACCACGCCGACCGCTGGCGGCGCTGCGGCGGCCGGCGGCGCCTCGGCCGGCTTTTCGCCACAGGCCGCCAGCAGCAGCGACAGGCTCGTTGCAAGCAGAACGAAAGGTTTCACTTTGGTGTTCTCCGTTTGCCGGGCGCGGCCGGCAGTGCCAACCCGCGCAGTGCCAGGTCGAGATGGGTGTTCAGATAGACCTGCGGATCGTGGGCAACGCCGCAACAGGCGCCCAGCGAGTAGCGCCAGATCAGCATCATCAGCACCGGGGCGAAAATCACGTCGATCGCGGTTTCGACGTCGACCGCGCGGAACTCGCCGGCGCCAATGCCGCGCTGCAGGGTGCGCCGCATCAGCTCGCGGCCGCGCACGATCACGGTGTCGTGGTAGTAGATCGCCAGCTCGGGAAAATTGCCGGCCTCGCTGATCATCAACTTGGGCACGCCGGCCAGGTGAGTGTTGCCTATGCGCTGCCACCATTCGCGGATCAGGGCGCACAACAGATCGGCGCTGCTGCCCTCGAAGCTGTCGACCAGGCCCGCGCCCTCTTCCAGAATCGGCACAATGCCTTCCTGGATCACGGCCTTGAACAGGGCTTCCTTGCTGTCGAAGTAAAGGTAGAGCGTGCCCTTCGATACCCCGGCGCGCGCCGCGACGTCCTCCAGCCGGGTCCCGACAAAACCCTTTTCGACGAACAGTTCCAGCGCCGCCGCCATGAGTTCGGCGGGACGCGCTTCCTTGCGGCGCTGGCGGGGGTGGGTGGCAGCTTCCATGCATCACTTCTAATTACTGACCGGTCAGTCAGTATATCGACGGATAAGCTGGCGTCAAGCCCTGCGCCGGATGCCGGGCGTAGCGCTGCATTTCCGCGGTATGCTCGCCCATGCCGCGTCCAGGGTCAGCCCCGGCGCCCCGCCCGCGGCACCCATCAAGGAAAGACCCCATGCGCATCGAAGAAGAGCTCAAGCTCGATTTTCAGGACGTGCTGATCCGTCCCAAGCGCTCGACGCTGACCTCGCGTTCCGAGGTCGATATTTCGCGCGAGTTCGTCTTCCGCCATTCCGGGCGCCGCTACCACGGCGTGCCTATCATCGCCGCCAACATGGACACGGTCGGCACCTTCGAGATGGCGCAGGCGCTGGACAAGCACCAGTTGGCAACCGCGCTGCACAAGCATTACGAAGAGGCCGAACTGGTCGGCTATTTCATGGCGCTGCCGGCAAGCGCGACGGTGTTCTACTCGATGGGCATCACGCGCGAAGACTACGACAAGTTCTGCCGCGTCAAGCAGCAGGCCGGCGACGCGATCGCGCATGTCTGCGTCGACGTCGCCAACGGCTACACCAAGTCCTTCATCGATTTCGTGCAGCGCCTGCGCCAGGCCTGGCCCGACATCACCATCATGGCCGGCAACGTCGTCACCGGCGAGATGGCCGAGGAACTGATCCTCGACGGCGCCGACATCGTCAAGGTCGGCATCGGTCCCGGCTCGGTGTGCACCACGCGCAAGATGACCGGCATCGGCTATCCGCAGCTCTCCGCCATCATCGAGTGCGCCGACGCAGCCCATGGCCTCGGCGGGCTGATCTGCGCCGACGGCGGCTGCACCTCGCCGGGCGACCTGGCCAAGGCCTTCGGCGGCGGCGCCGACTTCGTCATGCTCGGCGGCATGCTCGCCGGCCACGACGAATGCATGGGTGAGACAGTGGAGCAGAACGGTGTGCGCAAAGTGCGCTTCTACGGCATGAGCTCGCGCGCGGCAATGGACAAGCACGCCGGCGGCGTCGCCAACTACCGTGCCGCGGAGGGCAAGGAGGTGCTGCTCGACTATCGCGGCCCGGTCGAGGCAACTCTGCAGGAGATACTCGGCGGCGTGCGCTCGGCCTGCACTTACGTCGGCGCCCACCAGCTGCGCGAACTCTCCAAACGCACCACCTTCATCCGCGTCGCACGGCAGTTGAACGAAGTCTTTGGGCAATCCTGACGTCATGCACGGACCGGCACGGACCGCCCGCGGCCTCCTCTTCCTGCTGGCCATACTGCTCGCCGTTGCCTGCGGCGGCGACAGGAAGGAAGACGCCTTGCCGGCGGGCAGCAAGGTGCTGGCGCTGGGCGACAGCCTGACCGCGCCGCACGGCGTCAAGCCCGGCGAAGACTGGCCGGCGCTGCTGGCGCAGAAAACCGGCTGGGTCGTGATCAATGCCGGCATCAGCGGCAACACCAGCGCCCAGGCCCTCGAACGCCTGCCGGCGCTGCTCGAGGAACACCAGCCGCAACTGGTGCTGGTGAGCCTGGGCGGCAACGACATGCTGCGCAAGCTGTCGCAGGAGCAGACGGTGGCCAACCTCGGGCGCATGCTCGACCTGGCCAGGGCCAGTGGCGCCAAGGCGGTGCTGCTGGCGACGCCGAAGCCCAGCATCGCCGGCGCGGTATTCAACAGCCTGTCACCCGCCGATTTCTATGCCGACGTGGCCAAGGACAAAAAGGTGCCGCTGATCAAGGATGCGCTGCCCGAGGTGCTGTCCGACACGGCGCTGAAAAGCGACCAACTGCATCCGAACGCCGCCGGCCATGCCCTGCTCGGCGACAAGATCCACACCCAACTGAAGAAGTTCGGCTTCGCCGGCTGAGCCTTTCCCGATTTGTCCTTGCCGCGCGCCGGGTTGCATTCGCACCGCCTTTCCAGTAGTTTCAGCCCCCTGCCCCACCCCTTCCTGAATCGAGCTTGCCCCATGAACGCCAACGAAAATTTCATTGCCGCCGACGCCCATGTCGACGCTGCCGCCATTGCCCCGCTGCCCAACTCGCGCAAGATCTATGTGACCGGCAGCCGGCCCGACATCCGCGTGCCGATGCGCGAGATCGCCCAGAGCGCTACCGCCGACACACCGAACCCGCCGATCACGGTCTATGACTGCTCCGGCCTCTATACCGACCCGACCGCCAGCATCGATATCCGCAAGGGCCTGCCCCAGCTGCGTGCCGCCTGGATCGCCGAGCGCGGCGACACCGAGGAACTGCCTGACCTGTCCTCCGAATACGGCCGCCAGCGCGCGATCGACGCGGAGCTGGCCGGCCTGCGCTTCGACCTCGCGCGCCGCCCGCGCCGCGCGTTGGCCGGCAAGAACGTCTCGCAGATGCACTACGCCCGTCAGGGCATCATCACGCCGGAGATGGAATACGTCGCGATCCGCGAGAACCAGAAGCTCGACGGCCTCGAAGAACTGCTGCGCACCCAGCACCCGGGCCAGAGTTTCGGCGCCTCGATTCCGCGCGTGATCACGCCCGAGTTCGTGCGCGACGAAGTCGCCCGCGGCCGCGCCATCATCCCCAACAACATCAACCACCCCGAGTCCGAGCCGATGATCATCGGCCGCAACTTCCTGACCAAGATCAACTGCAACATCGGCAACTCGCCGCTGGCCTCGACCATCCAGGACGAGGTGGACAAGATGACCTGGGCGATCCGCTGGGGCGGCGACACGGTCATGGACCTGTCGACCGGAAAGAACATCCACGAGACGCGCGAATGGATCGTGAGGAATTCCCCGGTGCCGATCGGCACCGTGCCGATCTACCAGGCGCTGGAAAAGGTCGACGGCCGTGCCGAGGACCTGACCTGGGAAATCTTCCGGGACACGCTGATCGAGCAGGCCGAGCAGGGCGTCGATTACTTCACCATCCACGCCGGCGTGCTGCTGCGCTATGTGCCGCTGACGGCCAAGCGCATGACCGGAATAGTGAGCCGCGGCGGCTCGATACTGGCCAAGTGGTGCCTGTCGCACCACAAGGAAAACTTCCTGTACACGCATTTCGAGGACATCTGCGAAATCATGAAGGCCTATGACGTCGCCTTCAGCCTCGGCGACGGCCTGCGCCCTGGCTCGATCTACGACGCCAACGACGCGGCGCAGATGGGTGAACTGGAAACCCTCGGCGAACTGACCAAGATTGCCTGGAAGCATGACGTGCAGGTGATGATCGAAGGCCCCGGCCACGTGCCGATGCACATGATCAAGTTCAACATGGACGAGCAGCTGCGCCTGTGCGGCGAAGCGCCCTTCTACACCCTGGGCCCGCTGACCACCGACATCGCGCCGGGTTACGACCACATCACCAGCGCGATCGGCGCGGCGATGATCGGCTGGTACGGCACGGCCATGCTCTGTTACGTGACACCCAAGGAACACCTCGGCCTGCCCGACAAGAACGACGTCAAGGACGGCATCATGGCCTACAAGATCGCGGCGCACGCCGCCGACCTGGCGAAAGGCCACCCGGGCGCCCAGGTGCGCGACAACGCATTGTCCAAGGCACGCTTCGAGTTCCGCTGGGAAGACCAGTTCAACCTCGGCCTCGACCCCGACAAGGCGCGCGAATTTCACGACGAAACCCTGCCCCAGCACGGCGCCAAGCTGGCCCACTTCTGTTCCATGTGCGGGCCGCATTTCTGCTCCATGAAGATCACCCAGGACGTGCGCGAATACGCGGCCAAGCTGGGCGTCTCGGAACAGGAGGCGCTGAACAAGGGCATGGAAGTCAAGTCCGTGGAGTTCGTCAAGGCCGGCAGCGAGATCTACAAGGCAAGCTAAGAGTTGGCGCTGGCGGGACGGCGGTAAGCGGCATCATGGACTGCCGTCCCGGCTGCGGCGCCTGCTGCATCGCGCCCTCGATCAGCACCCTGGACAAGCCCGCCGGCGAGCCCTGCGTGCACCTGACGCCCAACTATCGCTGCACGCTGTTCGGCAGCTCGCGGCGTCCTTCCTGCTGCAGCGGCCTGCAACCATCGGTCGAGATGTGCGGCGAGAACCGCGAACAGGCGCTCGCCTGGCTCGCCCATCTGGACAAAGCCACCTCCCCGGACTGACCCTAAAGCCTGAGGCAGCGCCGCGTGTCGAACCGAAGCTTGCTTCAGCCCCCCGCACGCCGGGTGACTTGAAATTGTCATACATCCAGCTAGAATGACCATTCTATGAATGGGTGAATTCTGACCGGAGCAAATCGTCTTGGCCACTTATACCTCCAATTTTTCCTCCTGGTCCGGCATCGAGTCGCTGTTTGCCGCAGCGCAGGAGTATCAATCGAGTGCCAGTTACACCGCCGCAAAGGATTCCCTGACCTCGCTCCTAGGCTACCTTTACGTTACTCCGACCTCGTCGAGCGGCACCAGCAACAGCGCCACCCTTTATTACGCCAACGGGGTCACCGCCTACCTGTCCGGATACAACTTCGGAACTACAAGTGCCGTCGTTACCTATATGACGGTGACGAATGGTTCAGTCTCCATAAGCCTTGGCGGATCCGTCAGCGTTAACACCAGCACCGGCGCGATGGCGGGGGCCATAACCTCATTGAACTACTCGGGCTTCGGTTACTACGAGTCAGCTTCTGGCCAGATTCCCCTGGACGGCACAACTGCGGTGATGACCAGTTGGTCATCAACAGTTCCGACCAGCTTGGGTGGTGTCACGTTTTCCGCTACTGGAACCGCAAGCGTTTCGGGGGGCACGACAACGTATGTCTTTTCCTCGGCCACCTTTACTGACAACGCCGGGCACTCGCTACAACTGACCGGATTGGACTACAGGACATCCGTACCGGTATCTTCGTCGCTCAATGGTCTGGAAGCCCTGCATGGCATGCTTGCGGGGAACGACACTGTCAATGGCGGTACTTACGCCCAAGAGCTTTGGGCCTTTGCTGGGAACGATACGCTCGACGGGAAGGCCGGAGCAGACACCATGGTCGGCGGCACGGGCGATGACACGTATGTTGTAGATAATTCCGGTGATGTGGTTGTCGAAGCGACCGGCGAAGGCCTTGACCTGGTCCAGTCATCCGTAAGCTTGGCACTACCTGACAATGTCGAGAAGTTGGCACTTTCCGGTACCAGCAGTATCAATGCCACCGGAAACGCAGCGGACAATCAACTCACGGGAAACTCCGGCAACAATACGCTCGAAGGTGCAGCCGGCAATGACACGCTGGACGGCGGCAGCGGCACCGACACCGCGCGCTACAGCGGCAACCGGGTCGACTACCTGATCACGGCGGTCGGCAACGCTTACACCATCGCCGACAGCGTCAGCGGTCGCGATGGTACCGATGCCCTCTCCGGCATTGAGAAACTACTGTTTGCCGACGTGGCATCGATGAACCTCGGCAGCAACAACCTTCCCACCCTCGCCGCCCCGTCGGCACCGAATTTCGCCGACACCAGCGCCAACGACAACTTCGGGCCCGCCAGCGGTACCCTCGCCGGCAGCGACCTCGACGCAGGCCCGCTGACCTACGGCGTCACCGGCGGCACGCTGAATAGCGGAGTTACAGTCAAGGCAGGCAGCTACGGCAGCCTTGCCGTGACAGCCGGCAGTGGCACCTGGACCTACACTCCCGACGATGCCGCAATCGAAGCCCTCAAGACCTCCGCCACGGAAAGTTTTACCGTCACTGTCAGCGACGGTACCGCCACTGCCAGCACCACTCTCACCGTCAATCTGACCGGCGCCGACGATGCCGCGTTCTTTGCCGCCAGCAGTGCCAGCATCGCAGAAAACATTCCCTCCGGTAGCATCGTACACACCGCAACCGTCATCGATCCCGACACTCTGCATACCTTCAGCTACAGCCTCGGCGGCACTGACGCCAGCGCCTTCGACATCAATGCAAACACAGGCGAGATCAGCATCAAGGCTTCCCCTGACTTCGAGACCAAGTCGAGCTACAACTTCACTGTCACCGCCGCCGATCCGGCTAATAGCCTGAGCATCGCCCAGAGCATATTGCTGACCGTGCAAGACGTCGTGACGTCCCGCTATACCGTCCTCGGCACAGGCGCCAACTTTACGGATTTCCATGTGCCCTACGGCAATCTCAGCCTCGACGGCCAGGAAATCGCCTTCAAGGGCAACTCAGGCGTAGATACGGTGTATGTCGGGTCAGGCGAACTCAATTTTGATTTTACCAAGGCCGGCCTGGGGACCGACAGGGTCTACCTATCCGGCCACTGGGCCGACTATGCCAAAAGTTGCAGCGGCTCGGTGGTCACCCTGACCCGCTCCGGCGGCGGTAGTGAATCGCTCAAAGTGATCAGCGGCGACAGCTTGGTGTTCGCCGATGGCGCCGTCAGCGTCAGCAGTGTCCTGAGCTTCCTCAAGGGTGTGGCCGCCGAACCCGTCCCGAGTGGGGAGAGCACAACGGTCTTCCCCATTGCCGTTGCCGAAGGTGCCAGCAACATTGTTCGCGCAGTAGTGCTGGATGCGTCGGGCGAGACGCTGGCCTTGGCCCGGCCCGGGGTCGATCTGACGATTAAAGGCGGTAACGGTCCGGATATTGTGTATGTCGCGCCCGGTAGCACGGTGGATGCAACACAGTTGGGGCTGGGGCAGGACACGCTTTACCTAGGCGGGCATTACGGCGATTACACGGGAGGCTATGCCGGGTCGGTGGCGACCCTGACCCGGTCGGTGGAAGGCTACGTGGAAACAGTCAAATTCCTCGGCGGCTCCACCACGGCCTTCGACAACATAGTGTTTGGCGACGGCTCCACCCGGTCGGTGGATATCTTGGATCACCTGAAGGGTGGCGCGATTCCGCTACTGACTGGTGAGGTGACGCCACAGGCGCAGGTAGCCAAGTCGCTAATCTCAGGTACGGCGGGAGACGACATGCTGGCGGGGTCGGTCTGGGGCAATCTGCTCGACGGTGGTACCGGGACCGATGCCCTGACAGGGCTGGCGGGGAGCGACATCTTTGTTCTGGGGCCGGGTTATGGAGGAAGCATACCGGGCCTGGCCGATACCTTTTCGGACTTCGAGGATGGCATCGATATGATCGGGTTGACCGGCGGCCTCAGTTTTGCGGACCTGACCATCAGCCAGGGCAATGGCAGCGACACCGCCACAAGCAATACAGTCATTGGCACCAGCAGCGGCGAATACCTGGCGGTGTTGTTGAATACCTCTTCAAGCTCGGTTACCGCGCTCGATTTCATGCTGCTGGGCGTGTAGTACAGTTCGCTCGAACTATTCAAACCACCTTAATACGGAAGGACTAATGATGCAGGATCTTTTTGCCGAACGTCTCGTCAATCTGCAAATTCATCAAGGCATCGCCCGGCTGGATTTCGCCCGGCTGGAAACCATAGACGTCGAAAAAAACCAAGCCACATTCTCACCGGCTTTCCGCCTGGCAATGCCGGTGGACGCGTTCATGCAGATGGCCGAGCAATTCCAGAAAGTGCGCGAAACAATCCAGAGCCAGGCCAAGGACAGGGCGAGCACGCCGGCCGCTGCGTGATCGATTTCGCCGGCACCTGAGGCGGCACGCTTGATTCATTGATCCGAACGCGAAGCGCAATTCCGATGACATGAGCACGACTGCAGATCCGCTCGACGGCTTGTTGGCGATTTCCGAGGGCTACACGACGGCGCGCTGGAACTTTCCGGCGGCTGTCGGCAGCCAGGATTCCAATCCAGCCGGCATCGGCACGAGCGCGGTCGTCACGTATTCCTTTCTCGAATCGCTTCCAGGGTACGCCGCCGACTATTCATCCCCCATCATCGACTTTGCGGCGTTCGACGAGACCCTGCTGGGCATGCGCACCGCAGCCCGGGCGGCATTGGCAAGCATTGCCGATTTCGTCGATGTCATTTTTGTCGAGACGCCCGCCGGTCAGACCGGGCAAATCACCTTTGGCCTGAACAGCCAGCCTGGGTCGGCTGGTTACGCCTACTATCCGGCCTGGCAGTATTTCCATGATGGCCAGGGCGCGATTCTGGAAGTTGCCGAAGCCGAGGTCGGCGGGGACGTCTGGATCGAAGGGCATGCCATCGACTGGGTAGCGGACGATTTTTTCCCCGGCAACCAGGGTTATGCCGTTCTCTTGCATGAAATCGGCCATGCCCTTGGCCTGAAGCATCCTTTCGAGGGCAACATCACGCTGGACCCGGCGCACGACGTCGAAAGCTTCACGATGATGTCCTACACCGCGGCGCCGTCATCGATCGTCGTTTCGAGCCTGGAAGGTGGCTTCTACACTTACTCCCGGATTCCGGTAAGTTCGCTGATGCCGGGAGATATTGTGGCTCTGCAGTATCTCTATGGCGCAAATGAAGGCACCGCAACTGGCGATGACTTGTATCGCTGGGGAAACAACGCGGCTTTCTACCAGACGATCTGGGATGGCGGCGGCTCCGACACCATCGATTGCAGCAACCAGACCCTGGGCTGCAATATCGACCTGCGGCCGGGTGCCTACAGCTCGATCGGCTTGCGCAGCACGGAAACCGAGTTGCTGCTCTCGCAACCGCCCGAACTGAACATGGCTGACATCCTTGAAATGTTCGGCCCGTCGGTGTCCGGAGCCCTCTACGATGGACAGCACAATCTGGCAATTGCCGCAGGGGTGGTCATTGAGCGCGCAATAGGCGGCAGCGCAGCCGATTCCATCATCGGCAACGACTTCGCAAACAGCCTTTACGGCAACCTCGGCAACGACAGCCTGCTCGGCGGCGGCGGCGCCGACCTGCTCGATGGCGGCCGCGGCGCGGATCAAATGGACGGCGGCAGCGGCAACGATCTGTATATCGTCGACCACCGCTTCGACCAGATCAGTGAACTGTCCGACGGCGGCATCGACAGCGTCAGCGCCAGGGCCGGTCATGTCCTGGCCGACAACGTCGAGAACCTCTTCCTCACAGGTTCCGACACGCTGCGCAGCCGCGGCTTCTTCGGCAGGAAGACCGTCAGCTTCGACCTGAGCATCGACGGCACAGGCAATGCGTCCGACAACCTGCTGCGCGGCAACCGGGGCCACAATGAACTGGAGGGCCTGGGCGGCAACGACACCTTGCTGGGCGGGGCTGGGGCGGACGTCCTGCACGGCGGCACAGGGGCGGACCGGCTGGTGGGCGGCGCCGGGCCCGATGTCTTCGTCTTTGCCGCCGGCGATGGCGGCGCCGGTCTGGCCGCGGCCGACATGCTCTACGACTTCGAGAACGGCATCGACCGCATCGCGCTGGCGGGCGGGCTCAGCTTCAGCGACCTGACCATCAGCCAGGGCAACGGCAGCGGCACCGCCGCCGGCAACACGGTCATCGGCACCAATAGCGGGGAATACCTGGTCGTGCTGCTCAACACCAGTGCCAGCGCCATCGCGGAACTCGATTTCCTATTGCCCGCGTAACCAATGTTCAGGACTAAGTGACTCCCCCACTCTGGCAAGATTTCTGTCAGGAATCGCGAGTTCAAATTCGAAGTGCAACTCTGATTTTTGTCGTCTTGCAATGCACATTTGTGCAGGGCACACAAAGACCCCCCAAGAGAACGGCTACGCGATCGACTGTCATGCATTCTTGACTCTTCAAGTACGCAGATATATTCTGCCCTCCGCAATCGAAGCCATACCTGAGTCATACTGGTGAGTGTCTTTTCGGGCACATCGTGAAAGCATGAACACTGAAGGAGGAGTTATGACGACTCTGACTGGAACAGCGGGTAACGACACGCTTGTCGGCGGCGTGGATGGCGATGTTCTGGATGGAGGCGCCGGCAACGACTCGATCGATGGCGGCGGCGGCACCGACCGCATCCAGTACAACAGCGACTTCGACGCCAACGGTGACGGTCTGGGCGTGGTGGTCAATCTGTCGTCCGGCACCAAGAGCAACTCCTGGCGCGGCGTCAGCTACAAC
>JAMPYF010000033.1 GCA_023700805.1 Sulfuritalea sp.
ATCTTGTCCAGGCCCGTCCAGTCGGCATCGACGTAGGTGATGGCGCCGGTCGGGCAGGCGTCGGCACAGGCCGGTTCGCCGCCGCAGAGGTCGCATTTCTGCACCTTGCCGGTTTCGGCGACGTAATTCACGGTGCCGAAGGGGCAGGCAATCGTGCACACCTTGCAGCCGACGCAGATGTCCTCATGCACGGCCTTGGCGCCGGTCGTCGCGTCGATGCGGATGGCATCGACCGGGCAGGCCGTCATGCACCAGGCGTCGCTGCATTGGGTGCAGGTGTAGGGCACTTTGCGGCCGGCATGCTCGAAATTGAAAACCTTGATGCGCGACTTGGAGACGTTGAATACTCCATGGTTCTCGTACGAACACGCCATTTCGCACTGCAGACAGCCGGTGCATTTGTTGGCGTCGATGTGCAACGATTTTTGCATGATGCCTCCTCATTTATCCATTGCCGGAATATGCGAACGGGCACCTATTCTAGGCCGCGAAAAATGTTGATATCAAAACTTTCGATGTTGCACTGCGTCATCCACCAACTTGCCGCTCAGCCAAGCAGAAACTTCCGCACCGGCGCCACTTGCGCTGCGTCCATGAACATCGGCGCATGGCCGACTCCGGGCACTTCGACCAAGCTCGCGCGCGGCCCGCGCCCGGTCATCTGCAAGGCGGCGTCATGGGTCAGCAGATCGGATGTTTCGCCGCGCAAGAGCAGCGTCGGACAGGCAATGCCGTCGTAGAGCGGCCACAGCTCGACGTCCTTGCCATCGCCGGCCGCGAGCATTTCACGAAAGGCCTGGGCGATGCCCGGGTCATAAGCGAACTCGATCTTGCCGTCGTTCGCCGTTTTCGTCACATGCACCGTCAGGTGCCGCCACTGCTCATCGCTGAAACTGCCGAAGGTGGCCGAGACGAAGCGGACGAAGGCCTCGGCCTGCTCAATGCCGTCGAAGCGCGGCGCGGTGCCGAGATAAGTGCCGATGCGCTCCAGCGACGTCGCCGTGATCACCGGCCCGACGTCATTCAGCACCAGTCGCGTGATCGGGGTTTCCGGCTGGCAGGCCAGCGCCATGCCGATCAGGCCGCCCATCGAAGTGCCGACCCAATGCACCGTCTCCACATTCAGGCGGGCCAGCAACGCCGTCATGTCGGCGCAGTACTGCGGCAGCGCATACAGCGACTTGTTGCGCAGCCAGTCGCTGCGCCCGCGCCCCACCACGTCGGGGCAGACCACCCGGTAGTCGGCCGCCAGCGCCTGCGCCAGGAAATCGAAGTCGCGCCCGCTGCGCGTCAGGCCATGCACGCAGACCAGCACCTTCGGATTCGCCGCATCGCCCCACTCCACATAGGCCATGTGATGAAAACCGGCGGCACTCAGACACTTCACTTTTCCTTCACGCATTTCCACGTTTGTTTCTCCAGATTTGCGGGCAAAGCCCGCCATAAATAGTCACCCCCTTCCCCGGGAAGGGGGCCGGGGGGATGGCTCACCGCGGCACGATCGGGCTTTCCTGCATCGCAGCCACCTGCTCGCGCAGTTCGAGTATCCGCTCCTCCCAATAGCGATTCGTGGCAAACCACGGAAACGCCGCGGGAAAGGCCGGATCGTCCCAGCGCCGCGCCAGCCAGGCCGAATGATGGATCAGGCGCAGCGTGCGCAGGGCTTCGACCAGTTGCAGTTCGCGGTCGTCGAATTCGCGGAAAGTCTCGTATCCGGCCAGCACATGACCGAACTGCCGTCCCATTTCTTCGGCGTCGCCCGACAGCAGCATCCACAGGTCCTGGATCGCCGGTCCCATGCGGGCGTCGTCGAAATCGACGAAATGCGGGCCGTCCCGGGTCCACAGCACGTTGCCGGCGTGGCAGTCGCCGTGCAGTCGCAGTTGCCCGACTTGTCCGGCACGCGCATAGCAATCGCGCACCCCCTCCAGTGCCTGTTCGGCGACGCCGCGCCAGACAGGCTCGAGTTGCGGCGGAATCACCCGGTTGGCCAGCAGCCAGTCGCGCGGCTCGACGCCGAAGCTCTGGATGTTCAGCGTTTCCCGTTGCGCGAAGGGCGTGCGCGCGCCCACGATATGGATGCGCGCCATCAGACGGCCCATCCATTCCAGTATCTGCGGCTCAGCGAATTCCGGCGCGCGCCCGCCCTGTTTCGGGAACACCGAGAAGCGGAACCCGCCGTGGACGAACAGCGTCCTGCCATCGATCACCAGGGGCGTCACCACCGGCAGTTCGTCGGCCACCATGGCCGCCGTGAAGGCGTGTTCCTCGGCGATCTGCGCGTCGCTCCAGCGTCCCGGCCGATAGAACTTGGCGACCACCGGCGCACTGTCTTCGATGCCGATCTGCCAGACCCGGTTTTCGTAGCTATTGAGCGCCATCAAGGCGCCGTCGCAGCGATAGCCGACGCTTTCCAGCGCGTCGAGAATGCGCGCGGGGGTCAGGCCGGCAAAGGGAATGCTGTGAGTCATGGCAGGCGCCGTGAAATTTCCGACCCCAATTATCGTCTACCGCGCATGCCAGTAGCGCCTTCGCTCGGCGCGTTCGTGCCGGAAACCTATGCCCGCCGCGTCCAGGTCGATCCTGACGGCACCATCGGCATCCGTCCGATGCAGGCGGGCGCCGCTTTGCAGGTAGCGTGCCACCACGTCTTCGCGCGGATGGCCGAAGCGATTGCGGTAGCCGACCGGGAAGACCACGTCGCGCGCTGCCACCGCGGCCATGAACTCGGGCGTCGATGAAGTCTTGCTGCCGTGATGCGGGACCGTCATCACGGCAGCCGCCAGTTCGGCCGGATGCTGCCGGAGCAGCGCGCGTTCCGACACCGCCTCGATGTCGGAAGTCAGCAGCATCGATTGCCCGGCGGCCGTCACGCGCAACACGCAACTCAAGTCGTTGGTCTTGCGCGAAAGCGCCTCGGCGCCGGGATGCAGCATTTCGAAGCGCACGCCGTCCCAGTCCCAGGCATCGCCGTCGCGGCACAGTTCGTGGGGCACCGGCTGCGCCGACAGGGCATGCTCGAAGGGCAGCGAGGTTTTCAGTATCGCCACGGGCAGGGCCGCCAGCACCGAGGCCGCACCGCCCTCGTGGTCCTTGTCGGCATGGCTGACCAGCAGCGCATCGAGTCCGCGCACGCCCATCGCGCGCAGGTAGGGCGCGATGATGCGGTTGCCGCTGTCGGCGTCCGCCGAAAATGCCGGCCCGGCATCGAACAGCAGATCGTGGCCGGCGGTCTGGACATGGATCGCCAGTCCCTGGCCGACGTCGAGCACCGCAATCGCGGCGGCGCCGGGGGCGGGGCGCGGCGGCAGCACCGTCAGCAGCGGCAGAAAGGCCAGCAGCCCCAGCCAGCGCGCCGGGAAGCCGCGCGGCAGCAAGAGCCAGATGCCGCCGCCCAGCGTCAGCAGCACCGACCATGGCGGCGGCGCGGCCTGCTGCCAGATCGCCAGCGGCAGGCCCGCAAGCCAGTCGACGCAGACCATCAGCCAGGTCGTCAGCAGATGCGCCAGCGACAACAGCGGATCGAGCGGCGGCAGGCTGCCGAGCAAGGCCAGCGGGGCGACGACGAAGCTGACCAACGGGATCGCCACGGCATTGGCCAGCGGCGAGACCAGCGAAAACTGCTGAAACAGGGCCAGCAGGGCCGGCAGCATGCCCAGGGTCACGGCCCACTGCGCACGCCCCCACTCGATCAGCCAATGCGCCGGCCCCAGCCGCCCGCTGCCGATATGGAACAGCAGCGCCACCGCGCCGAAGGAAAGCCAGAAGCCCGCGGCCAGCACCGCCCAGGGATCGAGCAGCAGGACCAGCAGCAGTGCCAGCGCCAGCACGCGCGAGCCGGCGATCTCGCGCGTCGTCAGGCGCGCCAGCGCCACCACGCCGAGCATATACAGCGTGCGCTGAGCCGGCACGGCGAAGCCGGCCAGCAGGCAATACAGCAGGGCTGCCAGGAAGCCGCCGACGGTCGCCGCCTGCTGCGCCGGAATGGCCAGCGGCAGGCGCGCCGAGCGCCGCCACAGCCAGTTGACCAGCGCATAGGCCAGCCCCGCCAGCATGGTAACGTGCAGGCCCGATATGCTCATCAGGTGGGTGATGCCGGTGCGGGCGAAGGTCTGCCACAGGCCGGGGTCGATCGCATGCTGGTCGCCGATGGCCAGCGCGATCAAGATGCCCGCATACGGCGCGTCCGGCAGCGCGGCGTGGAAGCGGTCGCGTATCGCTTCGCGCAGCATTTCCACCGCGTAGCCCGGCTGCCATACCCGGGCATCGATGCGCTCGGCGCTCTGCGGGCGCACGTAGCCGGTGGCGCGGATGCCGCGCTCGAACAGCCAGGCTTCGTAATCGAAGCCATGCGGATTGAGATTGCCGTGCGGACGCTTCAGTCGCACCGTGAAGCGCCAGCGCTCGCCGGCGCGCACGGGAATCAGCGGCGAGGCTTCATCGCCGGCCTCGTCGCGGCCGCGATACCAGGCCAGCGAGATGTGCGGCGGCAGGCCGGCCGCAGCCCGCTCGACGTCGAATTCGAAGCGCACGCCGCGCTCCAGTGCCTGCGGCAGGCCGGCGACCACGCCGGTCAGTTCGATGTCGCGGCCTTCCAGCGCCGCCGGCAGCTCGTCGGCCAGCCGCAGATGGGCGAACCCCGCCGCCCAGACGAAACCCAGCGCGACTCCGGCGGCAAGCCAGAGCGCCGACGCAACAAAGCGCCGTGTCGCCTGCGCCAACTCTTGCGGCCTGCTGCGCAGCGCCAGCCCCAGCAAGGCACACACCGCCGCACCCGCGGCGATGGCGGCCAGCCAGCTTGCGCCAGGCAGCACCGCCTGCTGCTGCAACAACCAGATACCGCCGGCAAGGGCTATGACAAAAAGGCGCATGGTCGGGATTATGTCCCTGGCGAGAGCCAGGGACATAATCCCCCGGTGGGATCAACCATGCGCCCGAACCCGTCCCGTGGAACGGGTCGGAAGTGCCTGCGCTCAGAGCTTGTTAAGAAATCGTAGCGAGCGAGCCGCAGCGGGGTGCGGCCGGAGCGCAGCTACCGGAATGTACGCGTTTGTACATGAGGATAGCGAGCACCGCCCAAACCCCGATCCGGCTCGCGCAGTAGATTTATTCACAAGCTCTCAGGTCTTCAGGGCGAGACTGATTTCAGCGAAGGTCTGGGCGATCTCGATGGTCTCCACCGGTTCGCCGAGCTGGCGCGCGAGCTGGGAGCAGGAGAACAGTCCGCGCAGCACCTGGTTGCCGGCCGCGTCCTCGTCCACCACCGCCGCATGCTGGCGCCCCTTGGACTTGAGCGTCGCCACGACATGGCCGACGTGCGCGTGCATCACGTCGTCCATGCTGATCACTTCGAGCCTGTCCTCCGGGGTCATGATGTCGCGCACCAGCGCATCGGCGCGGGAAATGCCGCGGGCGTTGATGCACTGCAAGGTCTTCTCGCCCAGCAGGTCGTTCGAGGTGATGATGCCGAGAACATGATTCTCCTCGCTCATCACCAGCAACAGATGCACCTTGCGCCGGCGCATGACGCGTGCCGCGGTGTCGACGCTGACGTCGGGATCGATGGTGAAGGCGGTGACCTTCTGGAAATCGGTCATCACCGTCATCGCGGGATCTTCGAAGCTGACCTTGGGCGGCAGGACCTGGCTCGGGCTATGGACGGTGGTGCGAGGCCGCAAGGGCCGATTGGGCAGGGCGGAATACTTGCGCATCGTGATCCTCCTATGGATTGTTTCGTCGGGCCAGCCTCTTCGGGCGGGTTTGACGCATTCTTCGCCCGAACCGCGCTTGCCGTCCAAACCATTTTTTTGATAAGGGCATTCAAGCGCATGGAGATTTGCCCGGTCGGCAGGCTGCGGCGCCACGGTATTTATGCAATGGACATCACTCGACCCGCATCGATCACGGGCAGGCTCGCATCTGCGGTTTGGGACAGGCGATGAGCGATAATGGTTCCGACATTTCAGGAGCCGCCATGAGCTACGTCATCCCCCCCGCCCCGATTCCGGCCGTGCCGGTCGCCGGCAGCACCGGGACATTTCCGGTGCGGCGCATTTACTGCGTCGGCCGCAACTACGCCGCGCATGCGCGCGAGATGGGTTCCGACCCGGACCGCGAGCCGCCCTTCTTCTTCTGCAAGCCGGCCGATGCCGTGGTGCCGGCGGCGCCCGGTGTCACGGTGGAAGTCGCCTATCCGCCGCAGACCGCCAACTATCACCACGAAGTCGAACTCGTGGTGGCGATCGGCAAGCGCGGCCGCGACATTTCCAGGGAGTCCGCCGGCGACCATGTCTGGGGCTATGCGGTCGGCTTCGACATGACCCGGCGCGACCTGCAATTCGCCCTGCGCGACAAGGGCCGGCCCTGGGAACTGGGCAAGGCCTTCGACCAGTCGGCGCCGATAGCGCCCATCGTTCCCGTCGGCCGCTGCGGCCACCCCGGCGCCGGCCGGGTCTGGCTCACGGTCAACGGCAAGACGAAGCAGGAGGGCGACCTCGCCGACCTGATCTGGTCGGTGCCGGAAACCATCGCCCATCTTTCGCAGTACTTCGAGCTGTGCCCCGGCGACCTGATATTCACCGGCACGCCGGAGGGCGTCGGCCCCGTGGTGAGGGGCGACTTGGTTGCCGGCGGCGTGGCCGGCGTCGGCGAACTGTCGATCCGCATCGTCTGAGCCGGGACGGACCTGCGTCAAAACATGCCATGCGCAAACGCATCCGCAAGATCCTGCCCGACCATGAGGTAGTCCGCGGCAACCGCTGGCTGGCGCCGTTCGAGAACACCCTGCTGCATCCGCGGCTGTGGCATATCAACCGCCGCTCGGCGGCCGGCGCCGTCGCGGCCGGCATGTTCTGCGGGCTGATTCCGGGGCCATTTCAAATGCTCGGGGCGGCGATCTGTGCGGTGGTGTTCCGCGTCAATCTGCCGTTGGCGCTGTTGACCACCTTCTTCAGCAATCCCTTCACCATCGTGCCGCTCTACATCGTCGCCTTCGCCCTCGGACAACTGGCGCTGCCGGGACCGGGAAAACCCTTCGTCATGCCGCCCGAGTATGGCGCGGCGGGGTTCATCGGCTGGACGCACGAATTGATGGCCTGGATGCTCGGCCTCGGCGCGCCGCTGGCGCTGGGCCTGGTGTTGCTCGCCCTGGGCCTTGCGCTGACCAGCTATGTCCTGATTCGGGTGGCCTGGCGCATCTATCTGGTCCGCGCCTGGCATCTGCGGCGTCGGCGGCACCACAGCGCATGATGTGGGGCGGACTTCAGTCCGCCATCCACGCCGGCCGGCTGAAGCCGGCCCTACGACGCCCCCGCAGGGATACCGCCCCTAAACCAGCACGCCATCCTGCAGGTGCAGGACCGCGCCTGCCCGTGCCGCGAGATCGAGGTCGTGGGTCACCAGAATCAGGGCCGCGCCGTGCTCGCGGCAGAGTTCCAGCAGCAGGCCGAACACCGAATCGGCCGCGCTGCGATCCAGGTTGCCGGTCGGCTCGTCGGCCAGCAGGCAGTCCGGCCGCGTCACCAGTGCACGCGCCACGGCCACGCGCTGGCGCTCGCCGCCCGACAATTCGCCGGGCCGGTGGCTCAGGCGATGGCCGAGGCCGACCCGATTCAGCACCGCGCTCGCCTGCTGCTCGGCTTCGGCGCGGTCCATGCGGCGGATCAGGAGCGGCATGGCGACGTTTTCCACGGCGGTGAATTCCATCAGCAGATGGTGGAACTGATAGACGAAGCCCAGGCTGCGGTTGCGCAGCCGTCCGCGCTGCGCCTCGCCGACCTGCGCCAGGTCGTTGCCGTGCAGCAGGACCCTGCCCGCCGTCGGCGTATCGAGTCCGCCCAGCAGGTGCAGCAAGGTGCTCTTGCCCGATCCGCTGGCGCCGACGATCGCCACCGTGTCGCCAGCGCCAACTTTCAGATCGACGCCGGTCAGGACCGCTACCTGCGCCGCGCCCTGGCGAAAAATCTTGCTCAGGCCGTGGCACTCCAGCACGGTCTCCCGCACCTGCCCTGCCTTCTCCAGATCACTCATAGCGCAGCGCCTCCGCCGGCTGCGTGCGCGAGGCGCGCCAGCTCGGGTACAGGGTTGCCAGCAGCGTGAGGACGAAAGACACCACGCCGATCGTGCCGACGTCCGACCAGTGCAGGTCGGAAGGCAGCTCGCTGATGTAATACACGTCCTTGGCGAGGAACTGCAGGCCCAGCAGGCGCTCCAGCGCCGGCACCACGACGTCGATGTTCAGCGCCAGGGCCACGCCTCCGGCAATGCCGGTGGCCAGGCCGACCATGCCGATCAGCGTGCCCTGCACGATGAAAATCGCCATGATGCTCTGCGGGCTGGCGCCCAGCGTGCGCAGGATGGCGATGTCGGCGCGCTTGTCGGTGACGGCCATGACCAGGGTCGACACGATATTGAAGGCGGCGACGGCAACGATCAGCAGCAGGATCAGGAACATCATGCGTTTCTCGATTTCGACGGCGCGGAAGAAATTGGCGTGGCTGCGGGTCCAGTCGCTGACCCAGGCGTCCATGGGGAGGAAACGCAGCAATTCGCGGCCTATCCGCGGCGCGGCGAAGAGGTCATCGACCTTGAGCCGCACGCCGCTGACGCGCTCGTCCATGCGATAGAGCTTTTGCGCGTCGCTCATGTGGATCAGGGCCAGGCCCGAATCGAACTCGAACATGCCGGCCTCGAAAATGCCCACCACGCGGAACTGCTTGACCCGCGGCAGGATCGCCGCCGGCGTCACCAGGCCCTGCGGCGCCAGCAGCGTCACCTTGTCGCCGGTGGTGGCGCGCAGCGCGCGCGCCAGTTCGCTGCCGAGCACGATGCCGAATTCGCCCGGCAGCAACTGGGTGAGCTTGCCTGACTTCATGTAGCGGGCGAAATCGGCCACCTTGTCTTCGGCCTCGGGCAGGATGCCGCGCACCATCATGCCGCGCACCTGGCCGTCGAAACTCAGCATGCCCTGGGCCTGCACGTAGGGCGCGGCGGCCTTGACCCGCGGATGCTGGGCGACGCCCTGCAGCACCTTGCTCCAGTCGGCCAGCTCGCCGCTGTCGGCGCTGACCTGGATATGCGAAACCACGCCCAGAATCCGCTCGCGCAATTCCTTCTGGAAGCCGTTCATCACCGACAGCACCACGATCAGCGCCGCGACCCCGAGCGCCAGGCCGGCCATGGAAATCAGCGCGATGAAGGAAATGAAGCGGTTGGCGGCGCCTTCGCGTGGCTGGGCGCGCGTGTAGCGCAGGCCTATGAGGAGTTCGTAGTTCATTCGATTAGTCGGGTTGGCGCCGCATGTTAACATGCGCCCATGCTGACGCTCATCGTGCCTGGCCTTATCTGGACGCGCCAGGCGCTCGCGGACCTCACCTGTGACCTGCCCCTGCCCGCTTTCACCACCCTGCTCGGGCGCGGCCGCCTGAATCGGCACCCGGCCCGGGACAGCTCCGCCATGCTCGCCGAATCGACCGGCCTCGCTGCACCGCTGCCGGCCGCGGCCCTGCGCTGGTTGGCGCTGCAGGATCATCCCGGACCCGCTGAGCACGGCGACTGGCTGTGCCTCGACCCGGTGCGGCTGAATTTCCATGAACGCAGCCTGATCGTCGATGATCCGCAGCACTTGCGCCTGAGCAGCGACGAAGCGGCCGCACTCGCCGCCGCGCTGGCGCCGACGCTCGCCGCGCTGGGCCGGATCGAAGTGATCGCGCCGGGCCACTGGAACCTGCGCCTGTCGGCCGACGCTCCTGCCTTCCAGGCCCTGCCGGATGCCGCCGGGCGTTCGGCCTCGCCCCTGCCGCCGGGCCCGGCCTATGCGCCATGGCGCCAGGTGCTCAACGAGGCGCAGATGATCCTGCATGTCCATCCGGTGAACCAGGCGCGCCAGGCCGCCGGGCAGCCCGTGGTGAACTCGCTGTGGCCCTGGGGCGGCGGCCGGCTGCCCGATCCCGACACCTTGACCCGTGTCGCCACGCATGACGCGATCTGGAGCGATGATCCGGTTGCCCGGGGCATCGCCCGCCTGCTGCGGATCGACGGCGCCGCGCTGCCGGCCGGCTATGCCGCGACCGCGGCGCGTGCGCTGCTGGCGCTGGTCGACAGCCTCAAACACCCGGCCAGCAGCGGCGATGCGATCGTCTGGCGCGACGAACTGGTCCGCTTCGAGGCCGAGTGGCTGGCGCCGGCGCTTGGCGCCCTGCGCACGGGTCGCCTCGATGCCCTGCGCCTGCTTGCCCCCGGCGAGCTCGCCGCTGCCGAGTTGCTGGTCAGCCGCCGCGACTTGTGGAAATTCTGGCGCAAGCCGCGCGGCCTGGCCGAATTGGTCCCGCAATGACACAGGCAACCCGCATATCGGTACGCGACATCCCGCCGCGCGCCACCTGGGCGCTCGAACAGGGCGGCGTGCATCCGCTGCTGGCCCGGCTTTACGCCGCGCGCGGCATCCGCAGCCCCGACGAACTCGACACGCGCAGCAGCGCCCTGCTCGCCCCCGACCGGCTCAAGGGCGCGCGCGAAGCCGCCACGCTGCTGGCCGACAGCATCGCCGCCGGCCGCAGGATACTGATCGTCGCCGACTACGACTGCGATGGCGCCACCGGCTGCGCGGTCGGCCTGCGCGCGCTGCGCATGATGGGCGCCACGGTCGATTACCTGGTGCCGGACCGCTTCACGCTGGGCTACGGGCTCTCGCCGGAAGTCGCGCAACTGGCGGCGGCAAGGCAACCCGACCTGGTCGTCACGGTCGACAACGGCATCGCCAGCGTCGAAGGCGTGGCGGAATTGAAGCGCCGCGGCATTGCGACGCTGATCACCGATCACCACCTTCCCGGCGATCAACTGCCGGAAGCCGAGGTGATCGTGAACCCCAACCAGCCCGGCTGCGATTTCCCAAGCAAGGCGCTGGCCGGCGTCGGCGTGATGTTCTACGTCGCGCTGGCGCTGCGTGCCGAATTGAGGAGGCGCGGCGCCTACGCCAAAGCCCCGGAACCGAACCTGGCCGGCCTGCTCGACCTCGTGGCGCTGGGCACGGTGGCCGACGTGGTGCCGCTCGACCGCAACAACCGCATCCTGGTCGCCCAGGGGCTGGCGCGCATCCGCGGCGGGCAGATGCAGGCCGGCGCCGCCGCGCTGTTCGCCGTCGCCGGGCGCGAGACGGCGCGCGCCGCCACCTTCGATCTCGGCTTCGCGCTCGGCCCGCGCCTCAACGCCGCCGGCCGCCTGGCCGACATGGCGCTGGGCATCGAGTGCCTGGTCACCGACGACCCCAGCCGCGCGATGAACATCGCCCAGCAGCTCGACGCCATCAACCGCGAACGGCGCACGATCGAAGCCGACATGCGCGAGGACGCGGAACTCCTGCTGGCTTCGCTCGACGCCGGCAACCGCGCCAGCCTGACCCTGTTCGACCCCAGTTGGCACCAGGGCGTGATCGGCATCCTGGCCGGCCGCGTCAAGGAAAAGCTGCACCGCCCGACCTTCGCCTTCGCCCGCGGCAATGCCGGGGAACTCAAGGCTTCCGGCCGTTCGATAGCCGGCCTGCATCTGCGCGACGCGCTCGATCGGGTGGCCAAGCGGCATCCGGACCTGCTGCTGCGCTTCGGCGGCCACGCCGCCGCGGCCGGCCTGACGCTGAAGGAAGAACGCCTGGCCGAGTTCGAGGCCGCTTTCGAAACCGTCTGCGCCGAGTTGCTCTCGCCGGCCGAACTGACGCGTACCCTGGAAACCGACGGCCCGCTCGAATCCGGCTACTTTTCGCTCGACGCCGTGCGCCTGATGCAACAGGAAGTCTGGGGCCAGGCCTTCCCCGCGCCGCTGTTTGCCGACAGCTTCGAGGTCCTCAACCAGCGCATCCTGAAAGACAAGCACCTCAAGCTCAAGCTGCAGAAGGGCAACCAGCGCTTCGACGCGATCCAGTTCAATTTCGCCGACGGGACTGCCAACGCGGCACCGAATCGCATCCATGCCGCGTTTCGCGTCGATATCAACGAATGGAACGGCACCCAGGCCGTGCAGCTCATGCTGGAGCACTTCGAGCCCGCCTGATTCAAACCTCGGCCGTGCGTCCCGCGAACAGATTTTCCGCCGCTCCCGGCATGCCGAACAGATTGCCCTGGTAGGCGTCGCAGCCCGCCGCGGCGAGGAATTCGAACTGCGCTTCGGTTTCGACCCCCTCGGCGATCACGGCCAGGCCGAGGCTGCGTCCCAGGGCGATGATGGTGCGGGCGATGGCGGCATCGTTGCCGTCGGTCAGCACGTCGCGCACGAAGGACTGGTCTATCTTCAGCTGGTCCAGCGGCAGGCGTTTCAGGTAGGACAGCGACGAATAGCCGGTGCCGAAATCGTCGAGCGAGAAACTGACGCCCGCGGCTTTCAGCTCGCTCATCTTGATCACGATGTCTTCGATGTCGTGCAGCAGCAGGCTCTCGGTCACTTCGAGCTTCAGGCGCCGCGGATTGGCGCCGTTCCGCTGCAGCACCGCAAGCACCTGCTCGACAAAGTTGACCTGATGGAACTGGCGGCTGCTGACATTCACCGCCAGCGAGAGATGGGCGGTGCCGCCCTGCCCGGCCCAGGCCACCAGCTGCCGGCAGGCGGTTTCCAGCACCCAGTGGCCCAGCGGCATGATCAGCCGGGTGGCCTCGGCCTGCTGGATGAACTCGGCCGGATAGACCAGGCCGCGCCGCGGATGCTGCCAGCGCACCAGCGCTTCCGCTCCGGTCACGCGCCCCGCCGCATCGACTTGCGGCTGATAGTGCAGCACGAACTGGCCTTCGTCGAGCGCCCGCCG
Source organism: Sulfuritalea sp. (assembly GCA_023700805.1). GTDB lineage: Bacteria > Pseudomonadota > Gammaproteobacteria > Burkholderiales > Rhodocyclaceae > Sulfuritalea. Next base: position 12,788 of record JAMPYF010000033.1, read on the forward strand.
CAGGTCCGTATCGAGCAGGGCCCGGGCCGAGACCGCCGCCTGCATTTCCGGGTCGAAGAAGCGCAGCGCGTTGCGGCCCGCCTCCTTGGCCTGGTACATGGCCGTGTCGGCACGCTTCATCAGCTCATCGACCGACACCGAATGATCGCGGAACAGCGTGATGCCTATGCTCGACGTGCAATGGTAGCTGCGCGTGTTGTGTTCCCCGCCGCTCAAGCTCAGGTCCAGCAGGTAGGGTTCGTTGAGCATGGCCTGGATCTTCACCGCCACGCTTTCCGCCTGCATGGCGGCCAGCGCCTCGGCGTCGAGATCCTCGAGAATGATCACGAATTCGTCGCCGCCCAGCCGCGCCACGGTGTCGCACTCGCGGATGCTGGATGCCAGGCGCGAGGCGACTTCGACCAGGAACTGGTCGCCGATGTCGTGCCCCAGGGTATCGTTGAGGGTCTTGAAATCGTCCAGATCGAACAGCATCAGTGCACCGTGGCGGCCGTGCCGGGCGCTGCTGGTCAGGGCCTGTCTCAGGCGTTCGAGCATCAGGCGGCGGTTGGGCAGCCCGGTCAGCGGATCGTAGAAGGCCAAGTGCCGGATTTCGTCCTCCGCCGCCTTGCGCAAGGTGATGTCGGCAAGGGTGGCAACATAGTGGGTGACCGTACCGCGCGCGCCCTTCACCGCCGTGATGTTGATCCAGCTTGGATAGATTTCGCCGCTCTTGCGGCGGTTCCATATTTCGCCGCGCCAGGTGCCGTGTCTTTCGAGGCTTTCCCACATCGCGGCGAAAAAGGCCCCATCGTGCCGCCCCGAATGCAGCAGGCGCGGCGTCTTGCCGACGGCATCTGCGCTCGAATAGCCGGTGATCTCGGTGAAGGCGCGATTGACGCGCAGGATCACCGTCGCTTCATCGGTGATGATCACGCCCTCCTGGGACTCGAAGGTGATCGCGGCGACGCGCAGATCGGCCTCGGCGCGCTTGCGCTCGGTGATATCGATGAAGCTGCCGCGGATCAGCCGATGGCCGATCGCCGGCAGCCGGACCAGCCGGATTTCGCAACGCACCAGTTGTCCCTGGCCGTTACGGATGGTACGGTCGAACACCACCTGGTCGCCGGCCATCGCCCGTTCGAGCATTTCCTGGACGATTTGCACCGCGGTCTTCCCCTGGTGCAGGCCCGGCGCATAGAATCTTTCCACGCCCCCGGTCAGCAGTTCCTCGCGGCTGCAGCCGAAGAGTTTCTCGGCCTGCGCGTTGGCGTCCACGAAGTGGCCCAGATCGAGGTCGTACACCACGATGGCGTCGGGCGCCTGCTCCACCAGGACGCGGAAGCGGTCTTCGCTTTCGCGCAGCGAGCGGGTCATGTCGCGCGCCAGGCTCAGGGCGCGATCGCGGGTGGTGGCCAGCGACCAGGCAATGGTGAACAGCAGCAGGCTGGTCAGCACGCCGCCCGCCAATACCTGGGTAGAGCGCGTCATATAGCCCTGTCCTTCGAGTTCCGGCTGGCTCGCGTAACTCAGCGTCCAGGGCCGGCCGCCGACGGTCAGGGTTTCGTTGTGCACGAACTTTGCCGAGGCCGCACGATCGGCCGTGCCGCTGCGGTAGAACAGGTTTTCCGGGCTCAGATCGGCGCCGTCGTGGATGCTCAGCGCAACCGCGCGGGGATTGCGCTGCAACAGCTCGGCCATCAGTTGCGGCATACGAAACGGGCTCAACACATAACCGAAAACTTCGGCGCCCGACTTCGACATCACCGGCATGTACATGATGAAGGCCGGCACCGGATTGGTCTGCTCGTCGATTTTCAGCGTCAGCCGGCCGGTGATCATCGGCTCGCCGGCGTCGCGGGCGCGCTGCATGGTCTCCCGCCGCCCGGCGTCCTGCCACATGTCATAGCCGAGCGCTGCATGGTTGTGCCCGCTGTCGGGTTCCGTAAAGACATTCACCACATAGCGCTCGCGGCTCCCGGGCGGGCGCACGGCAAAATCGGCCATGCCGCTGCGGCGCATTTCGGCCACCAGCGCCGGCAATTCGGCGGCAGCGACGGAGCGCGCGAAGGCCAGGGCCTGGATCGCCGGATAGTCGCGCTCCACCTTGAGCCCGGCGACAAAGGCGTGCCAATCCTGGCGCGTCACGGCGCTGCTGGCGCCGAACAGCGCGGCAGCGGCGCGCAAGGTCTGCGTGTAGCCGGTGAGACTCGCCTTGAGGTCGACCCGCAACTGGCTGACCTCGGCCTCGAACTCGCGGCGCTGCTGGACTTGGAGGTCCTGCTCGGCATAGCGCCAGGCCAGCAGCGTCAGACCCAGCGAGCAGGCAAGCGCGACCCAGGCGGGCCAGAGGCCGACCCGGGAGCGAGTCGAACCCGTGCTTGCGTCAAAAAGCTGGTCTCGCGGCATTGTCGGTGTCTTGCGGGAGAAGGGCAGAGCGGATATTACACCGTCACGTCAATGACACGGCCGCAGCGCTGGGCGATGGCGATGGAAGCGATCGGCCGGCTGCGCCGCCCATCCCGCTGCGTTAGCCCGTTACCACCCGCGCCCGTGCCGCCGCTGAAACAATGCACCGACGGGATGACCCGCAACAACCAGGAGAGAGACATGGCAGCCAAGAAAATACTGATGCTGGTCGGCGATTACGTCGAGGACTATGAAGTGATGGTGCCCTTCCAGGCGCTGCTGGCGGTAGGACACGGCGTGCACGCGGTTTGTCCGGACAAGCAGGCCGGCGACAGCGTCGCCACGGCGATCCACGATTTCGAAGGGCAGCAGACCTATTCGGAAAAGCGCGGCCACAACTTCGCCCTGAACGCCGCCTTCGCCGACGTCAAGGCCGAAGACTACGACGCGCTGGTGATTCCCGGCGGCCGCGCGCCGGAGTATCTGCGCCTGAACCCGCGGGTGCTCGACATGGTTCGTCACTTCTTCGGCGCCGACAAGCCGGTGGCCGCGATCTGCCACGGTGCGCAGATCCTGGCCGCCGCCGGCGTGCTCAAGGGTCGACGCTGCTCGGCCTACCCGGCCTGCAGCGCCGAAGTGGTGCTGGCCGGGGGGCAGTTCGCCGAGATCGCGATCGACGCCGCGGTCACCGACGGCAACCTGGTCACGGCGCCCGCCTGGCCCGCGCATCCGGCCTGGATCGGCCAGTTCCTCAAACTGCTCGGCACCCGCATCGAACTTTGACGCTTTCGCCGTTCGCGGCAGCGGTGCTACATTGCGCAAGGGGGATGTGTCCGCATCCCCCTTGATCTTGCCGAGGAGGAAACGCGATGTGCAGGATTTTCATTACCGCCGACCCGGAGCTCTACCGCTGCCGCTCCCGTTCCCTGCGGCTTTCGGGCGTCGCCACCAGCATCCGCCTGGAAAACCTGTTCTGGCAGGTTCTGGAGGAAATCGGCGCGCGCGACGGGCTCAGCGTGGGACAACTGATCACCCGCCTCTACGACGAACTCGCCGAGGCCGGCGGCCAGGCCGGCAACGACAGCGCCAACTTCACCTCCTTCCTGCGCGTCAGTTGCGGCCGCTACCTGGCCCTGCAACTGTCCGGCCGCATTCCGGCCGATACCGCGGTGCCGATCCGCTCGCTCGACGCGGACTGGGTACTGGCCGGCGAAAAGGCCCGCCCCGGCGTTTTCGGCGCGCCGCCGCAAGGCACCGGGATGGCGCAGGCGGCGCGCTGAACCCAAGGCAGCGCGCATCGCCGTGGCGCCAGCGCCAACTCTCTGCACCCCTTGGGGAACGCCCGGCGCCGTATAATCGCGGCCCTTCGCCCCGATATCCCCGCCGCCGTGTCCCAGCTCGACCTCGAAACCGCCCGCCGCCGCACTTTTGCCATCATTTCCCACCCCGATGCGGGCAAGACCACGCTGACCGAAAAGCTGCTGTGGTTCGGCGGCGCGATCCAGGTCGCCGGCGAAGTCCGCGCGCGCAAGGCCAGCCGCCACGCCACCTCGGACTGGATGGAACTCGAAAAGCAGCGCGGCATCTCGGTCACCAGCTCGGTGATGCAGTTCCCCTACCGCGAGTGCATGGTCAACCTGCTCGACACGCCGGGCCACGAGGACTTCTCGGAAGACACCTACCGCACGCTGACCGCCGTCGACTCCGCGGTGATGGTGATCGATTCGGTGAACGGCGTCGAGGCCCAGACCATCAAGCTGCTCAACGTCTGCCGCCTGCGCGACACGCCTATCCTCACCTTCATCAACAAGCTCGACCGCGAAGGCCGGCCGCCGATCGAACTGCTCGACGAGATCGAGTCCGTGCTCGACATCCAGTGCGCGCCGATGACCTGGCCGATCAGCATGGGCAAGCGCTTCCGCGGCGTCTATCACCTCTACGACGACAGCATCAGCTTCTTCGACCCGCAGGCGGAGAAGGGCACGGCCGAAGTCATCAAGGGCCTGCACAACCCGCGCCTCGACGAGCTGATCCCCGACCAGGCCGAGGAACTGCGCATGGAAGTCGAACTGGTGCGCGGCGCTTCGCACGCCTTCGACCGCGAGGCCTACCTGGCCGGCAAGCAGACGCCGGTGTATTTCGGCTCGGCGATCAACAATTTCGGCGTGCAGTCCCTGCTCGACGCCGTGGTCGAACTCTCGCCGCCGCCGCAGCCGCGCGCCACCGAGTCGCGCCTGGTGCAGCCCGGCGAGCCGAAGTTCACCGGTTTCGTGTTCAAGATCCAGGCCAACATGGACCCCAAGCACCGCGACCGCATCGCCTTCGTCCGCGTCTGCTCGGGCAAGTTCGAGCGCGGCATCAAGCTGCGCCAGCGCTCGACCGGCAAGACCCTGGCGGTGAACAACGCCATCACCTTCATGGCCCAGGACCGCAACACCACCGACGAAGCCTGGCCCGGCGACATCCTCGGCATCCCCAACCACGGCACGGTGCTGCTCGGCGACGCCTTCAGCGAAGGCGAAGACCTCAAATTCACCGGCATTCCCTGCTTCGCGCCCGAGCATTTCCGCCGCGCCCAGATCCGCAATCCAATGAAAATGAAGCAGCTGCAGAAAGGCCTGCAGCAACTCGCCGAAGAAGGCGCGACCCAGCTGTTCCGCCCCATCCACAGCAACGACCTGATCCTCGGCGCGGTCGGCACGCTGCAGTTCGACGTGGTCGCCCACCGCCTCGAATTCGAATACGGCGTCGATGTCATGTTCGAACCCTACCCGGTCGCCACGGCGCGCTGGTTGCGCGGCGACGACCAGGCGATCCGCGCCCTGGCCGACAAGTCGGGCGTCAATGTGGCGCTCGACGGCGCCGGCGACTATGTCTATCTGGCGCCCAACCGCGTGAACCTGTCTATGACCCAGGACCGCCACCCGGAAGTGAAGTTCCTCGAAACCCGCGAGATTCACTGAGCATGCCCCGCCGCGGCGCGCGCAGCGATGCCGCCGCAAGCACAAGGAAAACCGAATGGACCCGCTGCTGCCCGCCATCGAAATAGAAACCGCCGCAGCGCCGCTGTTTTCCGTGATCTGGATGCACGGCCTGGGCGCCGATGGATCGGATTTCGAACCCGTGGTGCCGGAACTCGGCCTGGACCACAGCCCCGGCATACGTTTCATTTTTCCTCACGCACCCGCCATAGCGGTGACCTGCAACGGCGGCTATGTCATGCCGGCCTGGTACGACATCATTTCACTGGACAGCAACAGCCGCACCGTCGATGAAGCCGGCATCGTCCGTTCGCGGCAGGCGATCCGCGACCTCATGGCACGCGAGAACCGGCGCGGCCTGCCTTGCTCGCGCATCTTCCTCGCGGGCTTTTCGCAAGGCGGCGCGATTGCCTACACCACGGCGCTGACCCATGCCGAGCCCCTGGCCGGCGTGATTGCGCTATCGACCTATATGCCGACCCGGAAGCTGATTGCCGACGAGGCGGCGGCCGTCAACCAGGCGCTGCCGATCTTCGCCGCCCACGGCAGCGAAGACGACGTGGTATCGATCGAACTCGGCATCCGCGCCAGGGATTTCCTGACCGCTCGCGGCCACCCGGTCGAGTGGCACGAATACTCGATGCCCCATTCGATCTGCATCGAGGAAATACATGCCGTGGGGCGCTGGCTGAAAGCAACCATGACGGACGTATCAAACCGGTCCTGACGCCGGCCGCAGGCGCCGTGCCATCAGCGCCGTGCCATCAGCGCCAACTCTTCCCCGCGTTGCAAGCGCGCCGACACTCGCCTACACTTGTCCGCATGTACCTGACGGCCTCGGAAAGTCGCGCCCTCTCCCGCCTCTTCGGCCTGCTGGCCGAAGACATGGCGGAACGCGACGTGCGGCAACGGATCGGCTACGGCCTGCTCGACATGCTGCGTGCCGACCACTTCGCATCCTTCGTCTGGGACGATGCGGCGCATCGCTTCGACGCTTGCGTGTCGATCAACATGAACGCGGACACGCTCGGAACCTACGACAGCTATTTCCAGTTCCACGATCCGATCACCTTCAAGCTGCAGGCGCGGCGCGTACCCACGCTGGTCACCCAGGTGATGCCGCAGAACGAGCTGATGCGCACCGAGTTCTTCAACGACTTCCTGGCGCGCGACGGCCTGCACTGGGGCGTCAACTCCTACAGCTACGCGGACGGGCGCAGCATCGGCGACCTGCGCATCTGGCGCGGCAAGCACCGCGACAACTTCGACGGCCACACGCTCGACCTGCTGCGCCTGATCGAGCCCGCGTTCGCCGGCGCCCTGCGGCGCGTGTCCTTGCGCGCCCCCGGCGCGGTCGACATTGCCGGCGCGGAAATGGCGTCGCTGTCCTCGCGCGAACTCGCCGTCGCGCAGATGGTCGGCGAAGGCCTGACCGACAAGCAGATCGCGCAGCGCCTGGACGTCGAGCTGTCGACGGTGCGCACCTACCTCAAGCGCTGCTTCCTCAAGCTCGGGGTGAACCGCCGCGGCGGGCTCGCGACAGCGGTCGGCCGCCTCAAGCGCAACTAGCGCCTGGCCGGCGCCGGCAGGCGCCCGAAAACCCCCTCCAGCGCCAGCCCGATGGCGATCAGCCGGCGATCGCTGCCGGCCGGACCGTCGAGTTCGAGGCCGATCGGCAGCTTGCTGCCATCCCCCAGCGCCAGCGGAATCTGCAAGCCGGGGATGCCGGCATTGCTGCCCGGATCGGTGTTCTGGATGTACAGGCCGAAGTTGGCCAGGCTGCTGGAATCCGGATTCGCGGCGATCGCCACCTTCGGTACCGTGGCAAAGACGATGGCATCGAGCTTGTGGCGGCGGAACGTATCCTTGTACAGCTTTTGCAGCGCCGGGCGGCTCGTTTTGAGCGCGGCATCGTAGGCCGGCTTGGCGTCGACCAGCGTGTTGTTGGGCCCGGGCAGCTTGCGCGGAATCACCAGCCCGTCGTAGGTGCCTTTCACGTCGGGGCTGGCGATGCCCTTGGCCAGTTCCTCGATCGAAATGCCGGCGCCGCTTTTCTTCAGGTAGCCGACCATGTCGTCATAGGCCTCGTACAGCGCCACCGGGAAGCCTATCGCGCCATTCAGCTCGGCCAGCTGCGGCATCTCGACATCGACCACCGTCACGCCGGCGCCCTTCATCCTGGCGATGGCGGCGTCGATCGCCGCCTTGGTGTCGGCATCGAGGTTAGCCTGGGTCGAGGCGACGACGCCGACGCGCACCTTCTTCAGGTCCGCCGCCCGCGCCGCCTTGCCGCCGCCGATCAGCCGGTCGAGCAGTTCCACGTCGGCCATGGCAACGCCCATCGGCCCCGCCGTGTCGCGCGTATGCGAGATCGGCGCGATGCCCGCCTGCGAATAGCGGCCGACCGTCGGCCGCAGCGAGGCACAGCCGTTCAGGGCGCAGGGAATGCGCAGCGAACCGCCGGTATCGGTGCCCAGGCCCGCGGCGGCGATGCGTGCGCCGATCGCCGCGCCGCTGCCCGAGGAGGACCCGCCGGCAATCCGGGCCGGATCGTAGGCATTCCTCACGCCCCAGTCCGCCCCGGTCTTGAACGCGGCGTTGTAGCCGGAAATGCCGAAGGCCAGCTCGTGCATGTTGGTCTTGCCGAGGACGATCGCCCCCGCCTTGCGCAGTTTGGCGACGACCGGCGCGTCGGTCCTGGGCACGAAATTCTTCAGCGCCGGCGTGCCCGCGGTCGCCGGCAGGCCGGCCACCTGGATGTTGTCCTTGACCACCACCGGCACCCCGCCCAGTGGCAGGCAGGCCTTGCCCTTCGCGCGCGCGGCATCCGCCGCCCTGGCCGACTTGAGGGCGCCGGCCTCGTCCAGGGTGATGAAGGCATTGAGGTCCGCGCGCGACCTGGCGCGCTCCAGTGCCGCCGTCACCAGCGCCTCGCTGGTGTATTTCCCGGCGCACAGATCGGCGGCGGCCTGGGTCGCCGTCAGCGCATCGAGATCGGCTTGCGCCGCCGCCGGCGGCGTGGTCGCCGCGCAAGCGGCGGCGGCGAGAATGCTCGCGGTCAGGCGTGAAATGCGGGGGTTCGTCATGCTGTGTCCTCCTGTCGTGGATGGTCGTCGTGGATGGTCGTCGCGCCCGGTACGGATGCCGGACCCGCCGCAGATTCTCGACCAGGGGACAAAGCCTGTATGTCCCCATTTCGGGGGACAACGGATCGACGCTACGACGGGAAAGTCAAATCACTCTGACCCTGAGGTTTTCGCAGGGCAGACATCGAACAAACCCCGACCATGCAGGCACTCATGGATTCACGCGCACGCAAATCTTGCCGCTGACCTTTCCGTCTTCCATCCGACGCTGAGCGGCCGCAACCTGGCCCAAGTCAACGATTTCGCTGATGCGCGGCGCGATTACGCCATCGGCAGTCAGTGTCGCCAGGCGCCCAAGCAGTTCGGCATTGGTCTTCAGCAGGAATGGCACGCAGCGTTGCCGGGATGAAAGCCGGGCAACCAGCGCCGCCAGGTACAAAGCCCCGCTCGGCATGGTGTTGATATAGATGCCTCCGCCCTTCAGGCATCGTCTTGAACTCGAAAATGTTGCGCTGGCGGCGGCATCGAAGATCACATCGAAGCGATCGCCGCAGTTCTGCCAGTTGTCGGTCTTGTAGTCGATGACGCGGTCGGCGCCGATGGAGCGGACATAGGCGATATTGGCCGTGCTGCACACCCCGGTGATGCGGGCGCCGATCGCCCTGGCCAGTTGCACGGCGCTGGAACCCACGGCGCCGGATGCCCCTGTGATCAAAACCGATTGGCCGCGCTGGAGTTGTGCAATGTCGGCAAGTGCCTGCAAAGCGGTGCCGGAAGCCACCGGCAAACTGGCGGCCACTTCATCGCTCAGAGCCCTGGGAATGGTTGCGATCAGATCGGTCGACAGCGCGACAAACTGCGCGCACGATCCCTCGCCGCCCAATGGATCGACAGAACCGAATACGCGCTGCCCGATTGCATAGCCTTGCACATTCGCGCCCAGGGCAGTGATTTCGCCGGCGAAGTCCTTTCCCGTGATTGCAGGGCGCTTGGGCCGCCCCACCAGGCGCAGCATGCCGCTGCGCAGCTTGAAATCAACCGGATTCAAGCTGGCCATATGGACCCGCACCTGGACCTGGCCGCTGGCGGGTTGAGGCGTGGGAACTTCACACAGCGACAAGACCGATTCATCGCCGAAATGGTGGTACATGACTGCCTGCACTGGACTCTCCAACGGTGAAGCCGCCGCTGACCGTCGGCGACATTACGGTCCAAGCTCTTCCACATCCTGCCACTAATCGGATCGATTGCGGTCGGTGATACGGGATCGGCTGAGCTCATATCACTTGCCCGATTCGGTCTTCTTCCTCGCCCCGATAGCCGGCTTCGCGTTGATGGCGGATCGCGAGAATCAGCACCGCGGCCGGCGCTTCCTCCAAGCTGCAGAGCGCGGCATGGCCGGTGCGACCGCGGGATATCAGTGCGCGTCGGGTTCGTGCATCCACGCCGGGATGTCGCGCTGGCCATGCAATACGCGCCAGACGTCGACGTGATCGGTATGCTCGAAGTAGAAGACCAAGTGTGGAAAACGGGTCAGCGGCCAAAAACGCAGGCCAGGCAGATTCAACTCGTGCGCGTAACGGGGTGATCCGCTGGCCGGATGACGGCCGATGTGTGTGTAGGCCCGCTCCAGCTCATCTATGAAGCTCAGCGCGGCCTGATCCGCACCCTCGTCCAGGTAGTATGCGATGGCCTAGGCGACATCTCGATTGGCCAGCTCACGCGGGATGACCGGCTTTGACTTCACCCGCGAGCGCGTTGGTGGACACGTCCGCGCAGCGTCGCGAAATAGGCAGCATCGGCTGGCGCCGCAACCGCCGATTCCGCACAGGCCAGGAGGATATTTCGCAGCTGCAGCCGATCCTGGTCGCGGCGCATCAGTTCCCGCACATATTCGCTGCTGGTGCCGTAGCCGTGCTGGTCGACTTGCTCGTCGACAAAGGCCTTGAGCGAATCAGGCAAGGAGATGTTCATCGTGCTCATGGGGCGAGACTAGAATATTTTGAAAAATTTGGCCAGCGCCCGCATCCTCGGTCCACGTCGAGACGGGCTACGGGTTCACGGACCTCGACGCGCTGCTGGAAGTCCCCGGTGGGACACGGCGATTCGAGGTGTCGCCGAGGCAAATCACTCCGACCCCGAATCGCCCGACCCCGAATCGCCCTTGGCAACCGCAGCCTATTTCGGCTTGTATGTAGCGAGGTCGATGCCTTCGCGCGCCATCGCCGCCGCTACCGGCGGCTGCGCAGCGACGCGGGCGACATAGGCCTGGTAGGCCGGCAGCGAGGCCGGATCGATGCCGCCGAGCCCGCCCCAGCGCAGGAATGTCAGCGCATAGGCATCGACGAAGGAAAGCCGGTCGCCAAGCAGGAAGGGGCCGGCCTGCTGTACCAGGGTCTGGATGCGTTCCAGGCACTCGCGGAACGCCGCGACGGCGGTGTTGCGGACATCCGCCTGGGCGGCTTCGCCCGCCGCAAACTTGGCCGGGCGGAAAATGTGCGTGAAGGTCGGATGCACGGTGTTGTTCATCCAGGCGAACAGCGACATCGCCTGCGCCCGCTGCCAGCTTTCGCCCGGCAGCAGCCCGGCCTGCGGAAAACGCCGGTCGAGGTAATCGCAAATCGCCACGATCTGGTTCAGCGGCTTGCCGTCGACCACCAGCAGCGGCACCTGGCCCAACTGGTTCAGCGCCAGGTATTCCGGCGTGTGCTGCTCGCCCTTGTGCAGCTTCACGGTCTGGGTTTCGATTTCCTCTCCCGTGGCAGCCTTGATCGCTTCGATCCCGACATGGGGTACGAAAGAACAGGCGCCGGGGCCGTAGTAGAGCTTAATCATGGGTGGTCTCCTCTGGGGTCGTGAAATGGACGCAGTGGCGGATTCTCGCACGGGCCGACGAAGGATCGCGAGAGGCTGCGGCGCCGGCGCAACACGAATCCGGGGTCTCCAGCGCCGTAGCGCCGACGCCGTGTCGCCAGCGCCAACTCTTGGCGCGCCGTCCTCAGTCCTCGCCCTCGACCCAGTAGCCCGCTTCGCGCTGATGGCGGATCGCGAGAATCAGCACCGCATCCTGCGCTTCCTCGTAACTGTAGAGCGCGACATAGCCGGTGCGGCCGCGGGAAATAACCAACTCCCGCAAGGAAAACTCGACAGGACGACCGATCAGCGGATGACGAGCCAGCAAGCCGACGGCTTCCTCGATCAATCCCACCGTCTCAAGCGCCGCCCTGGGATCGGCCTCGATCAGAAAGTCGGTCAGCCTTTCGAGGTCGGCCAGTGCTCGCCCGGAATAACTCAGCTTCGCCAAGACCCGGCCTTCGGCTTGGCTGCCTTGCCGCCGGCGATGCGCGACTTCAGGTATTCATGAACTTCGGCGGCATCGTAGCCCTTGCCGGTCTTCAGCATCTGCTCCCGCGCCGCCAGCGCCTCGGCCACGAAATCAGCCCGCTGTTCAGCCGCCGTGGCCGCCTGCTCTATCGCATGGACCATGAACGCATGCGGCGACACGCCGATCCTCTCTGCCGCGGCGATGGCGCGCTGTTTGAGTTCGTCGGAAAGCTTCAGAGATGTAGTGGACATCATTGGTCACCTTTGTTTGCGGGTGTCACCATGGTAACACCTGTGCAAAGTCGGCGCTGGCGACACGGCGTGTAGGCTGTATTGGCCGCCTTGCGCGATCGGGGGTCGAGCCTAGTTCTTCCCCCAATGATGGTCATCATGTCGCCACTTCACGGAATCGATATGTTGCCGCCGCGTTGCCCATGTCGGCGGCAATCTGCCGGTCTGAATGGCTTCCCTGATCTGTAGCACTTCGGAATCTGAAAACACGACTGCGGTCTTGCTCTTGATGTAGGCGGTGTATCCGGTGTTCAACACGTTTGGGGGCATCGGGGTCTTGAATGTGCATTCGCCCCAGAACATCACTATCGAGTGGAAAAGTCCGTGGTCGATGCCGAGAAACTCGGACAGCACCTTGGTGTGCCGATAGTTCTGGCGTAGCGGATTCTGGAATTGAAACTTGCGGCCGCCTGGAAGCGACTGGGTCCATTGGGCATCCTTCTCGCTGCCGAAGATCCAGCCCTTCATGTTCTTTGCTTCAATCACGAAGATGCCATGCCTGGATGCGATTACATGGTCGATCTGAGTAGTCGAACCATCGGCCGCCATGATGGTGACGTTGTTCAGCGAATGGTAGATCGAGGCGTCAATCCGCATCCTCTGCGCCAGCGATCCCGCCGCTTCGCCAAGCCATCCTCTGAACGAATTAAGTAGTCCCATCTATTTTCGAGCGATTCTAGTTCAGCGTGACCCGCTGTCACTGGCAAGAGTCGGCGCTGGCGACACGGCGATTCGGGATGTCAAAGAAGCAAATCAAGCTGACCCCATATCGCCAAGATTTATAGGTTGGGACCGAGAGGACATCCTCGCCGGGCTGAATCCGCGGTGAGGATGTCAGCCTTTTCGAAACCGTTTCGTTTTCTGCTGAATTGCGGGGCGACTTAACTGTGCATCCTTCGATGCCTCGGCCAGCTTGAATGCACTGCGAAGGCGATCGATTTCCTGGCCATCAACCCCAGCTTTTTCGAGGCGCGATGACCACTGCCCGGAAATAATTCCAGCAATCTTGCGCAGGTGTAGCTCGGCTTCATCGGGCTCGTATGCGTAAGCGCTTGCGCATTCAAATAGCGATTGTGGCGTCGCAATTGTGGTTGATGCCGAAAAACGTAGCGCCAGGGCTACGTGATTGCGTTTCGGAGCGGCGACGATATCGAATGCTTCCGATAGTGCCCAGGCGCGTCCGTCAAACAGGAGTCCGTGGTTTTTTGCGTGATCATCTCCATTGCCCACCAGAGCATTAAATACAATCCGCCGCCACAGCTCCCGAGCATTGCTGCGGGATTGATCGCCGCACCACTTCTGCATGTTTTCAACCAGCCTTAAATAGCTTTTCCGAATGCCATCCGTAGCGGGCTCGCCCATCTGAAGTACGGTATGCGCGCTTGCGAACGCTTTCCTGGTTCCGGCCGCAATGGGTCCGCGGTCAAAGCGTTTTATCAGCAGAATGTGGCGCCCGTCGTGCAGCGGATGGATTCGCGACTCGCAGCTGGCGACACCGCACTCTCTTGCCATCTCGAGCATGACGTGCTCGTTGTGGGCAATGAATCTGGAATCCCCCTTTTCAGGGAATTTGGCAATCCACAATAATCCGACATCACTCACTGTGAGCTTTGGCTTGGCGCCGCCCATGCTGGTCGTTGGATCCAGAGCGAGTTCAATTTCCGGATCGACGGCTTTCCCGGCGTCGTCGAGGTGACGAGACGCCTCGTCAAGATCCGCAAGCCTGGGCGGATGAAAGCGTAGCTTTTCCTCAATATTGCCAATGACAATGGACCCGACGCCATCACCGGGGCCGCGAACCAGAATATCGAACTCATCCAGGTCGCCATGACTGCGGATAAGCTTGTCACGTCCCCAGGCATCCGGACCGGAATCGCGGAAGACTCCAAAAATCCCATGCTGCCTGGTTTCTGAAATTCTGGAGCGCCTGAATGGAAGCGTCGCCGGATCAAGCAGGAATCGACTCTGGTTTGCAAGGTAGGTCTCCGCGTACGTGAAATAACCTACCTGGGTGTCGGATCGCCATGAAAAATTGCCAGCGTGTGTTGGCGTTGATTCGCCATGCAGCCACACCCATACGTCGGCCGTTTTTTCCATACTCACCTCCGAGGTCTGACACGCCTCGGCAACGAGCTCGCCATCAACTGCTGAGCCGCCGTATCCGACTCAAGCAGGCCCACCTTGTCCATATCGTGATGCAGATTGAGCGCCCAAAGCGTCTTCATGTAACTGTCCATGCCGACGTAAGGCGAGCCCTTTTCAATCTCGATAAGCGTGCCACGCCCAATGCCGGCGCGATCGGCGAGATCCGCCTGCGTCCAGTCGCGCGCCTTTCTGGCAATCGAAATTCGCTCAGACAGCCTTGAGAGGACGTCCTGAGCTTCGCTTGGAATCTTTGTTATGTTTCCCACGGCGCACATTATATCAAACTAATGTGCGTCATACAATACTTTAAGTATTGCAGACCTCAAAAGCTCAGCGGATCCTTGTCAATTAGCCTGACCTCGGAAAGCCTCCTGACTTTCTGCCGGAGGGCGTCGCGAGCAGGTTTGTTTTTGGGGTCCGAAATAACGCGCGGTTTATCGTTGGCGATTTCGTCCAACATTTCTCCCACAACGCATAATTCCGCATCAGTCTTTGCGCGCAACTCAACGCATTTCTGCTCCAACTCTCTAGCGTAGTTTTTCCAGGAGGCGGCCGATTCAGCGGCAGCTTCAGCCCGCCCCTTGTTGAACATTGCCATCGTAAAGTCATTTCCGCCGCTCATGATCTACCGCCTTTCACTAATGCTCGCTATTTGGATTGCTATCTGGCGTATTTTCTGTGCGACGAGGCGCTGGGACCGTTTGCGTATCCTTACCAACCCTATTCGCCAACCCCGCCTTGGCATCGTTCTTGATGACCGCGCCCACCGCCATCATGTTCTTCTCGAAGTCGCCATGATCGCTATGACCCTTGTGCGCCACCCAGTTCAACACTTTGGCCGGCAATATATCGATGACGTCGCAGCATTTGTCGATCACGGTGTAAATCATAGCGCAGTACACGATGACCAGGGAGCAAAGGGCGGCAGTCGAATTCAATTCGCATAGCCGCCGTTTTATGAACTTGGCGTACCGCCTCGGCGGCTTCGTCACCGGACGCGCAAGCGCGGCCCGCCCACCTCGCCTAAATCCTGTCCGCCCCCGCAAACCCAGCGAAGAACAGCACTCGCCGCACGTAGCCCTGGGTTTCGCGGTAAGGCGGGATGCCGTCATGGCGGTCGACCGCGCCTTCGCCGGCGTTGTAGGCGGCGGCGACTCGTTCCCAGTCGCCGGCGTAGCGCGACTTGAGCCAGCGCAGGTAGGCCAGGCCGCCCTTGATATTGGCCTCGGCATCGAAGGGCATCGTGACGCCGAAACGTTCCTGGGTGCCCGGTATCAGTTGCATCACGCCTTGCGCGTTCTTGGGTGAGACGGCCTGCGCGTCGAGGTTGGATTCGGCCATGGCGATGGCCAGCGCGATGCGCACATCGATGCCGTAGCGCTCGGCGTGGCGGCGGATCAGGGCGGCCACCTTGCGCTTGGCCGGCGACAGGGCCGACAGGTAGCCGTCGAGATCGAAGGATTCGACGTCGGGGCCGACGTCGATCGTGCGGCAGTCGTCCAGCAGCGGCGCACTGACGACCGACCGGTCGAACTGTTCGAAGGCGGCGTGATGCCCGAGCCGCGCCGCCAGCGCAAAATAGGCGTTGGCCAGCGGCGGATTGCGCAGGTAGGCCGGCCCGCGGGCGAGTACCCGCGCGAGGCGGAAATAGCCTTCGGAACTGCCCATGATGCCGGCTTCGCAGTAGAGCTTGACCGCCAGGCGCGGATTGCGTTGCAGCCCGCTTCCCGCTTCGACCGCCAGCCCCTGCTCCAGCGTCGCCGTGACGCGCGGCGCCTCGATGTCGGCGCGATCGGCGGCGCGCGCCATCGCCACCGCCAGCAGTGCGGCGCAGCCCAGCAACAGCAGTCGGCAAGCGCGGAGTCTCACCCGGCAAGATTAGCTTATTTCACGGCGCTGAGGCGCTTCACGCCGGCGACGAAGCGTTGCAGGGTGTCCGACAGCACGCCGCGCGGGATCGTCACCTCGATCAACTGGAAGCGTCCGCGCGTGGCCATCGCCTTGTCCAGCGCGGCTTTCAATTCGGCGCGCGTGCCGACGCGGACGCCGTCGCCGCCCATGCCGGCGGCCATTTCGGCGAAGCCCCAGTGGCCGAGGTCGTTGAAGGAGGATTCGGGCTGGAAGGTGCGCAGCATTTCCCAACTGGCATTGTTGAACAGCAGCACGATCGGGTCCCAGCCGTAGCGGCGGCAGTTGCCGAGTTCCCAGCCGGTCATCTGGAAGGCGCCATCGCCGACCAGGATCAGCGGGCGCTGGCCGGTCGCCGCCTGCAGGCCGAGGCCGGCCGGCACGCCGTAGCCCATGGTGGCGTAATAGCCGGGCGCGACCAGGGCCGTGTGTTCGATTTCCATCGCGGTGAACAGGCAGTCGCCCATGTCCGATGCGATGGGCATCTTGCCGTGCGCCGCCATGAGGTCGTTCACCGCCGTGGCGATGTCGGTCGGCGCGATGCTCACGGCATCGGCCGGCATGCCGCGCGGAAACACCTGGCCTTGCACCGAGAACGGCTTTTCCTCGGCCGCGACCTGTTCCAGCAGGCCGTCGACCAGCGCCGCCAGCGGCAGGTTGGGATAGGTGTGATGGCCGAGGGTGACGCGGCCGTCGAGCGCCTGGATGGTCTTGCGCATGTCGATGCGGGTTTCGGACACTGCGAAATTGGTGTCGCAGATGATTTCGCCGAGCAGGAACAGGCCGTCGGAGCCTTCAACCAGTTGCGTGACTTCGGGCAGCCCGGCGACACCCATGTAGGTGCCGACCAGCGGCGCGTCCTGGTCGGCGAGCAGGCCGCGGCCCATGAAGCTGGTCACCACCGGCAGGCCCAGGCGCCGCGCCAGCAGCGCCACCTTGTCTTCGAGGCCGAAGCGGCGCACCTCGACGCCGGCCATCAGCACCGGCGATCTGGCTTGGCCCAGGCGCGCCAGGATTTCTTCGACGCAGGCCGCGAGCGCCTCACGGTCGACGGCCGGCGCGGCCTCGCGGATTACCGGGGCGCAGGGCTGGGCCACCATGTCGCGCGGAATCTCGATATACACGGGTTCCGAATTGCGCAGGGCATTGCCCAGCACGCGCGCGATGTCGGCCGGCGCGCGCGCCGCATCGTCGAGCTTGACCTGGTCGCAGGTGATTTCGCGGTACATCTGGAATTGCGAATCCAGGGTCTTGGCCTGGTGGTGCAGCAAGAGGCCGGAGCGCGATTCGCCCTTGCCCGGCCCGCCCGAGAGCACCACCAGCGGCGACTTCTCGGCATAGGCGGCGGCGACCGCATTGACCATGTTGAGCGCGCCGGCGCCGTAGGTCACGGCGGCGACACCGAGGCCCAGGTGGGCGCGCGCCGCGGCGTCGGCGGCGAAGCCGACGCCCGGCTCGTGCGAGAGGGTGTAGAGCGGCAGGATCTGCGACTGCTCGATGATGCGGAAATAAGGCAGCGCGAAATCGCCGGGGATGCCGAAGATCTGGCGGGCGCCATGATCCTTGAGGGCGTGGAGCAGGGATTCGACGAGATTCATGGGCGGGCGTCCGGTGCGGGAGAAAGATGGACATTTTGACGCGGATGCTGCGCAACAAGTGTTCATACTATGGGGTGTTTCGCTTGTAACATGCACGTTTCGTGCACATTCATTGATTATCATGCCAACTATCACCATCGACCGCTACGACCTCGCCCTGCTCGACGCGCTGCAGCGCAAGGGCAATGCCACCAATGCCGCGCTGGGCGAAACCGTGCATCTGTCGGCCTCGCAAATCAGCCGCCGCCTGCAGCGCCTGGCCGATGCCGGCATCATCGCCGGCCATGCCGCCCTGCTCGACCCGGCGCTGCTGGGCCTCGGCGTCACCGCCTTTGCCCATGTGGTGCTGGAGCGCCACGGCAAGACGCAGTCGGATGCCTTCGAGGGCGCGGTCGCGGCCCTGCCCGAAGTGCTCGACTGCTTTTCGGTCAGCGGCGATGCCGACTACCTGCTGCGCATCGTCGCCGCCGACCTGCCGGCCTTCTCCGAACTGATGATGAAGCGCGTGCTGCGCCTGCCCGGCGTCGCCCACGTCAAGACCAATATCGCGCTGCAGAAGGTCAAGCAGACCCACGTGCTGCCTCTCGACCACCTGACGCAGCCGGCCCGGCCGCGGCAGCAGGTCGTCTATGCCGGCGACTGAGCGGCCGCGGGTGTTGTCTCGAAGGCCCGCGCAGCTTATAGTCTGAAGTCTCATGAAAGCGCGAATCATTCCCATCGTCAGGGCTGTCAGAACCACGCTGCCGCCGGGCCGCGACCTCGTCGCGCCGCCCGAGGGCGAGCTCCTCGACCTGCGCGGCCGGCGCGTGCGCGACTTGCGCATTTCGGTCACCGACCGCTGCAACTTCCGCTGCGTGTATTGCATGCCGAAGGAAATCTTCGACGACGATTACGCCTTCCTGCCGCGCAGCAAGCTGCTCTCCTTCGAGGAAATCGTGCGCATCGCCCGCATCTTCGTCGAGCAGGGCGTGGAGAAGATCCGCCTCACCGGCGGCGAGCCGCTGTTGCGCAAGCACATCGAGAACCTGATCGAGCAGCTGGCGAAGCTGCCCGTGGAAATCACCCTGACGACCAACGGCTCGCTGCTGCGCAAGAAGGCGCGGGCGCTCAAGGATGCCGGCCTGCACCGCGTCACGGTCAGCCTCGACGGCATAGCCGACGACGTGTTCAAGCGCATGAACGACGTCGATTACGCCGTCGGCGACGTGCTCGATGGCATCGCCGCGGCGGCCGAGGTCGGCCTCGCGCCGATCAAGGTCAATTGCGTGGTCAAGCGCGGCGCCAACGACGACCAGATCCTGCCGCTGGCGCGCCATTTCCGCGGCAGCGGCCACATCCTGCGCTTCATCGAATACATGGACGTCGGCTCATCGAATGGCTGGCGCATGGACGAGGTGGTGCCCTCGGCCGAGGTGGTCGCCCGCATCAACGCCGAATTCCCGTTGCAGGCGGTCGACGCCAACTACCCCGGCGAAGTCGCCGAGCGCTGGCGCTACGCCGACGGCGGCGGCGAGATCGGCGTCATCTCCTCGGTGACCCAGGCCTTCTGCGCCACCTGCACGCGCATCCGCCTGTCCACCGAGGGCCAGCTCTACACCTGTTTGTTCGCCCAGTCCGGCCACGACCTGCGCGCCATGCTGCGCCACGGCGCCGGCGACGAAGCTTTGCGGCGCGAAATCGCCGCGGTCTGGCGCGGGCGCGACGACCGCTATTCGGAGATCCGCACCGCCGCCACCGTCCTGCCCGGCAGCAAGGTGGAGATGTCCTACATCGGCGGCTGAGGCCGCCCTTTTCGAAATTCCGTTGTTCGCCGCCACCTCATGACTTCCATACTCCAAGCCTTTTCCTGCGCCGAGGATTACGACCCGAATTCCCTGCCCGTCGAGCGTGCCCGCGAACTGATCCTCGGCCTGTTGCAGCCGGTGGTCGGCCATGAACGCGTTTTCGTGCGCCAGGCGCTGGATCGCGTGCTGGCTGATGACGTCATTTCGCCGATCGACGTGCCGGCCCACGACAACTCGGCCATGGACGGCTGGGCCGTGCGCTTCGGCGATCTTGCGCCCAGCAACGAAACTGCGGGCGAAACGCGCCTGAAAAACATCGGCACCGCCTTTGCCGGCCGCGCCTTCGCCGGAAGAGTTGGCGCTGGCGAGACGGTGCGCATCATGACCGGCGGCGTGCTGCCGGAAGGCGTGGACTGCGTGGTGATCCAGGAAGTGACGAAGGTCGAGGGCGATGCCGTGATCATCCCGCCCGGCCAGCGCCAGGGGCAGAACCTGCGCCGCGCCGGCGAGGACCTGCAGGCCGGACGCCCCGCGATTCCTGCGGGCCGCAAGCTGCGCCCGGCTGAGATCGGCATCGTCGCCTCGCTGGGCATAGGCGAGGTCTCGGTGCGGCGCCGGGTGCGCGTGGCGATTTTTTCGACCGGCGACGAACTCTGTTCGATCGGCACGCCGCTGGCCGAAGGCGCCGTGTACGACAGCAACCGCTACACGCTGTGGGGCATGCTGACGCGCCTCGGTTGCGAGGTGATCGACATGGGCGTGGTCAGGGACGACCCGGCCGCGCTCGAAGCGGCCTTCCGCGAAGCCGCCAGTTGCGCCGATGCGATCATCACCAGCGGCGGCGTCTCGGTCGGCGAGGCCGATTTCATCAAGCAGCTGATGGCCCAGCTGGGCGAAGTCGCCTTCTGGAAAATCGCCATGAAACCGGGCCGGCCGATGGCTTTCGGCCGCATCCAGCCCGATGGAGCGGATCGGCCCGGCGCCTGGCTGTTCGGCCTGCCCGGCAACCCGGTCGCGGTGATGGTGACCTTCTACCAGTTCGTGCAGCCGGCCATTCTCAAGCTGGCCGGCATCGATCCGGTCAGGCCCGTCCCCGGCTTTCCCGCGCGCTGCGTCGAGCCGATGAAAAAAGGCCGCGGCCGCACCGAATTCCAGCGCGGCATCCTGTTCCAGGAAAACGGCGAATGGTGCGTGCGCCCGACCGGCGCGCAAGGCTCCGGCGTGCTGCGCTCGATGGCCGACGCCGACTGCTTCATCGTGCTCGAACACGAGCGTGGATCAGTTGGCGCTGGCGAGACGGTGATGGTGCAGCTGATGAACGGGCTGGTCTAGCTTCCCGGCCTTATTCGACCGGGTCCGCGCTGCGCACCTGGCCGCGCACCTGGTTCAGGCCGACATTGAAGTCGGCCAGGCGCACGCCCATCGCCACCACGGCCGACTGTCCGGGCTTCAGGGTTCCCGGCAACTCGTATTCGCGCTGGAAGCCGGCCGCCGGCACGGCGCCGGCCACGCGCAGCCTGGCCAACGGCAGCGGGCTGCGGTTGGTCACGCGCAGGCCGAGATTGCCCTGGCTGTCCGCGACGGTTTCGACCTGCAGGTAGTTGCCCGGATTGCGCGGCAGGTCGAGCCGCAGCAGCGCCGCGCCGGCGCGGCGCCCGACCTCCGATTCCGATCCCGCCGCCAGCCTGTAGTGGCCGATGGCCTTGGCCGGATTGCCGGCGCCCTGCGCCAGGTTGCCCAGCAGGTAATGCGCGGCGGCGGTCGGCAGCAGCTTGTTGGCATGTTCGAGGTCGCTCTGGGCGCCGGCCTTGTTGCCCAGGCGCTGACGGATCAGGCCGCGATTGAGGTAGTGGGCGTAGTAGTCGTCGTTGCGCCTGATCGCCTCGTCGTACTCGCGTTCCGCTTCCGCATTGCGCTCGAGCTTCCTCAGCGCGTCGCCGCGCAGCGCATGGAACATCGCTTCGCGCGGCTCCAGCCTGAGCGCCTGATCGGACTTGGCCAAGGCCTGCGCCGGCTGCTTGTCGAGCAGCTTGCGGCCTTCGTCGTGCGCCGCGTAGGCCGGCCTGGTCTTGCTCAGGAAGGCCAGCTTCTGCCGGTAGACGTCCTCGCCGCGGAACAACCTGGCCGGCATGCCGGCGGCCTTGGCGCGATTGGCGTCGACGCGCTCCTGCGAAGGCGGATGGCTCGCGAACATGCCTTCCAGCCAGTTCGGCTTCTTGTCGCCCGAGAGGCGGACGAAGGTCTGCTGCAGTTCGACCGCGGCCTGCGGGTCGTAGCCGGCGCGCACCATGTAGTCCATGCCGTAGCGGTCGGCTTCGAGCTCGTGCTCGCGGCTGAAGCGGAAGTTGAGCAGCATCGCGCCGCCCTGCGTGGCCACGTCGATCAGGTCGGCGGCGCGCTTGTCCGCCGTCAGCACCGAGATCACCGCGGCGCCGGCCGACAACAGCGTGCCGCGCTCCACCGCGCTGGCGCCGTGGCGGGCCGCGGCGTGGACGATTTCATGGGCCAGCACCGCCGCCAGTTCGGCCTCGCTTTTCAGCTCGGTCAGCAGGCCGCGATTGAGCGCCAGCTTGCCGCCGGGCAAGGCCCAGGCGTTGGGCACCGAATCGTTGATGATGACGAATTCGAAGGGCAGGTTCGGCCGGTCGCTGACCTTGACCAGCTTCTGCCCGACTTCATTGACATAGGCCGCGAGCGCCGGGTCGAGAATGAACTTGCCGCCCGCCGACTGCTGGTTCTGCAGGTACTGCTTGGCGCCCATGCTGATTTCCTGCTGCTCCGAGACGAAGGCCAGCTCGGTCTTCTTGGTCACCGGATTGGTGGCGCAGCCGCTCGCCGCAAGCACGAGCAGCAGCAGGCAGCCACAATTGATGGAGCGGACCAGGGTGGATGCGTTCATTCGGGGAAACCTCCGGCGGCGCGGCGCACAGTCGCACGATTCTAAACCGGGCGATTTGCTATCCTGCGCGTTTGCATATCTGCGACGGGAACGCGATGCCATCACCCATCAAGAACATCCTGATCGTCGGCGGCGGCACCGCGGGCTGGGTCGCCGCGACCTTCCTCAACCGCTTCATCGATCCCCAACTGTGCCGCATCACCCTGGTCGAATCGGCAAGCATAGGCACCATCGGCGTCGGCGAGGCCACGGTGCCGCCCCTGGTCGGCTTCCTGCGCGCGATGGGAATCGACGAGGCGGCCTTCATGAAGGCCAGCAACGCCACCTACAAGCTCGGCATCAAGTTCATCGACTGGCAGCGCGGCAGCGACGCGGCCTGGCATCCCTTCGGCGTCGTCGGCGCATCGCAGGTCGGCGGCCTGCCGCTGTTCCACCACTGGCTGCGCGAGCGCCAGGACGGCCGCGATGCCTCGCCCTATGTCTCGTATTCGCTGCAGGCGCTGCTCGGCGACATGGGCCGCGGGCCGCATCCGCTCGACGGCAATCCGCTGGCGAACTCGGCGATCATGCAGCAGGGCGCCTACGCCTATCACCTCGACGCGCGCGCCTTTGCCGTCTTCCTGCGCGACCTGGCGGTGGGCCGCGGCGTGCGGCACATCGTCGACGAGGTCGGCCAGGTGGCGCTCGATCCGCGCGGCTTCATCAGCCACGTCGACACCGCGGCCCACGGCCCGCTGCAGGCCGACCTGTTCATCGACTGCACCGGCTTCGCCGCGAAGCTGATCGAAGGCAGCCTCGGTGACGGCTTCATCAGCTGGGCCGACCAGTTGCTGTGCGACAGCGCCGCCGTGCTGCCGCTGCCCCACGACGGCGATTTCCATCCCTACACGCGTTCCACGGCGCTGTCCGCCGGCTGGTGCTGGCGCATCCCGCTGCGCCACCGGGTCGGCAGCGGCTACGTGTATTCGAGCCGTTTCCTCGACCGGGACCGGGCCGCCGCGGAACTCAAGGCCCACACCGGACAGCCCGACGGCGAACCGCTGCACCTGGCGATGAAAATCGGCCGCCGCAAGAACTTCTGGGTCAGGAACTGCGTCGCCATCGGCCTCTCGGCCGGCTTCCTCGAACCGCTCGAATCCACCGGCATTTATCTTGCGCAAAAGAGCATCGAGATGTTGCTCGACTATTTCCCCGACACCGGTTTCGATCCGCTGCTGATCGATCGCTACAACCGCCGCGTGGCGCGCGAATACGACGAAGCCCGCGACTTCATCGTGCTCCACTACCTGCTCAACAGCCGCGAGGACGGCGAATTCTGGCGCGCCGCGCGCGCCTTGCCGCCGCCCGATTCGCTGGCACAGACGCTGGAGCTCTACGAGCGCACCGGCCTCGTCGAATGGCAGGACCAAGGCCTGTTCGGCGATACCGCCTTCTATTCGATCGCCACCGGCTTCGGCCGCCTGCCGCGCACGCCCCACGCCATGAGCCGGCAGATGCCGAAGGATGCGGTCTGGCAGACCCTGCAGAAAATCAAGGCCGCCAACCTCGAACTCGCCCGCGCCCTGCCCGACCACGGCGAACTGGTGCGGCGCCTGCACTCGCGCTAGCCGCGCGGCGGACAGCGCCGCGCAATCCGGGCCCGGCACGAGCTGCCGGGCTTTTCATGTCCAGGCCGCAAAAGTTGGCGCTGGCGCCACGGCGAGGCGCGCCTCAGCGACCAAAAATCGACCAGAAATCGACCGCAATCCGGCCGTCCCCGACCCTCGCCGATCTGCAAATCCTGACGCAGGTCAGGATTTGTGTTCGCGGGCCAGCGGAACGCCCCCGCCAATTGACAAAAGTCAATTCCCACACAGTTCTCATGGTTACTATCGCGGCAAACTTTTTCCGCTTGACCATTAAACCTTAAATCCCTGAAAGGATCTGTTATGAAGCATGCAAGACTCGCCGTCGCCATCGCTGCCGTTCTTGGTTCCACCGCCGCCCTGGCCCAGCAGGCCGAAGGCAACTGGATGATGCGCATCCGCGCGGTGGATGTCCAGCCGATCAAGAAGTCCGATCCCATTCCCGCCCTGGCGCTTCCCGGCGACGCCGTATGGGTCGAACACAAGCTGATTCCCGAGGTGGACTTCACCTACTTCTTCACCAAGAACCTCGCCGCCGAACTGATCCTGACCTATCCGCAGAAGCTCGACGTGCAGGTCAACGGCGTCGGCAAGGTCGGCAACTTCAAGGCCCTGCCGCCGACGCTGACGCTGCAGTACCACTTCGTGCCCGAAGCGAGCTTCCGCCCCTACGTCGGCGCCGGCATCAACTACACGCTGATTTCCGGCGTGGACCTGCCGGTGGTGAACACCCTGACCGGCTCCACTTCGGACCTGAGCAATTCCAGCCTCGGCGGCGCGCTCCAGGTCGGCTTCGACTACAAGATCGGCAAGAACAGCTATATCAACTTCGACATCAAGAAGACCTACATCCGGGCCGACCTGCTGGTGGGCGGCACCAAGGTCAGCAAGCTGACGCTCGACCCGGTGCTGATCGGCATCGGCTACGGCTTCAGGTTCTAAGCCTTACCTGCGGCAGAGCAAGGGCCACCTGCGGGTGGCCTTTTGCTTTGCCGGCGCGGCGCGGCCGCAGCGCCCAGCGCTATACCGACCCCAGCCAGAACGCCACATCCCGCTTGAGGAACTCGTCCCAGGGCATGTAGTGGGAACCGTCGCAGGAGAAGGTCAGGCCGACCATGCCGTTGAACAGGTTCAAGGTGCCGGTGCGCAGATAGAAAGTCTCGTCGATGAAGCGCAGCGAGCTCAGCGTGTCGAGGATGGCGCGGATGCGTTCCTGGGGCACCAGCGCGTCGGCCGGATAGGGATGCTTCGGATAGGCCAGGCAGGTGTCGGGATCGACCAGCGCCTGGATGTCGAACAGGCGGTAGCGGTAGGGATCGTCGAGCGTCCAATACACGGCGCGGCTGCTCGAAAAGTGCAGCATGATGTGGTACATGCCGTGATCGGCCATCAGCTCCTCGACGACGCCGAGCACGGTGCCCAGCTGGCGGTCCATCTCGCTCTCGCTGCGCGTCTGGTGGAAGACCTGGCTGCGGATCGACGGATCGCCGCGCAATTGCCGCCACTGGTGCTGTTCCTCGAAGCGCGCCCGCGTCAGCGGCAGGTCGTGGAGATAGAAATCGGCGCCGAGAAATCCCACCGCGGCACCGGCGGCGCTGCGCACGATCTGGATCGCGGTGAGCCCGGGGCGCCGCTCGCGCAGCGTGATGTAGGAGCGCGACAGCAGGAAGCCCGTGGCCGGCTGGGATTCGCGCATGTAGGGCCGGTGCGAGCGGTTGCGGCCGAAATCGGCCTCGCTGACGCCGGCGGCGCCGACATTGTCGGAAATCTGCACGCCGTCGATATTCATGACGTAAAGGTAGCGGCAATGCGGCACGCCGGGGAACAGGCGGCCCAGCTCGGCGTTGAGCGCGGCGCGGCTGCCCCAGGCCGCGGCGACAGCCTGCGCCGCACCGCGCAGCGGTTCCTCGATGATCTTCTTCAGCGCCGCGCGTTGCAGGGCAACGCTCTCCTGAAGGGTATTGCCGGCATTCAGCATGATGCGCAAGCTTACCAATGCAATATTTCGCGCCCATTAATTCTACGCATGGCAGGCATCACCCTGATTTTGCCCAGGCGTCGAAATCGTCGAAAACTGTATATTCTTGGCTTTTCCCCGACCGACGCGTTACAAGTCATGCACCTGCGACCCGATACGGCGCTGCCCCGGCGCTCCATGCAATGAGCAAGGACTCCCCTGCCCCGGGTTTCCGGCGCCGCATGTATGCCAGCCCCATGCAGTTCTTGCGCGACCTGTATTGCGCGCTGACGAAGCTGCGCCCCGTACTTTCGCTGTCATTGAAGTCCGGAATTGCCGCGGATTTTCGCGAACGCATCATGATGGTCGTCACCGGCGTCAATCGCTGCCGGCATTGCGCCTATGGACACGAGTTTCTTGCCGCGCTGGCGGGCGTTTCCAAAGCGGAGATTTCCCGCCTGCTGGCACAGGACCTGACGAGTTCCCCGGCCGACCAGATTCCCGCGCTGCTGTTTGCCATGCACTGGGCGGAAACCGACGGGCGGCCGGGCAGCGAGGCGAAATCGGATCTGCAGGCCCGCTATGGCGTCGAGGTCGCGCGCCAGATCGAAGCGGCCACGCTGATGATCCATATCGGAAATCGGATCGGCAATACCTTCGATTACCTGCTCAGCCGAATCTCGGGCGGGCGCTTCGGGCTGCTGGCCAGTGAACGCTGATCCGGTCTGCCCGACAGGCGCCGTGCCCGGCGATTTCGCGCTGAGCGTGGCGGAAATGGCCACACCGCAGCCGCTCACCGATTACCTTGCGGCCATGAAGCTCGCCGACGCCGAGGCCACCGCGCGGCTGGGCAGCCACATGCTGCTGTCGTGGTATGACCGCGACCGGGATTTCGAATCGCCCCAGCATGCCAGCGAATGCCACGCGGCCGGCGCCATGCCCGGCTACGCGGTCTACGGCCTGCACCACGGCGCCACGCTGATGGTGGACATCGAACAGGGCCGCTTCGTGTTCTTCTATTTGCCGCTGGATTGACCGGTGGCGCCGTGTCGCCAGCGCCAACTCTTGCCCCGGATCGCGCCCTACTCCGTCCGTAGTGCTTCCACCGGATCGAGCAGCGCCGCGCGCCGCGCCGGCAGCACGCCGGCGGCCAGCCCGATGGCGGCGGCCAGGGCTTCGGCCAGCAGCACGAATGATATCGGCGTATGCACCGGCAGCGCCGGGACGAAAAGCCCGATCAGCTGCGCCAGGCCGATGCCGAGCAGCAGGCCGACCAGGCCGCCGATCGCGGCCAGCGCCACGGCTTCGCCGAGGAACAGGCCGAGGATGGTCTGGCGCCGGGCGCCGAGCGCCACCAGCAGGCCGATCTCGTTGGTGCGCTCGGTGACGGCGATGGTCATGATGGTGACGATGCCGACGCCGCCGACCAGGAGCGAAATGCCGCCCAGGGCGCCGACGGCCATGGTCAGCACGTCGAGGATGCCGCCCAGGGTCGCCAGCATTTCCTCCTGGCTGATGATGGTGACATCGTCGCGGCCATGGCGCGCCTTGATCACCTCCTTGATCGTCGCCACCACGCCGGCGGCGGGCACGCCCTCGGCCACCGAGATGTTGATTTCATTGAGGCCCTCGCGATTGAACAGTTCCATGGCGCGCGCCGCGGGGACATAGGCCGTGTCGTCGAGGTCGATGCCGAGGAACTGGCCCTTGGCCTCCATCACGCCGATCACGCGGAACTGCAGGCCGCCGATGCGCACGCGCGCGCCCAGCGCATTCTCGGCGCCGAACAATTCGTTCTTCAGCTTCGGTCCCAGCACCACCTGGGCGCGCGCGCTGCCGGCTTCTTCCTCGGGCAGGAACTGGCCGCTGCGCACCCTGGCCCTGAACACTGTGAGCAGGCCCGGGCCGACGCCATAGACCGAGACGCGCCGCACGCGGCCGTTGCCGCCGACCTCGGCATTGCCGAACACGCTGGGCGTGACGGCAACCACGTTGGGCAGGCGCTTCAGGGCTTCGGCATCCTCCAGCGACAGCGGCCGCGCGCTGCTGGGGAAGCCGATGGTCCCGCCGCCGGTCTTGGTGCGCCCCGGGTGGACGCCGACCACATTGGTGCCGAACTGGGTGAATTCCGCCAGCACGTAGCGGTGGATGCCCTCGCCGATCGAGGTCAGCAGGATCACCGCGGCGATGCCGACGGCAATCCCGAGCAGGGTCAGGAAGCTGCGCAGCCGCTGGGCACTGATGGCGCGGATGGCGAGCCTGAGAAAATCGACAAAGACCACTTCAACCTACTTTCCGCAGATGACGCAGATTTCAACAGATAAACATTCTCGAATTCCTTGAGCCCTCACGGCCCCGGTAAGCAACGAATTGAACATGCCAAGCTCCTTGATCTATCTGCGCAATCTGCGAAATCTGCGGATCAACTGTCTTTTCCAGGTTCAATGTTTCATCAGCGCTTGCACGGGATCGAGCCTGGCCGCGCGCCGCGCCGGCATGATGCCGAACAGCATGCCGGTGCCGAGCGCCGTGGCCAGTGCCGCGATCACGGCCCAGTCCGGCGGATAGGCGGGAAACACCGGGTACATCTGGCGCAGCACGAAGGCGCCGAAGAGGCCGAGCCCGTAGCCGGTGATCGCGCCCACCAGCGACAGCATCGCGGCTTCGGCCATGAAGGCATTGCGAATCGTCGCCGCGCGCGCGCCGAGCGCCTTGAGCAGGCCGATCTCCGCCGTGCGCTGGGTCACCGCGACCAGCATCACGTTCATCACCAGGATGCCGGCCACCGCCAGGCTGATTGCGGCGATGCCGGCCACCGCGGCGGTCAGCGCGCGCAGCAGCTTGTCGAAGGTGGCCAGCACGGCGTCCTGGGTGATCACCGTGATGTCCTCCTCGCCGCCATGGCGGGCCTTGAGCATGGCGGCCACCTCGCGCTTGACGACCTCGATTTCGTCGCGGCTTCTGGCCTCGATCAGGACACGGAACAGGGTGTTGGTATTGAACAGGCTCTGTGCCACGCCGACCGGCACGAAGATCACCTCGTCGGTATTCATGCCCAGCCCCTGCCCGACCGACTTGAGCACGCCGACGATGCGCAGGCGCCGGTCGCCGAGCCGGATCAGTTCCCCCACCGCCGGACGATTGCCGAAGATTTCCTCCTGCAGCTTGGAGCCGATCACGGCCACCGGCGCCCCGCGACTCCAGTCCGCTTCCGGCAGGAAATGCCCCTGCGCCATCTTGAAGCTGCGGATGTCGAGATAGGTCGAGGCGGTGCCGGCCACCACGACTTCGCGCAGCCGTCCGTTGGCGTTGATCTCCGAATTGCCCGCGGCCAGCGGCGCCACGCGCCGCGCCGAAGGCAGGCGCGTCAGCGCGAACGCGTCGTCCACCGTCAGGTCGCGCGGCGTCGTGGTCAGCGCGTTGGCCGGGCTGAAACCGCCGGTCGCCGAGCGCCCGGGCAGGACGATGACGAGATTGCTGCCGAGCGCGGAGAACTGCTCGACCACATAGCGCCGCGCGCCGTCGCCGAGCGAGGTCAGCACCACCACGGCGGCGACGCCGATGGCCATGGCCAGCACCGAGAGCGAAGTCCGCAGCGGGTAGCCGGCCGCCGCATCGCGGGCGAAACGCAGGACGTCGGCGTTGCGCATGGCGTCGCCTCAGGTCGCGGCGGCCGGCGAGGCGGCTCTGGCGCTGTCGTGCCGCAGCTCACCGTCTTCCATCAGCAACTGTCTTTTTGCCCGCGTGCCGATCTTCGGGTCGTGGGTGACGATGATCAGGGTCATGCCGCGCTGGTTGAGTTCTTCCAGCAGGTGGATCACATCGTCGCCGGTGGCGCGGTCGAGGTTGCCGGTCGGCTCGTCGGCCAGCAGCACGGCGGGCTGCATGATGGTGGCGCGGGCGATCGCGACGCGCTGCCGCTGACCGCCGGAAAGCTGGTCGGGCCGATGGTCGGCGCGCTGGTCGAGGCCGAAATCCTTGAGCGCCTGCTGCACGCGCTGCGCCCGCTCGGCCGCAGGAATCCCGGCCAGCATCATCGGCAGGCCGACGTTCTCCGCCGCGGTCAGGCGCGGCACCAGGTGGAAGCTCTGGAACACGAAGCCGATGCGCCGGCTACGCACGGCGGCCTGCTCGTCGGGCGACAGCGTGGTGACGTCGCGGCCTTCGAGCTGGTAGGAACCGGCATCGGGCCGGTCGAGCAGGCCCAGCAGGTTGAGCAGCGTCGATTTGCCGGAACCCGACGGCCCCATGATCGCCACGTATTCGCCGGCGTCGATGGCGACATCGAGCCCGGTCAGCGCATGCACCACGCTGTCGCCGAGATGGAAGACGCGCTCGATGCCGGCGAGCTGGATCACACTCATGCGCTCACTCCATCCATACGCCGCGCAGCGGCGCAAACATTGTCACCCCCTTGCCAGGCAAGGGGGCTGGGGGGAATGCCGTGTCATGTGCCGTCATTTGGCGGCGGCGCCAGCCGCCGCCGTGGCCCGAGCGCCAACTTTCACGCCCTCGCGCTCGAGCGAGGTGACGATGCGCTCGCCCTCGGCCAGGCCTTCGACGATTTCCGTGAACTCCCAGTTGGCGGTGCCGATCCTGACCTTGCGTTCTTCGAGCTTGCCGCTTTCCGCGTTCAGCACCATCACGCGGTTGCCCTCGATCAGCGCCGCGGTGGGCACCCGCAGCACGTTGGCGCGCGTGGCGAGCACGATCTCGACGTCGGCGCTGTAGCCGACCAGCAGGCCGCCGCTCGCCGGCATGTCGAAATCGACTTCGACATCGACGGTGCGCGCCTGCTTCTCGACGGCCAGGACATAGGGCGCGACGCGCCTCACCTTGCCCTGCAAAGGCTGCTTGGGCAGCGCATCGAGCGTGACGCGCACCGGCAGGCCGGCCTTGATCTTCGGCGCGTCGATTTCATCCATCGGCGCGTTGATGTAAAGACAGGAATCGTCGATCAGGTCGATCGCCGGTGGCGTCGGCACGCCCGGCGGCGAAGGCGTCGAGTACTCGCCGAGTTCGCCGACGATGTTCGCCACGGTGCCGTCGAAGGGCGCATAGAGCGTCATGCGGCCCTGCTCGACTTTTGTCACGCCGACCCGCGCCGCGGCCTGGGTGACATCGGCGCGCGCCGTTTCGCAGGCTGCGCTGCGGGCATCGGCCTCGCTCTTCGCTGCATCCTCGCGCGCGTCCGAAACGAAGCCCTTGTTCTTCAACGACGACTGGCGCTCGGCTTCGCGGCGCGAACTGGCCGCCGTGGTGCACACCTCCTTGACCCGCTGCGCGGACACCGCGCGCTGGGCTTCGGCCAGGGTCTGCTGCGCCTTCTGGTCGTCGTTCCAGAGCTTCATCAGCAACTGGCCCTTCTTCACCTTGTCGCCTTCCTTGACGCCGAGGTATTCGATGCGGCCGCCCATGATGGTGGACAGCTTGGTGCGCTGACAGGCCTCGACCGTGCCGGCACGGGTATTGACCACCGTGGACTCGACATTGCCGCGATCGACGGACTTCAGCACCACACTGATCGGCTTGGCCCGTGTGGTCCATAGATAGCCGCCGACGCCGAGGGCCAGAAGCAGCGCCGCCGGCAGGATGCGGCGCAACAAAAAGGATGTATTCATGGCGCGTGATTATGCCGTGTTTGCCGCGGCCGCGCCCTTCCCCGGAAGGGATAGGGCGGGCCCGCAGGACAACTCAGCGCGCCACGGCCACTGCTTCGATCCACGGCTCCAGGCGCTGGCCGAAGGCGATGGTGGCCTCGAAGCGCGCGCCGGGCTCGTCCGTCGTGCGTCGCTGGCTGCGCAGCGCGGGTTCCAGCGCCGGACGCAAGGCGTGCGGCACATTGATCTGCGAAACCGCCAGGGCGCTGAGGTAGCCGCCGATGCGGGTCTGCTTGTCCCGCGTCACCGTCCGCGGGCGCAGCGTGGCCTTGACGATCAGGTAACGGCCGCGATCCGGATACTTCGCGCGCAGGGCCGCGCGGTCCAGCCCGGCGTCGATGGCGAACAGCCGGCTGTTCAGTTGCTCCTCGCGCTTCACCTGTTCCTGGGCGCGCTTGGCCTTGGCGGCAAACTCCTTGCTGTCGGCATTGGCCAGCAGCGCCGCCTCGTGGCGCGCGGCATTTTGCCGCGTCCGCTCCAGCGCCCGCTGCCAGGCCGGGCCGCCCAGTTCCAGCACCAGCAGCACTTCGCGCGGCAATTGACGCTCGAAACGGCGGCGCTCGGCCTGGTCCGCAGCCACGGCTGCGGTATCGAAGCCCAGCGCCGCCATGCGCGACTCGTCGAGCCAGTCCGGCGTGCCGCCGTTGGCGCCGAAACCCGAACCGAAGTATTCGCCCGTGCCGGTTTCGATCACGCGCCAGTTCAGCGCCAGCGCCAAACCGCTGTTCTCCCTGACCATGGCGCCGCGCCAGGGCATGGACAGTTCGCGTTGCGAGAGCGTCATGCGGCTGTCCGCCTCGCCGCTGCGATTCAGATAGACGCCCACCAGCGCCACGGCATTGGCCAGCAGGATCAGCGCCGCGCCGGCCGCCAGGACCTTCCAGGGCGTGAGCTTCATGGCGCGGCCTCCGTCGCGCCGTGCCCGATGCGGCGCAGGCGTTTCAACACCAGCAGGATCAGGATCGCGGCCAGGCCCAGCACCAGGAAGAACAGGTATTTCGGCATGATCTCCCACCACCAGTCGAAGAACTTGGTGTAGAGGAATATGACGAAGAAAGTGATGCCGGTATTGACCGTGTCGGGCCACTGCCGGCGCGCGCCGATCCAGATCGCGAGGGCGCTGGCGACGAAGCCGGCAAGCTCGTAGGCGCCCTCGATGCTGCGCGCTTCGATGTCGTAGTTGGCCAGGTAGCTGCCGTATCCCCAGTGGCCCAGCATCAGCATGGGCAGCAGCAGGCTGAGCAGGCCGAAGATCCGGTAGATGGCGGCGAAGCCCGACAGGCGACGGTGTTCCAGCAGCGCCGGCACGGCGAACAGCAGCGCAGCGACGGGAAAGAAATTCTCCGGCCGCTCGCCGAAATGCAGCCAGTAGATGCCGCCCCACTCGCCGACGCGCGCGGCGACAAAAGCAATCACGCAGCAGATGCCCGCCGCCAGCAGCAGGCGCAGGTCGCAGGCATAGGCCAGCAGGAAAGCCAGCGCCGCCCAGGGCAAGAGGGCGCGGTCGGTCGGCGTGATGTTGAAGATCTGGCCGAGCATGGTCAGGTTCAGCACGAAGCAGGCGAAAGCCACCATCGCCGCCAGCTTGGTGAAATAGCCCGAGGCGTCGCGGATCTGGATCCACACCGTCAGCCCGAGGCTGGCCAGCGCCGCGCCGAGCAGGATCGCGACCTGGGCGGTCTCGTCGAAATTGCCCCAGAACTGGTAGAAGAGGAAGAACACGCTGGCCGCCAGCGCCAGCGCGCCGAGGAAGGAGGCCACCCGCATGCCCAGCGACAACTGCCTGGCCTGCGCGTCGCGGTCGATGTCGAAGCGGCCGGCGAAGCTCGCCAGCAAGGCGGCGTGGTGCTCGCGCACTGCCTGCTGCTGGGCCGCATCGAGCCGCAGCACGCCTTCGCTGTCGAGGCGCTCCAGCTCGACCTGGAAGATCGCGATCTCGTCGGCGCGCCGTTGCGCCTCGCTGCGAAGAGGGGTATTCATGGCCGGCGATTATGCCGCGTTTGTTATGATTCGGCTCCCCTTCACCGATTCGACGATATACATTGCAATGGTAAGAATCTTCGGCATCAAGAATTGCGACACCATGAAGAAGGCCTTCGCCTGGTGCGAGTCCAATGGCATCAGCTACGAATTCCACGACTACAAGAAACTCGGCGTGCCGCACGACCGCCTGGTCCAGTGGTGCCGCGCCATGGGCTGGCAGACGCTGGTCAATACCAAGGGCCCGACCTGGCGCAAGCTGACGCCCGAACAGCAGGCGATCACCACGCAGGGCCAGGCCGTGGCGCTGATGATGGAACACCCGAGCGTGATCCGCCGCCCGGTGGTGGAAAACGACGCCGGGCAGTACCTGGTGGGTTTCGACCCGACCATGTTCGACAGCTTCGTGCGCTGATGGATCAGGTGCACGGCTTCCTGCTCGAAGACCTCGACATCCGCGGCGCGCTGGTGCAGCTCGGCCCGTCCTGGGCGGCGATCGCCGCGCGGCGCAACTATGCGGCGCCGGTGCGCGACCTGCTCGGCGAGCTGGCCGCCGTCACCGCGCTGATCGGCAGCAACCTGAAGACCCCCGGACGCCTGAGCTTCCAGGTGCAGGGCCACGGCCCGGTGTCGATGCTGGTGATGGACTGCAATGAACAGCTGCATCTGCGCGGCATGGCGAAAAGCCAACTGGCGGCCGACGCCGAAGGCCATGTCGCCGGCGTCGCCGACCTGCTCGGCGACGGCCGCCTGGTGCTGACCCTGCAGCCGCAGTCGGCGCAGACGCCCCACCAGAGCGTGGTACCGCTGGTGGGCAGCACCCTGGCGACGATCTTCGAACACTACCTGGCGCAGTCCGAGCAGCAGCCGGCGCGGCTGTGGCTGGCGGCGACCGCCGACACCGCCTGCGGCCTGTTCCTGCAGAAGCTGCCGGGCGCCGACCTGCGCGACGCCGACGGCTGGAACCGCATCGAAACGCTGGCCGCCACGGTGCGCCCCGAAGAACTCGTACTGCCGCCCGAAATCCTGCTGACCCGGCTGTTCGCCGAGGAAAGCGTGCGCCTTTACCCGCCGCGGTCCGCCGCCTGGCACTGTCCGCGCGACGAGGAAAAGGTGCGCAACATGCTGCTCTCGCTGGGCCGCGAAGAAGTCGAGGCGATGCTCGCCGATGCCGAGGCGATCGCCATCGAGGACGAGATCTGCGGCCACGAATACCGCTTCGGGCCCGAGATCGTCGACGAGCTGTTCCCGCCCGCGGGCCGCATTCTCCATTGAACATCGACATCAGCGAGGAAGCGGGCGTCCGCTACCTGCATTTCGGTTCGAGCTGGGTGCAGGGCGCGATGCGCATCGCGCGGCCTTTTGCGCTGGAGCTCGACTACACGCGCGAGATGATGGTGCCGCTGCTGCTGCACGGCGACGACTGGCCGCGCAAGATCCTGCAGATCGGCCTGGGCGCGGCCTCGGTGACCAAGTTCCTGTATCGCCACCGGCCGCAGGCGAAGCTCACGGTGGTCGAAATCGAACCGCGCGTGGCCGCCGCCGCGCGGCAGTTCTTCAAGCTGCCCGAGGATGAGCAGCGCATCGACATCCGCTACGGCGACGGCGCCGACTTCGTCATCGCCAGCAAGCAGCGTTACGACCTGATCCTGGTCGACGGCTTCGATGCCGACGCCCGCACCGGCCGCCTCGACACCCTGCCCTTCTATCTCGACTGCCGCGCCCGGCTCGCCGACGACGGCCTGCTGTGCGTGAACCTGCTGTCGCGGCGCAAGGATTTCGGCAAGAGCGTCAAGCGCCTCGAAGAAGCCTTTGAGGGCCGCGCCATCGCCTTTCCCTCCTGCGACAGCGGCAATGCCATCGCGCTGGGCGCGGTCGGCGGGTCGCCAGCGCCAACTCTTGACGAGCTCAAGGCCGCCGCCAAGCGCCTGAAGCAGGAAAGCGGGCTCAACCTGCTGCCGACCCTGGCCCGCCTCGCGCAGTCGCGGCACCTGGCCGGCGGCACGCTGCAGCTATGACGCAAGCACAACAAGCACACAGGGACCACCGCCGCGGCACGCTCTACATGCTGCTGGTGATCGCCATCTGGGGCGGCTTCCTGCCGGTCGGCAAGTCGGCGCTGCAAATGGTCGATCCCTACTGGCTGACGGCGATGCGCTACGGCACCGCGGCCCTCATCTTCATCGGCCTGCTCTGGGTGCGCGAAGGCCGCGCGGCGCTCGCCACCGAAGGCCAGTTCTGGAAAATCGTGCTGTTCGGCAGCGTCGGCTTCGCCGGCTTCGGCGTCTGCCTGTTCGAAGGCCTCAAGCTGACGCGGCCCGAAATCAGCGGCATGATCCTCGCGCTGGGCCCGATCCAGGTCGCGCTGTTCCAGTGGTGGCGCAGCCATCGCCGGCCCGACAACTTCACGCTCGCGGCGATCGCGCTGGCGCTGGTCGGCGAACTGTTCGTCATCACCTCGGGCGAACTCGCGCGCCTGACCGGCGGCGACGCGCGGGGCAACGGCCTGGTCTTCCTCGCCTCGCTGTTCTGGACCGCCTACACGCTGGGCGGGCAGCAGTTCCCCGGCTGGTCGCCGGTGCGCTACACCGCGCTGTCCTGCTCGCTGGGCTGGTTCGCGATCATGGTCGCGGTGGCCATCGCCACGCTGGCCGGCCACAGCCAGCCGCCGCGCGCCGAGCAACTGATCGCCGTCTGGCCGCAACTGGCCTTTATCATCCTCTGCGTTTCGGTCTTCGGCATCCTGTTCTGGAACATGGGCGTGGCCAAGCTCGGCCCCCTCAACGCCGGCCTCTTCGCCAACTTCACCCCCGTCATCACCTACCTGATCGCCATCGCCCAGGGTCGCATCCCCGGCGCCCTCGAACTCATGGGCGCCGCCATCGTGCTGATCGCCCTGATCGCCAACAACCGGCACCAGCGCAGCAAGGTCGGGCGGCTGGAGGTCTGAGCAAGAGTTGGCGCTGGCGATACGGCGACGAGCCAAAGCGGAACCTCGGCGGTGCCGTTGTTGTCGTGCCCGCAGCAACCGGTAGTAGACGCCAATTTGCCGATTGCGTATCCTGAATGGGAATTCCAGTGGCTTGACGCTCGGGCCACGTCAAATGGATTATTCGACAACATGACTCCCGTTTATCGAGAAACTTCGTTAAGAAACAATCAGTCCGCATGGCGCGCCGGAATACGCGACTGTCGCATATCCCGTTTACTCACCGTTTCATCGGCGACATCACGTTGAACTAAACCGCTGACGCGGTGGTGGCGCTAGTCACCACCGCGTTTTGCATTTCAGAAGCCGTGTTGTCCATCCTGTCGTCGGGAATGTTCCCGAATGACGAGGAGAAC
>JAMPYF010000055.1 GCA_023700805.1 Sulfuritalea sp.
AGTGCGCGGCAAAGTGCCGCGCACTGCCGACCGTCGTTTCTTGGTGTGCTGACGCACCGAGTTCTTCGCTTCATGCGTTTAGATTGAGTGCCTGCCGGCATGGGCCGGTGCGCCGCAGTGGCGGCCACTCAAAGCATGGAGAACGAAATGAACGGTCTGCTTGTCGCCGCCCTGGCGCTCGGAACTATCGTCACCGCACTCTCGCTGACGGCCAGTGCCGCCGTTGACGACGATGCCGCGCATGCGCTGGCGAAGAAGAACGACTGCTTCAAATGCCATGCCGTCGACAAGACCAAGAAAGGGCCCTCCTACAGGAAGATCGCCGCCAAGTACAAGGACAAGCCCGATGGCGAGGAAAAGGTCATCAAGAACATGACCACCGGCCCCAAGGTCAAGCTCGAAGACGGCAGCGAGGAAGAGCACAAGATCATCGACACCAAGGACCCGAAAGAACTGAAGAATCTGGCGCAGTGGATTCTGTCGCGCTGAGGCGGGACAGCGCCCGGCTGTAGGGCAGGCTGTAGGGCAGGCTGTAGGGCGGACTTTAGTCCGCCATCCACCTCTGGCCGACTGAAGTCGGCCCTACGGCAAGCTCTCAGGCAAACACTCCGTGCAGGAACCAGCCGCCGGGCGGGCGCGGGTCGCGGAAGATCCATAGCCAGCGGCCGGCGCCGTCGATCGCGATGAAGTAGTCGCGGCGCGCATCGCCGCCGTCCCACCAGCCGGTTTCGATGCGTTCCGGGCCGGCCGCCAGCGCCAGTTCGCCGCCGCATTGCGGACGCCCCCGGACCTCACGCAAGGCTTCGGGTGGATCGACCAGCCACAGCGGGCGCAGTGGCGCACTGCCCGCACCGGGATTAGCCGCCGGCCTGGCAGCCGGCTTTCCGGAAATCGCCCGGCTCGCCAGTTCCGGCCTGTGGTCGGCATGACAGGCCAGGCCTTGCACCGCCTGCGGCCCCAGGCGCGCGGCGAGGCGGTCCATGAGTTCGGCCAGCGCCTCCTGCCGCTGCCCGCCGCCGTCGAACAAGGCATGGCTGCGCGCCTCGCGCGGCTGCGCCTGCCGCGCGCAGAGGCGCAGCGCCAGCGCGGGCGAGGACAGGCTGAGCGCGTCGAGCCTTTCCTTGAGTACGCGCTCGATGCGCTCCACGCTGTACACCGGCGCGCTGAAGGCGAGCGGCACGGCAGTGATCACACCATGACCATGATCGATCAGCCATTCGATTTCGCGCACCGCGCTGTTTCTCGCCGCCAGCCAGCCGGCCAGCGCCGCGACCAGGCGATGCGCGGCGAACAGCAGCACCGGTGCGGCGGCGACCGGCGCCGGCAGTTCCAGCCCCTGCTCGAAATGCTCGGGAAACACGAAGCAGGTTTGCGGATCGGCGATCTCGCCCAGGGCGCGCGCCAGGTCGATGACGAATGGCTTGCCGAGACGGGCGCCGAGGCTCGCGCGCGGCAAGGCCAGCAGTTCGCCGATGCGGCGCAGGCCGAAGCCTTCGATGCGCCGCGCCAGCGGCGGCGCCAGTTGCAGCGCGGTCAGCGGCACGGCGGCGAGCGCCGCGCGCGTCGCCGCCAGGTCCGGACAGATCACATCGTCACCGGAGCGCGCCAGCCACAGCGCGGCCAGCGGCGTGGCGGCCACCGCCAGTTGCGCGCGGAGATCCAGCGCGGCGAGATCTTCGCGCACCAGACGCAGCAGCGCCGGCAGACCGCCGAACAGGCGCAGGCTGCCGGAGATTTCGAGGCGCAGCGCGGCCGGCGCGAGATTCACCTGCGGCGTGAAGCGGCCCGCCCAGCAAGCCAGCGCCGGGGTGGGAAATGCCACGGCCGGCGCGACCGCGGCCTCAGGCGGCGACGCGGGTTCGCCGTCGGCTGTCGGCCGCGTCGGGCAGTACAGCGCCAGCCACAACATGGGAAACACGGGGTGAAAAATCAGCGGGTCGGGCGATGTCGAGCAGGATCGCCTGCCGCGCCGGCGGCCCGCGCCGCTTCAGCAGTTGTACGCGCAACTGCCTGCCTGCCGGCTGCAGTTGCAGGCGCAGCGGTGCCGACGAAGCCGCGGCGGCGAGTTGCGCCGGGCGGAAGCAGAAGGCCGCGCCGCCGCCCTCGCCCGCCGCCACCTGCAGGCGGCGCAGGCTGTTGGCCGGCAACTGGCGGCGAAACAGTTCGTCGAGCCAAAGCAGGGTGGCCGCCACGCCGCCGCAGCGCAGGGTCTCGACCGCGGCCCAGAGGGCATCGCGCGGACGGCGCGGCAACACCAGGCGCAAGGCTTCGAGCCGTATCCCGGCGGCGGCCCAGGCCGGCGCATGGGCCGCGCGCGGCGGCGCGATCAGCACCACGGTCTGGCCGGCGGCAGTCAGCGCCGCCAGCGCCGGCAGCAGCAGGCCGAGCTCGCCGATGCCCTCATGTTCGGCCAGCAGTTCGGTCAATGCCCCGCGCGGCCAGCCGCCGCCGGGCAGCTCGGCATCGAGGCGGGCAAAACCGCTGGCAAGAGTTGGCGCTGGCGCCACGGCGAAGGCATCGCCGCGGCGGATGTCGCCGCGCTCCAGCACCTGGGCCAGGGCGGGATTCATGATCTGTCCGGGCAAAATCGCTTACAGCGTGCGCCCATCCCGGATCAAACCCACGGCCACGCCTTCGATGGTCAGCGGCTCCTTGCGCGTATTGACCATGATCGAGGCGAAGTCGCGGTTCTCGGCGATCAGCTCGACCATGGTGCCGCGCCGCTTGAAGCGCTTGACGGTGACTTCGTCGCCGAGCCGGGCGATGACGATCTGGCCGTTGGCGGCCTCGCTGGTGCGATGCACGGCGAGCAGGTCGCCATCGAGTATGCCGGCCTCGATCATCGACAGGCCGCGCACGCGCAGCAGGAAATCGGCGCGCGGCGTGAACAGCGCCGGATCGATGCGGATGTTGCCGAGGCGGTTCTCGATCGCCAGGAGCGGGCTGCCGGCGGCGACGATGCCGATCAGCGGCAGGCCGAGCTGTTCCACCAGCCGGATGCCGCGCGCGGAACCGGGTTCGAGCGTGATCGCGCCCTTTTTCGCCAGTGCCCTGAGATGGTCCTCGGCGGCATTGGGCGAGGCGAAACCGAAGGCACTGGCGATCTCGGCACGCGTCGGCGGCACGCTGAAGACTTCCAGGCTGTTGCGGATGAAATCCAGAATCTCCTGCTGGCGGGGCGTCAGATCGTTGGCCATGGACATGCTCCTGTGACTGTTTTTTCGTACAGTACATTAAAAATCCGGCCAACGCCAGCGCTGAAAACAGCGGTCGGCAAGCCCCTCAGCGCGATGCGGCCATTTATAGGATAATTCGCCCCGGTCGTCGGGAGAGAGTGACTCCCACCGTCACCGCCGAAGGCGCAACCCCCAGGAACCGCTCAGGCAAAAGGACCGACGACGCAGCACAAATCTGGAGAGCGGCAGCTCATTGCAGCATCGTGAAGCCTGCCCGCCGACGGAGTAAATCTCTCAGGCGCCAAGGACATAAGATCGGCTGCGATGTACTTGTCGCTATCGAGTCCACAATAGGCAGCATTTAAGCGGCTTTTGCAAAAATTTCCACAAAAAAGGCTTGACGTTATCAGCTTAGCGATTATTATATAAGGAACGGCTTGACTTTCGACTTTTAATAACCTCATGACCTACCATCTGAAGATCGACTTAGACCGCCACGGCGAGCGCTGGGCCATGCTCTTTGACGCCCAGGGCATGCCCCTCTTTTACCCCACCCTGTACAACACAACAACCCTCCGTGGTGGACGCAAGAGCACCTCCACGCAGGAGCAGCACCTGACTGCAATCAAAGTCCTCTACGAGTTCTGCGATCAACACGGGATCAACCTGGTCAACCGAATTCAAAAACAGGAGTTCTTGGCGACCGGCGAGATAGAAGGTCTGAGCAACGCGTGTCGCGCTAAAAAGCGCGGCGTCAAGCAGAGCAAGGTTGTGAGCCTGAAAAAAGGCTTCACCCCGCCGATGGTGCAAGTGGAGGCCACGACCCACTACATCTACCTCAATGCCATCGCAGCGTATGTCAAGTGGTTGTGTGAAACGCTGCTGGGCACGAAGGTATACACAACGGACACCGCGCGGGCCGTCAAAGCCTTTCTGGATGGCATCAAGTCGCGAGGCGTCACCGGCGCCTCCAAGGCAGGCGATGACGGCGCCGCACGCGGCCTGACAACCACTCAGACCCAACGCCTGATGGAGATCACCATGCCCGGCTCGCCGCTGAATCCGTGGCGCGATCCTGGCGTGCAAATCAGGAACTTTCTGATTGTCAGAATACTGCTTGTTACAGGATGTCGCATAGGCGAGGTATTGAACATACGAGCCGACACAGACATTGACTGGGAAACCTCAAGGCTGTGCATCATCCGGAGGGCAGACTCCAAAAAAGATACCCGTAAAAAACAACCCAAAGTGAAGACGGAGCAGCGGGAGATTCCCCTCGCGCAGGAAACCGTGGAGGCGATTCAGTTTTACATTCGAAAGGTCAGGAAGCAGATTCCCAATATCAACGCCACTCCCTACTTGTTTGTCACCCACAAGAGCGGACCGACCCAAGGCAAAGCGCTCTCGTTACAGGCTGCAACTGATCTTTACGTGGCGATTCGAGAGGCGGACCCCACCTTGGACATCAGCGCCCACGACCAGCGGCACACCTGGCACCATAACTTCAGCAAGGGCATGAAAACTTCCGGCCTCAGTCATGAAGAAATCGAAGCGCTGCGACGCTTCCTTGCGGGGTGGAAACCAGGCAGCACCCAAGCCGAGAAGACCTACGACAAAGTGAATATCCGCGAACAAGCGTACAAGGCGCAACTGGCGCTTGCCGACGCCCGTGACGTTGAGATCAAGAAAATGAAGGAGGCCCTGAAAACCAATGGATAACCTGAACCATGACTTCATTCCCGGCCGCATCGCGGCCGATGACGACGCAAAGCCCGCGCGGCCACAGGAATGGCGCACCTCAAAGGCCGGCGAAGTCTTTGACCTGCATGCCGACGACTGGAAGCTGAATTCCAAAAGCACGCTGTACCTTGAACCTCTGCGCGAAATGCTCCGCCCCTTCCCCACACTGACCGACGGCGCGATTCGCACGCTGGCTTGGTTTGCGGAAAACCAGTCGCCCAACCGCACCATGCAGATCAACCGCGCGCTCAAGCAATTCCTTACCGTTTCCCCATCCTCGCGCGATATGATTCAGGAGCCCGCCGTGGTCAACTTCAGGGACCAAACCCGGCGCCGGGATGGCCACGA
The DNA here is from genome assembly GCA_023700805.1 of Sulfuritalea sp. GTDB lineage: Bacteria > Pseudomonadota > Gammaproteobacteria > Burkholderiales > Rhodocyclaceae > Sulfuritalea. The sequence continues at coordinate 5,265 of JAMPYF010000055.1, forward strand.
CGGCAACGGCATGCAACTTTTGCGCCCCATCCTCACCCAATGGCACGCGCTGGGCTTCCCGGGTGTCTCAGACGCACTGGTCGAGCGCATCAACGGATGGACGCTGACGGGTTACGAGCGCAATGCCCGCGTCAACCGGCGCGACGCCAATGCGGGCCCACTGGAACCCGCCGAACAGCACGGCGTGCAACTTGGCGCATTGCGCGCCTATGAAAACCGCCAACTCACCACCGCCGAGTACACGACCTACGTGCTGATTGACCTCACCGGCCGGCGACCCGAACAACTGGTCCGCCTCAAATGGAAGGATTTGGACGATACACGCATTGAAGACCCGGTGCCGGGCGAGGCACCCAAACGCGTCCTGCTTCTGTCTGTACCACGCCTCAAGGGGAAGCGCAAATGGCGCGATCACTTTCGCGCTGTGCCGCTCGTGCAGGATGACTGGAACCTGCTGCAGCTGCTGCGGCTGGAAACCCGCCAGCGCTTCGAGGACTTGCTGCGCAGCACCGGCTTGACGCTGCAAGATCATGACCGCCAATTTGTTCTGGACGAACTGCCCATCTTCCCCGGCTGGATCCGGCTGAAACGCTCACTGGACGCCATCAAGGCGCTGGCGCAGGCCGGCAGGCATGGCGACGCCATCGCACGGCTGCGCGCCGATGCCGCGTCCACCGCCTGGGAGAGCGATTTCAATCATATCAAGAAGCTTTTTGCCAAGGTCGCCCCGATGACCGGCGTCAAAAACTGCGACGGCGAGCCGATCCACCTGTTCGCGACCCGGATGCGTTACACCCTGGAAGCGAACCTGTTCCGCCTCGGCGTCCCCGACACGGTGCGGGCTTTTAACCTCGACCACGACACGCTTGCATCCTTAATCGACTACAGCAAGAACTCAGCCGACCGCGCCTCCCGCTGGAGCGCGGCGACGCGCCCGCAGATGGCGCGACTGGCGAGCTACTTCAAGATCAAGCTGGTCGACCACGAAGCCGACGCCGTCGCGGGTGATGACCCTGAGCAGTCCCGCCTGCTGGTCGCGAACGCCGACGCCGGGGCGACCTGCGCCGTCAAGCGCAGCTGCGGCATGGGCCAGATTCCGCGCTGCTGCTACAACGGTTGCGACCATTTCCAGCCCTGGCTGGATGGACCCCACGAAGCCTTTCTTGCGGAACTGCTGGTCGAGCGTGATGACTTCCTCGCACACCTCGACCCACTGAAAGAGCGAGCTACCATCGAGGCCGCCGACACCCTGATCCTCGCGGTCGCCGCCGTGATTTACCAGTGCGACGAGCGCCGTCGTGAACTGGAAGCGCAGCCACAACCGAAGCGCGGAAGGAGCAGAAAATGACCGACAAACGTACCACGAACCCCGGCCCCGCACCGACCCTCACCCTTGTCGAGCGCCATCCCAGTGCCGACGCGCTCGCCGCTTTCATTGCAGAGGCCAAGGCGCTGACGGTCTTTGGCGCGGACCTCGTCTGGGCGGACTGGAAGTGGGCGGGGGTCGCCACCTTTACCAAGCAGGGCGCCCTGAAGAGCAGCCGCCAAAAAACCATCGACCCCGACCGGATGCTGCACCCCGACTTCATCGACTTTGCCAAAGCCTATGTCCGCCATGCCGAAAGCGACAACCCCAGCCTCGCCAACCGCAAAAAAGACCTCGGCGCGCTACGCCTGATCGAATGTGCCTTGGAGGAGGAAGGTGCCGGCGGCGATCCCACGCAGATCACCCTGCACACGCTCGGCCGCGCCGCGCGCCTGGCGCTGGAAAGCTCTGGCATCAAATATCAACAGTACGCTATCGGACGCTGTCTGGAACGTCTCGCGAAGGTACTGCAGCGACGGGGCCTCACCCGCAACGCGGTCGGGTCATTCGTCAACCCCAACCCGGTCCCGCAGGCCATGGGTATCAGGCTGGGCAAAGAAGCGGACGAACACCGCGCCAAGTACCTGCCGGACGAGCGGGCGCTGATCGCGATCAATTCCGTCTTCGCCCACATTGCCGAACCGGAGCGTCCGGATAACCATCGCGACGTGTTCGTGACCGGCTCGTTGGTGCTGTACGAGGCGGGAAGCAAGCGCGGCAATGAACTCTTCGAGACCCGGATCGACGCGCTGTTCAGCGAAACCGACAACAAGGGCAAGGAGCAATGGGGTTTGCGCTGGCGCAGCTTCAAGAACCCGAACGATCCGACGCGCATCAGCTGGTTCTCTGAGGAGATAGCGCCCTTTGCCATCGAAGCCTACCAGCGCATCGTCGCGATCACCGAGGAACCCCGCACCTTCGCCAAGTACTGCGAAACGCAGCTGACCCTGCGCGACAAGAATCGGAATGATCCGCGCCTGCGCTTCTACCGCCATCCCGGTTGCCCTGATGTGCCGGATAACCAGCCGCTGACGAAGCTGGAGGTGCTGGCCGCCCTGGGCTCCGCCAGTACGCACGAGTCGGCCTTACGTCGAAAGGGGCTCAAAAGCAGGGCCGGCACCTACACCCTGAACAGCCTGTGGCTTCGGGTTCTCGACCGCCTGCCCAAGGGCTTTCCCTATGTAAAGGGCGCGAAGGATAAGCGCCTGAAATACAGCGAGGCCCTGTTCTGCATGCATCCTTTCCAGCTCAAGCACGGTGAAAACAGTACCACCGACCCCGTTGGAGTGTGGCGGCCCGACTTGAACACGCTCAGCCATCATCTCATGGGCCGCAAAGAGTCACCCTCCTTCTTCGAACGCTACCGCGCCATGGACGAGAACGGCAACCCCGTGCGGCTCGCATCACACCAGATCCGCCACCTGATCGACACCTTCGGCCATGAAAGCACCGGCGAGCACTTCCTGTCCAAGGAGGCTATCAATGCCTTGGCCGGACGGGCCAAGGATTGGCAGGGGAACACCTACAACCACGTCCTTGCGGGCGAGTATGCCGAGCGCGCCCGCAGGGCCACGCAGCAGGCCGACGGCCGCAACCCGGTGTTCGATCTGCCGGTTCCGGCACGTCCCGCCACGGACGATATCGCGCTCAAGCACTGGTCGGTCCGGCTCAGGCCGCGCAGCTGCGCGGAGGTCGACATGCACTACCGCAGCGCGACGATTGCGACTCTTTGGGGCGGTTGCGAGCACGACTGGCTGATCAAGCCCTGTCCCTACAGCCGGGATTGCCTGAACTGCACCAGCCACGTCTGCATCAAGGGTCTGGGCAAGGACGACCAGGAGCGCCTGGAACGGCTCAAGAAGTTCCTCGACAAGATCGTCATCCAGCAGGGCCTTGCCCAGGCGGCGTTCGAGCGTGGCGATCCGGGCACCTCCTTCTGGGTCGACTACCAGACGGTCTACCGTGAGCGTGTCGAAGGACTGATCATCCTCCTCGAAAGCTCCGAGTACCCCCAGGGCACAGAGTTCCGGTTGAAGGGAACGAGCAATACCCACCTGCACCGCGTCCTCCAGCGGAAGGTGCTCGAGTCGGTGGAGCAGAAGATGATCGAAGCGGATGCCGTCGCCTACCTCCTGTCCGCCTACCGAGAAAACCGCGCCCTGCCGCTGGAGGCCGCCCCCGACTTGCTGGAGCACCGCCATGGCACGTAACAAGGTGTTTACCCCACGCGACATCGAGCGCATCGTCGCCCTGATCCGCGACTGGCACAAGGACACGATCAACTGGGCAGACGTGTGCAAGGCCGCCGAAAAGGTTCTTGGTTTCAAGCCGTCCCGACAGGGGCTCAACCAGCGCGAGGAAATTCTGACCGCCTTCCAGGCCAAGAAGGGTCGCCTGCGCATCAGCCCGGAGCAAGCGTCGCCGATGCCCTCCAGCCTCGCCGTGGCGGCCAAACGCATTGCGACCCTGAAGGCGGAGAACGAAGAATTGAAGCTCACCAATAGGCGCCTGCGCGAAAGGTTCAGGACCTGGCAGTACAACGCCCACGCGAAGAACATGACCGAAGAAGACCTCGACAAACCGCTTGTCTTCCTTGACAAGGACGTGGCGAAGTCGGAAAAGGACGAATACGGGAGGGTCAAATGAGTAGGCCTGGGCTCAGCGGTCAGCAGATCGCCGCAACCAACGCGCAGCGGTTCAACGACTGGATCGCGGAACGCGATGCAGCCGCCGACTGGCCGGACTACATTCGTCAAGGCAAGCTCAATCGATCCGAGATCGCCAGCGAGTGCAGCTTTGCCTTGAGCGTGGTTCGGCAGAATCCGGCCGTCAAAACAGTCTTGGAGAAGCTGGAAGCCCGCCTCCTAGCCTCCGGTATTCTCCAGCCCGCAATAGCCGCTCCTAGCCCCGCCATTCAGGCCGGAAGCCATGCCACCAGCCAGTCCATCGACAAGCGGATCATGGCTGCCAAGGCCAAGGCCGAGCAGCGGGTCAAGCAACTAGAAGAACAAAACGCAGCACTCAAGGCGGAGGTCCGCGATCTGCGCGACCAGCTCAAGACCTACCGCCATCTGGACGAGCACCTTTGCACTACCGGACGGTTGCTGCGCGCATGAGCGCTCTGTCCGTCCAGCTTCGCATTACGTCTGTCCGTAGCCGTGGCCGGTTCGGCGGAGTGATCTTCTCGGGTCGTACCGAGGACGGTGATCAGTACGTCGCCGTGTGCGACCACAAGCTGTTGCCTGACTCATCGTTCGTGGACAAGGGCCAGCACTGGATGATAAGCGGCACGCCAACTCTGCGCGAGTCATTGGGTACCAACGGCTTCAAGATAAAGGAAACGCAGATCGCCGCTGAGGAAGCCGAGTTGGTTCGTCCCTCCGGGCGCAACATCATCGCCTGGATTGCCGAGAGTCCCGACTGTCCGGGCATTGGACAGGTCAAAGCCTCGAGGCTCTATGATCACTTCGGCCCTGCGCTGATCGATCATATCGAGCAGAGGAACATCACCGCACTGGCCGCGATCGTCAGCGAAGACGCCGCTGAACTCCTGTGCCATGCCTTTACCAAGCACAGCGTGGCGAACACGCTTCTGTGGCTGGACAGGAGCGGCATTCAGCGGCGTATCGGCAAGAAGATAACTGACTTCTACAAAGACAAGGCGCAAGTGAAGATTGAGGCCAATCCCTACGTCCTGATTTCGTTTGAGGCCAACTGGAAGACGGTCGACGAACTCGCGCGTCAGCGCTTTGGCATCACCCTGGATGATCCGCGTCGATTGGAGGGAGCAATTGAAGAATCGTTATATCGCGGACTGAAAGACGGCCATACCTGCTTACCAGTGAGCCAACTCAGAACACGCCTGACAACACTCCTCGGCAACTCGTATGCACAGGCTGATCAGGCACTTGCGAGTGGAATATTCAGCACCCAGTATCGCGAAGTCGACGGATGTTGACGACCGTCCACAATTGACCCATCTGCTGGAGTAATTTCCATCGAAATTTGACCCACCTTGATTGGCTACCCTGCGAGATTTTGAGCAGGGGCGACAGGAGTGATCAAAGTGGGCATGTTGGCCAAGATCAGGCGGATGCACAT
>JAMPYF010000034.1 GCA_023700805.1 Sulfuritalea sp.
CACCAGGTCGTCCTTGTCCACCTCGATCAGGCGCAGGCCCTTGGCCGCGAACTGGTTCAGCACGGCCTTGACCAGCGAGCTCTTGCCGGTGCCGCGCGCGCCGGTCAGCAGCACGTTGTTGGCGCTGCGCCTGGCGACGAACTGCCTGGTGTTCTGCGCGATGCGTTGCTTCTGGTCATCGACGCCCTGCAGGTCCTCGAAGCGGATGCGGTGCGGATGCTGGACCGCCTCGAGCCAGCCGCGGCCGGCGCGGGTGCGCCAGCGGTAGGCGCTGGCCGACCAGTCGGTGGCCGGCAGGGGCGGCGGCAGGGCCGCCTCGATGCGATCGAACAGGACATCGAGGCGATTCATCAGTGGTGCGAGGGCGCGGGTCAGGTCGGACATCGGTTAAGCTTGCGGGCTCTTGAAAGCATGGCACTTTAGCAGATTCATGTTTCGCTTCTTTCCCGCCCTGATCGTCCTGCTGGCCCTCGCCGGCTGTGCGCCAAGCCCGGTCAAACCCGAGCCGCGCGCCGAAGCCTGTCCGCTGCCGGCCGCCTGTCCGGTGTGCCCGGTCGCGGAGCCGCCCAAGCCGGCCGAAAAACCGCTGCAGCCGGCCGACTGGGGCGATCTGCCGGGCTGGGGCGAGGACGATCCCGGCGCCGCCTTCGCCGCCCTGGTCGCCAGTTGCCGCAGCCTCGAACGCCAGGAGCAATGGAAGCCTGTCTGCGCTTCGGCGCGGGAGCTGAGCGACAAATCCACGCCGGCGCTGCGCGCCTGGTTCGAGGCGAAATTCCGCCCCTGGGCGCTGGTGAACCCGGACGGCACGCGCACTGGCCTGATCACCGGTTATTACGAACCCATCCTCAAGGGCAGCCGCCGGCAAGCGCGCGGCTACGCGCATCCGGTATTCGGCCCGCCCGAGGACATGATCGTCGTCGAGCTGGCCGAGCTCTACCCCGAGCTCAAGCACCTGCGCCTGCGCGGACGCCTCGAAGGACGCAAGCTGATTCCGTATTACTCCCGCAGCGAATGGACACCGCAGGAGAGCAAGCGCTCACCCGAGGCGCTGCTGTGGATAGACGATGCGATCGATTTGTTCTTCATGCAGATCCAAGGCTCGGGCCAGGTGCAACTCACCGACGGCAGCCGCGTGCGCCTGAACTACGCCGACCAGAACGGCCATCCCTACCGTTCGATCGGCCGCTGGCTGATCGAACGCGGTGAAATCAAGGCCGAGCAGGCTTCGATGCAGGGCATCAAGGCCTGGGCCAGGGCCAACCCCGCGCGTCTGGCGGAACTGCTCAATGCCAACCCGAGCCTGGTGTTCTTCCGCGAACTGCCGGTCGAGGGCAGTGGGCCGCAGGGCGCCATGGGCCTGGCGCTGACGCCGGAACGCTCGCTCGCCGTCGATCCGCGCCATGTGCCGCTGGGCGCACCGATATGGCTGGCCACCACGATGCCATATAGCGAGCAAGCGCTCAACCGCCTGATGCTGGGGCAGGATACCGGCGGCGCCATACGCGGCGTGGTGCGCGCCGATTTCTATTGGGGCAGCGGCGCCGAGGCCGGCAACCAGGCCGGGAAAATGCGCCAGCAGGGACGCATGTGGGTGCTGATGCCGCGCGCCTATCAGCCTGCGGACGGGGCCAATGCACCAAAATAGACGCCGACCGATAGTTGCCGTGGCGCCAGCGGCAACTCTCACCATTGCGGTGCAGAGGCCTGGCGATCCGCACCGCAACGGTGCGTTCTGCGCCGGATGAATTGTCCAACACTTTGATTCATCGGTAATTCACTGCCGGGAATGTTCATTGCTTTGATGCTCCCCATTCGTGCCTTTGGCCTCTGGGAGCCCCGCAATGGAGAATTTGAAGACATCCGCCGACGTGCTGTTCATACTGCTCGGCGCCATCATGATCCTGGCCATGCATGCCGGCTTTGCCTTTCTGGAACTGGGCACGGTGCGCAGGAAAAACCAGATCAATGCGCTGGTGAAGATCCTGGTCGATTTTTCCGTATCGACCCTGGCCTATTTCTTCATCGGCTACAGCATCGCCTATGGCGTCAATTTCTTTGCCGGCGCCGAGACCCTGGCGCAGAAGAGCGGCTTCGAGCTGACCAAGTTCTTCTTCCTGCTGACCTTCGCCGCGGCGATCCCGGCCATCGTCTCCGGCGGCATCGCCGAACGCGCCCGCTTCAACCCGCAACTGGTGGCCACCTTCATGCTGGTCGGCTTTGTGTACCCCTTCTTCGAAGGCATCGCCTGGAACCAGGCCTACGGCATCCAGGCCTGGCTCAAGGCCAGCTTCGGCGCGGAATTCCACGACTTCGCCGGCTCGGTGGTGGTGCACGCGGTCGGCGGCTGGATCGGGCTCGCCGCCGTGCTGCTGCTCGGCGCGCGCACCGGCCGCTACCACAAGGACGGCCGCATCGCCGGCGCGCACCCGCCGTCCAGCATTCCCTTCCTCGCCCTCGGCGCCTGGATCCTGACCGTCGGCTGGTTCGGCTTCAACGTCATGAGCGCGCAGACGCTGGACAAGGTTTCCGGCCTGGTCGCGATGAACTCGCTGATGGCCATGGTCGGCGGCACGCTGGCCGCGACGATCGCCGGCAGGAACGACCCCGGCTTCGTGCATAACGGCCCGCTGGCCGGCCTGGTCGCCATCTGCGCCGGTTCCGACCTGATGCACCCGCTCGGCGCGCTGGTCACTGGCGCCATGGCGGGCGGCCTCTTTGTCTGGATGTTCACCCTGACGCAGAACCGCTGGAAGATCGACGACGTGCTCGGCGTCTGGCCGCTGCACGGCCTGTGCGGCGCCCTGGGCGGCGTCGCCGCCGGCATCTTCGGCACCCAGGCCCTGGGCGGATTGGGCGGCGTCAGTTTCATGTCGCAACTGATCGGCACCTGCCTCGGCGTGGCCATCGCCTTCAGCGGCGGCTTCATCGTCTATGGCGCGCTGAAGAAGCTCGTCGGCATCCGCCTCGACGCCGAGGAGGAATTCAACGGCGCCGACCTGACCATACACAAGATCTCATCCAGCGCGGAACGGGAGACGCTCTGGTAGTTTCGAGCGTATTGCAGACATCCTGAAACGAACCAGCCCGCCCCTGCCGGGCTGGTTTTTTGGGCGTCCGTCCGGCGCCGGAGAGGGAAAACCTTTCACCGCGCCGCCGTGCTTCGCTTGAAACATATATTTTTTATGTTGCTTTTAGTCCGGCGATCGCATAACATGCATTTTCTGCATAGCTTATAAATTCGCCTTCAACATCGCGCCCCGACCGGCAGCAGCCCGCCCGGCTCCCAGGTGCGCCACCGCCCATCCCGCCCGATCATGTCCCTGCCCCGCCCCGCCCGGCGCGTCATCGAAATCAAGCCGGTCATCGACCCGGATGCCAAGGTCTACCCACGCTCGATACAGGGCGTGTTCCAGCGCTGGCGCTGGGGTTTCGTCTGGCTCACGCAACTGGTTTTCTACGGCCTGTGCTGGCTGCCGTGGAACGGCCGGCAGGCCATACTGTTCGACCTCGAAGCGCGCCGCGCCTATCTGTTCGACCTCGTGCTGTGGCCGCAGGACGCCATCTACCTGGCGCTGCTGCTGATTCTCTGCGCGCTCGCGCTGTTCCTGTTCACCACCGTCGCCGGACGCCTCTGGTGCGGCTACAGCTGCCCGCAGACGGTCTATACGGAATTGTTCCTGTGGATCGAGAAACTCGTCGAAGGCGACCGGCCGCGGCGCATCAAACTCGATGCCGCGCCCTGGTCGCCGCGCAAGCTGCGCATCAAGGCCACCAAGCATGCGCTCTGGCTGCTGGTCGGGCTATGGACCGGCATCAGCTTCGTCGGCTATTTCACGCCTATCCGCGAACTGACGCATAACCTCGCGACGCTTTCGCTGGGCCCCTGGGAAAGCTTCTGGGTGTTGTTCTACGGCTTCGCGACCTACGGCAACGCCGGCTTCCTGCGCGAACAGATGTGCATCTACATCTGCCCCTACGCCCAGTTCCAGTTCGTCATGTTCGACCGCGACACCCTGCTGATCGCCTACGACAAGGAGCGCGGCGAGCCGCGCGGCAGCCGCGCCAAGGAAGTCGACGCCAAGGCCGCCGGCCTCGGCGACTGCATCGACTGCAGCATCTGCGTGCAGGTCTGCCCGACCGGCATCGACATCCGCAACGGCCTCCAGCTCGAATGCATAGGCTGCGCGGCCTGCATCGACGCCTGCGACCAGGTGATGGACAAGATGAACTACCCGCGCGGCCTGATCCGCTACGCAACCGAAAACGCGGTGCAAGAGCGCCTGCCGCGCCGCGACATCATCCGCCGCGCACTGCGCCCGCGCGTGCTGACCTATCTGCTGATCTTCCTCACCGCCACCTCGGCCACGGCCTGGTCCTTGCTGACGCGGCCGCCGCTCAAGGTCGACATCATCCGCGACCGGACCACGTTGTCGCGCGAGGCGGCCGACGGCAGCATAGAGAACGTGTTCCGCCTGCGCGTGATCAACGCCAGCGAGCAGGCGCACAGCTACACGGTGCGCGCCGACGGCCTGCCCACGCTGAGTTTTGCGCAGCCCGCGCAGATCAGCGTCGGCCCCGCCGCCACCGGCGACGCAACGCTGATCCTCAAGGTCGATCCGGGCGCGGTGCGCATGGGCACGCACCCGATCCGCCTGACCGTCACGGACGCCACCGACCCCGGCGTTTCGAGAACCGAAGCGACGAAGTTCTTCGTGCCATAGTTGGCGTTGGCGGCACGGCGGCCGGGCTTTCCCGAAAGCTTCCGCCGCTGCAATGCGCGCGATCTGTGCGATGATTCACCCCATAGTCAAACGGCATCGGGGCGCATGGCACAGCCGGAACAACAAGCACGGGAGGAAATCGACCGCCTGCTGAAGGCCGCCGGCTGGCGCGTGTGCGACCTCGCCGAGGCAAACATCCATGCGGCGCGCGGGATTGCGATTCGCGAGTTCCCCCTCGAATCCGGCTTCGGCTTCGCCGACTACCTGCTCTACGTCGACGGCAAGGCCGCCGGCGTGATCGAAGCCAAGAAGCAGGGCGCCACGCTCTCCGGCGTCGAGTTCCAGTCGAGCCGCTACGCGCAGGGCCTGCCCGCCAGCCTGCCGGCATGGCGCCGGCCGCTGCCCTTCCTCTACGAATCGACGGGCATCGAAACCCACTTCACCAACGGGCTCGATCCCGAGCCGCGCGCGCGGCCCGTGTTCGCCTTCCACTCGCCCGAGATGCTGGGCGAGTGGCTGCGTTTTCTCCGCGATGCCCCGCCGACGGCCACGAATTTCGCCGCGCATTTGGCAAATGAGCCAGCACCAACTTTCCTCGCCCGCATGCGGCAAATGCCCGTGCTGATCGAAGACGGCCTCTGGCCGGCGCAGGTCACGGCGGTCAAGAACCTCGAAGCCAGCCTCGCCGCCAACAAGCCGCGCGCGCTGATCCAGATGGCCACCGGCAGCGGCAAGACCTTCACCTCGATCAGCTTCATTTACCGCCTGATCAAGTTCGCCGGCGCGCGGCGCGTGCTGTTCCTGGTCGATCGCGGCAACCTCGGGCGCCAGACCAAGAAGGAATTCGACCAGTACCTTTCGCCCTACAACAACTTCAAGTTCGGCGAGGAATACATCGTCCAGCACCTGACCAGCAACAATCTCGACAAGAGCGCCCGCGTCGTCATCTGCACCATCCAGCGCATGTACTCGATGCTCAAGGGCCGCGAGCTGCCCGAGGAGGAAGACGAGCATTCCGCCGAGGGCGTCGAATCGCTGTTCGCCGACGCCCCGCCCATCGAATACAACCCGGCGATCCCGATCGAGAGTTTCGACATCGTCGTCACCGACGAAGCCCACCGCTCGATCTACAAACTGTGGCGCCAGGTGCTCGACTACTTCGACGCCTACCTGATCGGCCTCACCGCCACGCCCAACAAGCAGACCTTCGGCTTCTTCAACCAGAACCTGGTCATGGAATACGGCCACGAGCAGGCCGTCGCCGACGGCGTCAATGTCAATTACGACGTCTATCGCATCCGCACCGAAGTCACCGAAGCCGGCAGCAAGGTCGAGGCCGGCTACTGGGTGCAGGTGATGGAGCGCGACACGCGCCGCCGCAGCGACTGGCAGCTCGACGAGGATTTCGATTACGACCCCGCCGAACTGGACTGCAGCGTGCAGACGCCCGACCAGATCCGCACCGTGGTGCAGACCTTCCGCGACCGCTGGCAGGCCGAGATGTTCCCGAGCCGCACGGAACTGCCCAAGACCCTGGTCTTCGCCAAGGACGACAACCACGCCGAAGCCATCGTCCAGATCATCCGCGAGGAATTCGGCCGCGGCAACGAGTTCGCGCAGAAGATCACCTACCGCAGCACCGGCGACAGCCCGGAAAACCTGATCCGCGCCTTTCGCAGCAGCTACTACCCGCGCATCGCCGTCACCGTGGACATGGTCGCCACCGGCACCGACATCAAGCCGGTCGAGATCGTCGTCTTCCTGCGCTCAGTCAAGAGCCGCAGCTTCTTCGAGCAGATGAAGGGCAGGGGCGTGCGCATCATCGAGCGCGCCGACCTGCGCGCCGTCAATCCCGGCGAGCACGTGGTCAAGGATCATTTCGTCATCGTCGACGCCGTCGGCGTCTGCGAGCGCGACAAGACCGACAGCCGGCCCATGGACACCAAGAAGGCCGTGCCCTTCGACAAGCTGCTGCAGGCCGTGGCGCTGGGCAATGTCGAACCCGAAGTGCTCTCGTCCGTCGCCGCAAGACTGGCGCGGCTGGAGCGTGACCTCAAAGACGCCGACAAAGCAAAAGTCATCGAAGCCAGCGGCGGCCACGATCTCAAGAGCCTTGCCCGCAACATCGTCAACGCACTGCGCGCCGATCTCCCTCCCCTTCAAGGGGAGGGCCGGGGTGGGGATGGGGCCTCAACCGCGCTCCAGCAAGCCGTGAAGCCGTTGGCCGATCCGGCGCTGCGCAACCTCCTCCTGAAACTCCGCCAGCAAGCCGACCAGATCATCGACATCGTCACGCGAGACGAACTCATTGAGGCCGGCTTCTCCGCTGCTGCCACCGAGCGCGCGAAGAGTCTGGTGCAGACCTTCGAAGCCTTCATCGCCCAACACCGCGACGAAATCACCGCCCTGCAAATCCTCTACAACCGCCCGGCCAGGTCGCCGCTCAAGTTCGACGACATCAAGGCCTTGGCCGATACCCTGCACGCGCCGCCGCACCTGTTCGACGAATCGGCGCTGTGGCAGGCCTACGCGGCGCTGGACAAGAGCAAGGTGAAAGGTAGCAGCACTCGGCGTATCCTCACCGACCTCGTCAGCCTGGTGCGCTTCGCCATGCACCAGGAAAACGAACTCGTGCCCTATCCCGAACGCGTCGCCGCCAACTTCAAGGCCTGGCTGGCGCAGCAGGGCAAGACCTTCACCCCCGAACAGGAACACTGGCTGGAAATGATCCGCGACCACATCGCCGCCAACCTCGGCATCCAAATCGACGACTTCGAATACGCCCCCTTCAACACCGAAGGCGGGCTGGGGCGCGTGCATCAGCTCTTCGGCGAACAACTGCCGAAGGTGATTGAGGAACTGAATCGGGAGTTGGTGGCGTGACAACGCTTGGAGATATCACCGCTACCAAGATTGAACAGTCCGGCCCGCCGGAGACTGGCGAATTCATCTACGTCGACATCAGCAGCATTGACAACAGAGCAAAGCGAATCGTCGAGCCGAAGCGCTTACCGGTATATGGTGCGCCAAGCCGTGCGCGCCAACGGCTGGCAGCCGGCGATGTTCTGGTGTCCATGACGCGCCCGAACTTGAATGCCGTGGCTCTTGTGCCTCCCGAACTCAATGGCGCAATTGGCTCCACAGGCTTTCACGTTCTCCGTGCCAACGAAAACATGGAGCCTCGCTGGCTTTATTACGCTGTCCAGAATCGCAGCTTCGTTCAAGCAATGTCGGATGTTGTTCAAGGCGCGCTATACCCAGCGGTTCGCCCCAAGCACATCCGAAGTTTTGAAGTTGATCCACCACCACTAGGCGAACAACGACGCATCGTCGCCGAAATCGAAAAACAGTTCTCCCGCCTCGACGAAGCCATCGCCGGCCTCAAGCGCGTCGAGGCCAACCTCAAACGCTATAAGGCCACCATCCTCAAAGCCGCCGTCGAAGGCCGCCTCGTCCCCACCGAGGCCGACCTCGCCCGCCGCGAAGGCCGCAGCTACGAAACTGGCGCCCAACTTCTGCAACGCATCCTCGAAACCCGCCGCAGTCGGTGGCAAGGCAAGGGCAAGCACAAGGAACCCGAGGCACCGGATACCACTAACCTTCCCGAATTATCCGAGGGATGGGCGTGGGCGTCGATTGAACAACTGGCTGATGTCGTCCGGGGCGGCTCGCCCAGACCCGCCGGTGACCCTCGCTATTTTGGCGGCCCTGTTCCGTGGATAACAGTTGGCCCGATTACCGCTGACGAGTCTAACTATCTGCACCGTGTTCCCGAAGGGCTGACCCTCGAAGGCAAGGAGCGTAGCCGATATATCGAGCCGCAGACGCTTTTGCTTACAAATAGCGGTGCAACGCTCGGTGTGCCAAAGATTTCGCTGATTGGTGGCTGCATCAACGACGGCGTGGCCGCGCTGCTCGATGTCGACTATCCGTTGAAGCACTATCTGGTGAATTTCTTGCGAACAAAAACGATGTCGTTGCGCCGAATAAATCAGGGCGCAGCACAACCCAACCTCAATACATCAATTATTAAAGCGATGGTTGTTCCGTTGCCGCCATCCGAAGAGCAACACCGCATCGTCGCCGAAGTCGACCGCCTGCTCTCCATCGCCCGCGAAGCCGAGGTCGAGGTCGAGACCAACCTCAAGCGTGCCGCAAACTTGAGGCAGTCCATTTTGGGGAAGGCGTTCTCCGCATGATCGGCTTCGATTCTCAATCGGGGCTGATCTATGAAGGAGAGAGCTCCTACGGGTACGGCCTTTGGCCTACACCCATAGTCACAATAGCCACACGTATTGTCGATTCGGATAGCTATTCCTCGATTCCCGCTAGAGATGACCTGACGTTGGCAATGTTGGTCTTCAGGGAAGATTCCTTCGATCCGGTAACCCGCATCCGGCGCGGTAGGTTCTACTTCAACCGTGGGTCCCAGCCGGTCCACTGGCGTGCCTTTCCCCAATCCTTTTCACCTACGCATGCGCTGCAGAACATGCAACTGGTTACCTACGAGCGTTGGCGAGCCGCCAAGGAGCTGCGTCAAGGCCAAAGCTATGCGCTGATTGCTCTGGGCATAGCAGACGCCTATACGTTGTGGCGAGTGGTCGATGTGGAGCGAGTTTCCACTGGCGATGACCTTGTAACTCTCCGCGCGCGGACATCGCTGGGTCTGTTGCCGGAGTTGTTGGACGGAGCCATTCCGGAACGGGGGCGACAGCATATTGTTTCGTTGATCGAGAAGGTCAGCCAGGCGGCCTACCGCGCCGGACCGGAGTCAGTGATAGATCGTTGCAGGGATGCCAGCCAAGCCTGTATCGGGCTTTGGCTCGCCGACAGGACTGGAAATGAAAAAATCAGGACCTTGGATTTGTCGCCACTCCTGGACCGAGTCGAAAAGGAATTGCCACCCAATGCGCTACCGTTGATCTTGTTGAGCACCGCACGAATCATTGCCCGATTGCATGCACGCAAGCCGAACGAGCAATTGAAGAAAGACCTTCGCGAAAATGTCGAAGGGGATGCTGAGGCAGCGCTAGTCAATCTAGGCTTGCTGCTGCGTGAGATTGGATGGACTCGTGAATAGCCGCTCCCCCCTCAAAGACAAGCCGCTACGCAATCCCGGCCAATCGGTTCACGAGCAACGTGTCGATCTGCTTTACGACAAACTGCTAGCCCCAATGATGATCGCAATATTGTTAATCCTCTGGGCCAGTCTTGAATGGGTTCGGTATTTTCTACCAACGCCGCCCCGGCCATGGATTGCAAGCGTTTTTGCGATGGGCTGGTTGCTCTATGCAGCCTGGCAAGTCAGTCGCAACTGGCCGAAAATACGCAAGCTGAAATTGGCGGAGAGCGGCGAGAAGGCGGTAGGCCAGCACCTGGAAAGCCTGCGCGCATCCGGCTACTCGGTATTTCATGATCTGGTCGGTGCGGACTTCAACGTCGATCATGTGCTGATCGGTCCCGCCGGCGTGTTCACCATCGAAACCAAGACGTGGAACAAGCCGCGCCGAGGTAGCCCGACAATTAGCTTCGATGGCGAAACCCTGCGGGCTGCGGGCTGGGAACCGGACCGCAACCCGGTGATCCAGGCCAAGGCGCAGGCCAGCTGGCTGCAACGTCTGCTGGCGGAAAGTACCGGCAGGACATTTCCGGTGTGGCCGGTGGTCCTCTTCCCCGGCTGGTTCGTCAAAAATAGCGGGGCCAGCCGGAAGGAACTTTGGGTGCTGGAACCGAAGGCATTGTCGGCATTCCTGGCCCAGGAGAAGGTCGTTATTTCGCCGGAAGATGTGAAGCTGGCAACGTTCCATCTTTCGCGCTTCATAAGGGAACAGGAGCGCGAGTTCGAGGCGAGGAGGTGATGCTAAGACTTATGCCACGGGTATTCCGCGCTAGGGTCAACAGCGATGGTTTACGCTGCATCATGGCGCCGAGCGAAGCGGACAGTTCGGCTGCGCCGAACTTCCACAGTAGGCTTGACTTCGAAGAGTCGGCGCTGGCGATGCGGTGCGAGCGGCTGCGGAAAACACCTATATCATCGGCATTTTCTCTGGACGACAGGGCGCACTCATGATGACCCTCGACCAACTGCTCGAAGCCCTCAATCTCGGCGAGGACCAGGACGTCGAATTCAAGACCGCCGATGGCGGCCTGCCGAAATCGATCTGGGAAACGATTTCCGCCTTCGCCAATACCGAGAGCGGGTTCATCGTGCTGGGTGTTGCCGAACGAGATGGCGGCTTCGTCGCCGAGGGCGTGCGCAAGCCGGAGATATTGCGCAAGAGCTTCTGGGACACTCACAACAACCCGCAGAAGCTGAGCCAGGCAATCTGCAGCGAAGACGATGTTTCGGTTCTCACGGTAGCGGGACGTCGCCTGCTCTGCATCCATGTGCCCCGCGCCCATCGGCAACAGCGCCCGGTATTCATCAACGGCAATCCACTGCTTGGCACGTACAAGCGCAACTACGAGGGTGACTATCGCTGCAGCGAAGCCGAGGTACGGCAGATGCTGCGCGATGCCGGAGACGAGCCGCTGGACAGCCTGATTCTCGACGGCTTCGATCTCGATGATCTGGATGCAGACACGCTGGCTGCCTACCGCAATCGCTTCGCCTCGCGCGATCCGGACCATCCCTTTCTGGCGCTGAACGAGGCGAACTTTCTGGAACGGCTGGGCGGGCTGCGCCGTGATCGGCGCAGCGGCGCCGAGGGATTAACGCTGGCCGGTCTGTTGATGTTCGGCCGCGAGCGGAGTCTGCTCGATGCCTTGCCGCATTTTCATCTGGACTATCAGGAGCAGCTTTCTTCCAATCCTGAGGAACGCTGGACCTATCGACTGACCATCGACGGCAAGTGGGCACCAAACTTGTTCAATTTCTACTATCGGGTTTATCCGCGATTGGTGGATGGCGTGGACGTGCCCTTCAAGCTGGACCGCACCGCGACGCGGCTGGAGGAAACCCATGTCCACGAAGCTTTGCGCGAAGCGCTGGTGAACGCCCTGATCCATGCCGATCATCAGTCTTCACGCCCGATCAAGATCGTCAAACGGCCCGATGCCTTCATCTTCCATAATCCCGGACGGCTGCGCATCCCGCGCGAGCAGTTGTATCAGGGCGGCATTACCGACCCGCGCAATCCGAACCTGCAGAAGATGTTTCAGATGCTGGGGCTTGGCGAGAAGGCCGGTTCCGGTTTTCAGAAAATCCTGCGTGCCTGGCGTGAGCAACACTGGCTGATTCCGGTAGTTGCAGAAAACGCCGCGCTGGAAATGACCCGGGTGTGGCTGCCGGTGACGAGCATGATTCCCGACGATGTGGAAAGGGAACTGCGCGCTCTTGTCGGCGACGCCTATGCCAGACTGGACGAGTTGGAACGGGTGATTTTGATGCTGGCGCATCGCTTTGGCGAAGTCGGCAATGCGGATATCCAGCCATATCGGAGTGAGCATCCACGCGACATCGGTAACAAGCTCAAGCTGCTGGTCGAACGTGGATGGCTGGGAAAACATGGCCACGGCCGAGGTACGCGATATCGCTGGCCACAACTTGGAGCGCCCGATTTGTTCGGCGGAACACTAGAGATGGAACTGTCGGAACATGTCTTAGACGACTCCCCACCTAAGGCCCTGAACTCCCAACATAAGGACCCGAGCTTCCAACATAAGGACGCGAACTCCCCCGATTACGAAGCCTTGCGTGCATTAGCCGCGCCAATACGCGAGCGGCTACGCGCCAAACCTGTCGATGTTCGCACGACCATTCTCGGTTTGTGCTCAGGGGCTTACCTGTCCTTGCGGGAGCTTGCGGAGTTGTTGGGGCGGCAGCCCGCTAGTGTTCAGAACCACTACCTCACTCCCATGCTTAAGGAGGGAGTCCTCGTGCAACGTTATCCAGGCAACCCGAATCATCCCAACCAGGGATACAGGAAGGCGGAAAAATAGAACCCGCCGCGTTCAGTCTCATGCTGAAAACCTGGACTTCCGATTAATACTTCCATTTCGAAATTATCAATGGTCCTCTGATAAAAGAAATCCAATCGACTGTTTTTACGAGAGGTTTCTTTGATTATTGGATGCAGGGTGCTGCAAAACTATCAAAGAAAATCTGGCGAATAAGACTGTGGCGCGAAGAAAACAAAGCACCGCCGAAGACCTGATCGACATCGTCGCCATGCTGCCCTGGTGGGCGGGGGTTGCTCTTGCGCTTGTGTCTTACGCGGGGTTGCACTATTTCGCCGTGGCGCCAGCGCCAACTCTTGGGGCTGCGGGGCAGGTGGGAACGTTTGCTGTCAGCCACTTCTACAAGGCCCTGGCGACACTCGGCCAGTATCTCTTGCCCCTGATCTGCCTGATCGGCGCCGCGCTCTCGGCAATCGGTCGCGCCAAGCGCAGGCGGCTTCTGGCGGACGTAGCGCAGAACCCCACGGCAGGCGCGCTGGACCAGATGACTTGGAGCGAATTCGAATTGCTGGTGGGCGAGGCCTTCCGTCGCCAGGGCTATGCGGTGACAGAGACCGGAGGCGACGGGGCGGATGGCGGAGTCGATCTGGTGCTGACCAAGGAAGGCGAGCGTCATTTCGTTCAATGCAAGCAGTGGAGGGCGTTCAAGGTCGGCGTCACCACGGTGCGCGAGCTGTATGGGGTGATGGCGGCGCACGGCGCGGCGGGCGGCTATGTCGTCACTTCGGGCCAATTCACACCCACCGCCCGGGAATTTGCCGCCGGACGCAATATCAACCTGATTGACGGCCCGGCCTTGCGCGCTTTGATTGAGGAAGTGCAGACAGCGCCGGCAATGAGGCAATCCGATATGCCGGTCTGCCCGCAGTGCGGCAGCGCCATGGTGCGCCGTACCGCCAAACGCGGCGCGAACGCGGGCGGGAGCTTCTGGGATTGCTCGAAGTATCCGGCCTGTAGAGCTGTGTGGGAGATTTGAGGTCGAGGGGCGAAGGAACAATCGCCGTCCCGCCAGCGCCGACTTTTACGGCCATTGACTATGCCCATTCTGGGCATTAACATTCCCAAAATGGGCATAAAACCCAAGACACCCTCCATGCAGACCAGCCTCGCCGATGCCTTGTTTTCGGGTACGCAACAGCGTGTGCTGGGGCTGATCTTCGGCCAGCCCAGGCGCAGCTTCTACGCCACGGAGCTGATCGGACTCACCGGCGCGGGCTCGGGCGCGGTGCAGCGCGAGCTGGCGCGGCTGGCCCAGAGCGGGCTGGTGACGGTGCATCCGCTGGGCAACCAGAAGCACTACCGGGCCAACCCGGATTCGCCCATCTATGCAGAGCTGTGCGGCATAGCGCAGAAGACGGTCGGCCTGGCCGAACCGCTGCGCGAGGCGCTGGTTCCGCTGGCATCGAAGATTGCGGCCGCTTTTGTCTATGGCTCCGTAGCAAAGCGCCAGGACACGGCGGCGAGCGACATCGACCTGATGCTGATCAGCGACAAGCTCAGCTACGCCGATGTCTTCGCGGTGCTGGAAGAAGTCGGCGCACGCTTGGGCCGGCCGGTAAACCCGACATTGATGACCCGCAAGGAACTGGCGAAGCGCCGCGCCGACGACAACGCATTTGTCGCGCGGGTTCTGTCCCAGCCCAAGATTTGGCTGATCGGTGGAGAACATGAGCTCGGCGTTTGAGAACCTGACCGGCTTTGGCAAACCGCTGAAGGCGGAGCCGCCTGATGCGAAGGAATTGGCCGGCCTGCGCCGGTTCGCTCTGGTCAGGCTCAAGGATGCGGAATATCAGGGGCTTTCTCTCGAAGGCAGATTCGATCTGGCTTACAACGCCGCCCATGCGCTGTGCCTCGCTGCCTTGCGCCGCCACGGTTATCGTTCCACCAATCGCTACATCGTTTTCCAATTGCTGCCACATACGCTTGGCCTCGGCCCGGAAGTCTGGCGAGTGCTGGCGAAATGCCACGACGTGCGCAACCTCGGCGAGTACGAAGGCGATTTCAATGTCGATGAACGCCTGGTCGCCGACCTGATTACCGCCTGCCGCAAAGTGGCGGAACGACTGGAGTCGCTGCCTCCCCTATGAACGCTTCCACCCTCGTCCAGAAACTCTGGAACTACTGCAACGTGTTGCGTGACGATGGCATGTCGTATGGCGATTACGTCGAGCAGCTGACTTACCTGCTATTCCTCAAGATGGCCGACGAACGTTCGCGTCCGCCCTACAGCCAGCCCAGCCTGGTGCCGGCGGAGCATGCCTGGCCGACGCTGCTGGCGAAAAGCGGCGACGAATTGTTCGACCACTACCGCCACATTCTCGAAGCCCTGGGCCGACAGAAGGGCACGCTGGGCCTGATCTTCGCCAAGGCGCAGAACAAGTTCCAGGACCCGGCCAAGCTGACGCGGGTGATCGTCGACCTGATCGATGCGGAGAACTGGTCGTCGCTGAACGTCGATGTGAAGGGCGATGCCTACGAAGGCCTGCTGGAAAAGAATGCGCAGGACACCAAGAGCGGGGCGGGGCAGTACTTCACGCCGCGGGCGCTGATCCAGGCCATGGTGACCTGCATCGCGCCGAAGCCGGGCGAGCGCATTTGCGACCCGGCCTGCGGCACGGGCGGCTTCCTGTTCACGGCGCACAACTACATCACCAATCCTCAGCACAACCGGCACCTGACCAGTGAGGAAAAGCGCCACCTCAAGGAGGCGGCTTTCACCGGCTGGGAACTGGTGCAGGCGACGGCGCGGGTCTGCGCGATGAATTTGATGCTGCACGGCATCGGCTCGGAAACCAGCGTGCCGGTGCGGGTGGCCGATGCACTGGCGGCCGACCCCGGCGAGCGCTTCGAGGTGGTGCTGGCGAATCCGCCCTTCGGCAAGAAGAGCAGCACCGTAATCGTCGGCGAGGATGGCCGCACCACGACCGAGAAGGACATCATCGAGCGCGACGATTTCTGGGCCACGACCTCGAACAAGCAACTCAACTTCGTGCAGCACATCAAGACCCTGCTCGGCATCCACGGCCGCGCTGCGGTGGTGGTGCCGGACAACGTGCTGTTCGAGGGTGGCGCCGGCGAGACGATACGCAGGAAGCTCTTGCACGAGTGCGAGGTGCATACGCTGCTGCGCCTGCCGACGGGGCTGTTTTACGCGCAGGGGGTCAAGGCCAACGTGATTTTCTTCGACAAGAAGCCGGCCTCGGAAACACCCTGGACGAAGAAGCTGTGGATCTACGACCTGCGCACCAATCAGCATTTCACGCTGAAGACCAACCCGATGCGCGTCGTCGATTTGATGGAGTTCGTCGAGCTTTACAACCCGGCCATGCGCAATGAAAGAACGCCGACCTGGTCGCCGGAGAATCCCGAAGGCCGCTGGCGCGCCTACGACTACGAGGAACTGGCAGCGCGCGACAAGGCGAGCCTGGACATCTTCTGGCTGCGCGACGATGCGCTGGCCGATTCGGACAATCTGCCTGCGCCGGAGATCATTGCGCAGGAAATCGTCGATGACCTCGAAGCGGCGCTGGAGCAGTTCCGCGAAGTGCTGGCCGACCTGCGACCCGAGGCCTTGTGAGAGTTGGCGTTGGCGGCACGGCGGCTACCTGGCTTTCGAGGCCAGCTTGACGGTTTCGCCGGCCACCATGAAGGCACCGCGCCCTGGACAGGAGATATGCGCGCTTGGCCATGCTCGGAGTTTGGCGGCATCGCCCGGCGCTTGCGCTAGTATCGAGCTCCCCATTCCATAAGCCGAGACTCCCGACCATGACCGACTTGTTCAGCCCGCTCCAGCTTGGCGCGAGGACCGTGCCGAACCGCATTTTCATGGCGCCGCTGACGCGCTGCCGGGCCGGCGCCGACCATCTGCCGAACGCCCTGATGGCCGAATACTATGCGCAGCGCGCGAGTGCCGGACTGATCATCGCCGAAGCCACCATGGCCATGGCGGGCAATTCGGCCTTCTGGCACGAGCCGGGCATCTATTCCGCCGCCCAGGTCGCCGGCTGGAAGCTGAGCACCGATGCCGTGCATGCCGCCGGAGGCCGCATCTTTCTGCAGCTCTGGCACGGCGGACGCGCCTGTCATCCGCTGCTCAACGGCGGCGCGCAACCCGTGGCGCCCAGCGCGATCGCGATCACCGGCGACGAGGTGCACACCCCGCAGGGCAAGCAGCCCTATGTCCTGCCGCGCGAACTGCGCGACGATGAACTGCCGGCCATCGTCGCCGGTTTCAGGACGGCGGCCGAGAACGCCCGGGCCGCCGGCTTCGACGGGGTCGAGGTGCATGGCGCCAACGGCTACCTGCTCGACGAATTCCTGCGCGACGGCGCCAACCGGCGCGGCGGCCCTTACGGCGGCTCGCGCGAGAACCGGGCGCGGCTGATGTTCGAGGTGATCGAGGCCGTCAGCGAGGTCTGGGGCAGCGATCGGGTCGGCCTGCGCATTTCGCCGCTCAACAGCTACAACAGCATGATCGACAGCGACCCGGTCGGGCTCGCGACCTGGCTGGCGGGCCGGCTCAACGACTGCAAGCTGGCCTACCTGCACGCCATGCGCGGCGATTTCTTCGGCCGACAAAGCGGCGACGTGATGACGCCGATCCGCGCGAACTACCGCGGTGTGCTGGTCGCCAACATGGGCTACACGGCCGCCGAGGCAAACCAGGCGATCGCCGCGGGCAAGGTCGATGCGGTGGCCTTCGGCAGCGGCTTCCTCGCCAATCCCGACCTGCCGGCGCGGATCCGGGCCGGCGCGGCGCTGAACAAGCCGATTGCGGCGAGCTTCTACAGCCCGGGGCCGGCCGGCTACACGGACTATCCGGCCCTGGGCGCGGCGGAACCATGCCATGAACATTGAACTGACGCTGCACGAAACCCGCGTCATTGGCTGCCTGATCGAAAAGGAGATCACCACGCCCGAGCAGTATCCGCTGTCGCTCAACGCGCTGACCAATGCCTGCAACCAGCGCAGCAACCGCGACCCGGTGCTCGACCTCGACGAGACCGAGGTGCAGCAGGTGGTCGACGGCCTGATCAGGAAGTTCTTCGTCAATGAGCAGGGCGGCTTCGGCAGCCGGGTGCCGAAATTCCAGCACCGCTTCTGCAATACCAATTACGGCACGCTGAAATTCACGCCGCAGGAACTCGGCATCGTCTGCGAGCTGTTCCTGCGCGGCCCGCAGACGCCGGGCGAACTGCGCAGCCACACGGCCCGGCTGTGCCGCTTCGGCGACGTGACGGAAGTCGAAGCGGTGCTCGACCAGCTCGCGCAACGCGAGGACGGCCCCTACGTGCAGCGCCTGGCGCGCGAACCGGGCAAGCGCGAATCGCGCTACGCCCACTTGTTCAGCGGCGAACTGCCTGAAGACCTGGCGGGCGCCGGGGAGACCACGGCGCCCGGGTCGGCGGGAAGTGGCCGCCTCGGCCAGCTGGAACAGCGCGTCGCCGCGCTCGAAGCCGAAGTGGCGGCCTTGCGGCAACTGGTCGAAGACCTGACCGCGCCCTGAACCGGCGCCCGCCGACGGCGATCAGTTGTCGCCGACGCGGCCGCGCAGGGCCTTCTGCTTGCCGCGCAGGACCTTGCTGTCGACGCGGCGCTGCTGCGAACTGCGGGTCGGCTTGGTGGCGCGGCGCGGCGGCGGCACGAAGGCGGCGGCGGCGATCAGTTCGCGCAGGCGCGCCATGGCGGCGAAGCTGTTGCGCTCCAGGCTGCGGTACTGCTGCGCCTTGATTACCACGACGCCGTCGGCGCTGATGCGCTGATCCTTGAACTGCAGCAGGCGGGCCTTGATTTCATCGGGCAGCGAGGAGGCGCGGATGTCGAAGCGCAGATGCACCGCGTTGGACACCTTGTTGACGTTCTGCCCGCCCGCGCCCTGGGCGCGGATCGCGGTGATCTCGACCTCGTCCTCGCGCAGCGTGAATGCGGTTGCGGCGGGTTTCATGACGGGACGGCGAGAGTTGGCGCTGGCGCTACGGCGCTCAGGCGGCCTGCTGGTACAGGCGCCGGCGCTCTTCCGCCTGCAGCGCCAGCTTGACCTCTTCGAGCACCGCGTCGACATCGGCGATGCGCTGCTCGACCTCGATGCGGCCCGTCAGTTCGCTGTCCAGCGTCAGGCTGCCGGCTTCGTAGAGGCGCCAGATTTCCTTGCCGTATTGGCTGTCGAGCAACTCGGGCGCAAAGCGGCCGAAGTAGCCGGCGAGGTTGGCCACGTCGCGCTCCAGCATGGCGCCGGCATTGCTGTTGCCCGCGGCGTCGACGGCTTGCGGCAGGTCGATGATGACCGGGCCGTCGGCTCCGACCAGGATGTTGTATTCGGAGAGGTCGCCGTGGATGATTCCGGCGCAGAGCATGCGCACCACCTGGCCGAGCAGCCCGGCGTGGAATTCCAGCGCCTGCTCGACGGACAGTTCGATGTCATTGAGCCGCGGCGCCGGATGGCCGTCGGCATCGGTCACCAGATCCATCAGCAGCACGCCCTCGTGGCAGAGGTAGGGCTGCGGGACCTTGACCCCGGCGGCGGCGAGGCGGTACAGCGCATCGACCTCGGCGCTTTGCCAGGCCTCTTCCTGCATCTGGCGCCCGTAGCGCGAGCCCTTCGCCATGGCCCGCGCCTGGCGGCTGTTCTTGGTCTTGCGGCCTTCCTGGTAGGACACGCTCTTGCGAAAACTGCGCTGCTCGGCATCCTTGTACACCTTGGCGCAGCGGATTTCCTCGCCGCAGCGCACGATATAGACGGTCGCCTCCTTGCCGCTCATCAGCTGGCGCAGGACCTCATCGACCAGGCCTTCGCTGACCAGCGGCTGGAGTCTTTTCGGGGTCTTCATGGCGGCGCGCTCAGTCCGCCCGATCCTGCAGCAAATGCACCTTGACCCGCTTGCCCTTGAGCGTGCCGGCCGACAGCTTGCGCACCGCCTCGCGCGCGACGCCGCGCGCGACGGCGACATAGGTGCTGGTATCGGTGACGTTGATCTTGCCGATCTGCTCCTTGCTGAAACCGGCTTCCCCGGTCAGGGCGCCCAGCACGTCGCCGGGACGGATCTTTTCCTTGCGCCCGCCGAGGATCTGCAGGGTCGCCATCGGCGGCTGCAGCGGCTTGCCGGGCGCGGGCTGCAGTTCGCTCAGGGTATGCCATTCGATTTCATGGCCGAGCGCCTTTTCGATGTTGTCCACGCGCGCCATCTGGTTGCCGCTGACCAGGCTGAAGGCCCAGCCCGCCTGGTCCACGCGCCCGGTGCGGCCGATGCGATGGACATGCACCTCGCTGTCGGGCGTGACATCGACATTGATCACGGCTTCCAGCTGGTCGATGTCGAGGCCGCGCGCGGCGACGTCGGTGGCCACCAGCACCGAGCAGCTGCGGTTGGCAAACTGGATCAGCACCTGGTCGCGCTCGCGCTGTTCCAGCTCGCCGTGCAGGGCCAGGGCGACGAAACCCTCGGCGCGCAGGACCTGCAGCAGCTCGCGGCACTGCTGGCGGGTGTTGCAGAAGGCCAGGGTGCTGACCGGCCGGTAGTGCTTGAGCAGCAGGCCGACGGCGGCCAGCTTCTGCTCGGGCGCCACCTCGTAGAAGCGCTGGCGGATCTTGCCGGCCTCGTGCTGCTCGGTCAGCGTGATCTGCTGCGGCTGGCGCAGGAACTGGCGGCTCAGGCTGGCGATGCCTTCGGGATAGGTGGCGGAGAACAGCAGGGTCTGCCGCTCCCTGGGACAGGCCTTGGCCACGGTGACGATGTCGTCGAAGAAGCCCATGTCGAGCATGCGGTCGGCCTCGTCCAGCACCAGCGTGTCGAGCGCCGACAAATCCAGGCTGCCGCGCTGCAGGTGATCCATGATGCGCCCCGGCGTGCCGACCACGACGTGGGCGCCGTGCTCCAGGCTGGAGATCTGCGGCCGCATGGTGCTGCCGCCGCACAGGGTCAGGACCTTGATGTTGTCCTCGCCGCGCGCCAGGCGGCGGATTTCCTGGGTTACCTGGTCGGCCAGCTCGCGCGTCGGGCACAGCACCAGCGCCTGCACCGCGAAGCGCCGCGGATTCAGCTTGGTCAGCAGGCAGAGGGCGAAGGCGGCCGTCTTGCCGCTGCCGGTCTTGGCCTGGGCGATCAGATCCTGGCCGGCCAGGGCCAGGGGCAGGGCGGCGGCCTGGATCGGCGTCATGTGCAGGTAGCCCAGCTGCTGCAGGTTGAGCAGCGTGGCCGGGGCCAGCGGCAACTGGTCGAAGCCCGGCTTCGGCGGCTGGGCTGCGCCTTCAGGCGCGGAGGTTGGGGAAAGGCTGGGGCTGGTTGGCAGGACTTGAGTCATGCGCGATTATAAAGGATGCACCCGCGACATCCCGCATCGCCGCGTCCGTTCGGCGGCAGGCCTGGGCTAACTCAAATCACGCTGCATTTGCCGATGGCCAGGGCCGGCGTGTTGTCGCCTTCGCGGGACGGGCCGCCCTTGTCGCCGTCGCTCCAGTAGCCGATCGGATAGACATACAGGAAGCGCAGTTTGCGACTGTTGAAACGAAGATCGAATACGCCGCTGCAAAACAGGTTGCCGGCTTCATTGAAGTCCTGCTCGCAGGTCGCGCCGGGCCGGCTGTCGCCGACTTCCTTGACTTCCCAGGCATAGGGCTTCTGTGTGGCCTTGGCCACCACGAGCTTTTTTTCGGAGCGGAACATCGCGCTGCCCCACTTCTTCTTGGCGCTGTCGAAGGAAAAGCCGGTGGTGAGATCGGCGACGCAGAGATAGGACTCAGTTGCGCCGGCATTGAGCGAAATCAGCGCCCCGGTCAGGAACGACAGCAAATAGCGGGTCATTGCAATTCTCCTCCGGTGCGTTCTGCCCAAAAAGCCGAACCGATCAGTGCGGCTTGCCGAGTCTCGGTAAGCCATTATGGTGGCAGTCGATATCGCCGCGCAAGCGTCTGCCGCGAACGGCGAGGGCCCGTCGCCAGGCGGCCCGCAGCGGGAGAAGCCCGGGCGGGAATTCCTAGTGGTGGGCCTGGCCTTCGGCCACGATCGACGCGATGGCTTCGCACTCGGCCAGTTGCTCGCGTGGCTGGCGCAGCGTTATCTGCGCAGCCTCCGAAATGTGCGAGTTGAGCTGGCGATCGACCAGGATCAACTGCGCGAGCAGGCGCCCCCTGTCGAACTCCAGCGCGTGTCCGCGCAGCAGTTCAAGCTGCGCCAGCACCGCATCGTGCAAGTTGCGATGCGCGATATCGGGCGTGGCGGTAAGGGCCTGCATCAGCGCTTCCTCTTCCCTGAAGCTGGCCCGGGTACAGGCGATAAGCCGGTCGAGGGACTCGAGCAGACGTTCCGTGGATTGCTTCTCCAGGTACATGCGCAACACCTCGACCTGGGCATCGACCAGCTCGTGGCGGATGATCGACGCCACGCCGGTGGAAGAACGCCCGGGCGCGAAGGTCCTGGAATTCACTGAGGGCAGATCAACAACTCTATTGGACGTTGGCACCTTCTATCCCCTTTTGAAACACAGACCTGAGCATTCAACGATATTTGGCATAGCCATGTCTTGAGCATGGTCAAATGCCCGCCAAGTTGCGCTCGGGACCATGCTCCGATCGCCTCAACTGCTTGCGGCCTCGCGGCGTCGCGCGGCCTGCTCAAGACGCAGTTTTTCGGCGATCACCTTGTTGGCATAGGACTGCTCGATGTCGTCGCTGGCGCCGGCGTAGTGCTGCAAGCCCTCCATCAGGCCGCCTTGCCGGCGTATCGATTCCTGCAGAATGTGGGCACCCATCTTGACGTTGCTCACCGGGTCGAGGAAGGCGCTTCCCGCGGAAGTCTTGGGCACCTTGTCCTGATGGTAACGGGGAATGATCTGCATCAGTCCCTGCGCCCCCATGTTGCTCTGGGCGAAGGGATTGAAGCCGGATTCGATCGCAATCACGGCGACGATCAGCAGGGGATCGATGCCGCGTTCGCTGGCGGCGGCCTGGGCTGCCTCGAAAACCGGCAGCAGCGGCTCGGGAGCGACGCGGTAGCGCTGTGCAACGAAGCCGAGAACTGCGTCCATGGTGGGCGTCAGCGGCCGGTTTGCCGTTACCGCGGACCCAGCCGGCCGCGACATTTCAGTCGATACCGAGACGTCGGGCAAGGTCCCGGCGATCGATTGGCCAAACCCAGGGTTGTTGGCCAGGCCGCCGATCAGGACAAAACCGAGTACGGCAGCGGCTACCGCCAGATCGATATGCAGGTAGTTAAGGACCGCGCTGGTGCCGCGGACGATCAAATATCGGTGGACGATGCTTGCTGACAAGATTTCTCCTTTGCTGTTGCAGCTGCACACCCAGTGAATCCCTATGGCGGGCGACTGGGCTGTTGCAGCGGCTCTTGAGCCCCACGGCGGCGTCCTGCGGTTCCCGATTTGGAAGGGCAGGAGCTGATTGCCGGGCGGAAGAAACACCGGACGCTCTGCGCCGGCTTGAGGCCGGCCCGTCAGGGCCGGAAAGAATGTTGGAGGACTTCTTAAGCCGCCCGTTTGTGATTCCTGGCGGCAAAGGAGGCTGCCGCGGCAAGATTGGCTTCCGCCAGATCGGCCGCCTGCCTGGCGGCCTTGCCCATGTTGTCGCAGGCCGAATTCGCCGCCGACAGCGCCGTGCGCATCGCGTTCAGCGCCAGATCGGCACCCGCCGGTGCCGTCTCTGCGGCCTTTTCGAAGGCCATGCCGAGCTTCTCGTTGAGTTCAGCCACCCGGAGTTCCAGCGCTCTGGACAGGTTCACCCGGGTTTCGCTGGCTATTTCATACACGCTGCGCGAATACGTGGCAGCCGCATCCGGGTCAGGCTGGGCCAGCGTGCCCTGCAATGCGGCCAAAGCCGGCAAGTCCTTGGCGGCGAGCACAGCACGGGCATAGACCTGGCTGTCTTCCAGCAGGCTGCGGGCGGTATTGAGGTTCAGTGCCGCCAGGCGTTCGAAGCCGGCGAAAGTGGCATTGGCCATGGTCACGAAGGTTTCAACGCCGGCCTTGCTGCTGCTGGCGAGTTGCTCGGATACGTTGTACATGGTGATCTCCCGAAACATCTTTAATGCGATCGGCGGGTGCGCTGAGCTTGGTGAATACTCCGAAAGTAGTATTTGTGCACCGCAATAACGGCGCATTCTATTGATTGAGGCGGACTTGTCAAGCTAAAGTTATTGCGGCGCAACAATCGCTTGGCGTAATCTCTCGGTCAAAAAAAACCCGATACCGTTGTATCGGGTGAATCCAATCCTTGCGGATCAGAGGAGGAGTAAACACATCCTATAACTCCCCGTCGCCAGTGTGTAGGTGCGGCCCACTAAACATCGATATTGCGGGCGTACAGTGCGTTCGACTCGATAAAGGCACGGCGCGGCTCGACGTCATCGCCCATCAGTGTGGTGAAAATTTCATCCGCAGCAATGGCGTCGTCGATCTGTACGCGAAGCAGGCGACGCACGGTCGGGTCCATGGTGGTTTCCCAGAGCTGCGCGGGATTCATCTCGCCCAGGCCTTTGTAGCGCTGCTTGGCCAGGCCGCGCTCGACCTCATTCAGCATCCACTTCATGGCATCGGCAAAACTGGTTACCGCGAGCGATTTCTCGCCGCGACGAATCACGGCACCCTCTCCCATGAGCCCGGCAATCATCTGCGCGGTGCGGCGAATCTGCAGATAGTCGCCCGAAAGCAGGAAATCCTCGTCGATGCGCCCGACCCGCAAGTTGCCGTGGCGCATGCGTATCACCGCCAGCATCCAGCGCTCGTGCTTCTCGTCGAAACGCGATTCGATGCGGACCGCGCCGGAAAGATGGGCGCTGACGCGTTCCGCGCTGGCGCGCGTGGCTGCCTCGCTCGAGGTATCGACCTCGATGTCGTGGGCCAGCAGGGCGTGGAGGACTTCGCCGTCGATGAAATCCGTGACGCGGCGGATCACCGCCTCGGAAAGCAGGTAGGCACGCGCGAGCCCTCCCAGCGCCTCGCCTTCGACTACCGCGGCGCCGGTGCGTGGCGTCAGCTGGGTGCCTTCCAGCGCAAGCCGCAGCAGATGCTGGTTGAGTTCGTGGTCGTCCTTGATGTAGGTCTCGCTCTTGCCGTGCTTGATCTTGTACAGCGGCGGCTGGGCGATGTAGATGTAACCGCGCTCGACCAGTTCGGGCATCTGCCGGTAGAAGAAGGTCAGCAGCAGGGTGCGGATGTGCGCGCCGTCGACGTCGGCGTCGGTCATGATGATGATGCGGTGATAGCGCAGCTTGGCGATGTCGAAGTCTTCGGTGCCGATCCCGCAGCCGAGTGCGGTCACCAGGGTGACGATCTGCTCGCTGGATATCAGCTTGTCGTAGCGCGCCTTTTCGACGTTGAGCACCTTGCCGCGCAAGGGCAGGATGGCCTGGAATTTCCGGTCACGTCCTTGCTTGGCCGAGCCGCCGGCCGAATCGCCCTCGACGATGTACATCTCGCACAGTGCCGGATCCTTTTCCTGGCAATCGGCCAGCTTGCCCGGCAGGCCAAGGCCGTCGAGCACCCCCTTGCGTCGCGTCATGTCGCGCGCCTTGCGCGCGGCTTCGCGTGCCCGGGCGGCCTCGACTATCTTTCCCGTGATGATCTTGGCATCGAGCGGCTTTTCGAGCAGGAAGTCGGCCAGCTTCTGGGCGACCACTTCCTCGATCGCCGGCCTGGCTTCGGACGAAACCAGTTTCATCTTGGTTTGCGACGCGAATTTCGGGTCGGGCATCTTCACCGAAAGCACGCAGGCCAGTCCTTCGCGCATGTCGTCGCCGGTAATCTCGACCTTGGCCTTCTTGGCGATTTCGTTTTCTTCAATGTACTTGTTGATGACCCGGGTCATCGCCGCGCGCAGGCCGGTCAGATGGGTGCCGCCGTCGGATTGCGGGATATTGTTGGTGAAGCACAGCACCTGCTCGGCGTAGGAGTCGTTCCATTGCATGGCGACTTCGACGTCGATATTGACGCCGTTCTGTACCGAGACTCCGGATGAATGGAATACCGAGGGATGCAATACGGTTTTGGATCGGTTGATGTATTCGACGAAGCCCTTGACGCCTCCCGAGAAGGCAAAGTCCTCTTCCTTGACGTTGCGCTGGTCGATCAGCTTGATCTTGACGCCGTTATTGAGAAAAGACAGTTCGCGCAGGCGCTTGGCCAGGATGTCGTAGTGGAATTCGACGTTTTCGAAGATTTCGTCATCGGCCATGAAATGTACTTCGGTGCCGCGCTTCTCCGTTTCACCGAGAACCTTCAGCGGCGATACCTCGACGCCGTTCTGGATTTCCACCAACCGATCGACGGCGTGGCCGCGGTTGAATTCCATCAGGTATTTCTTGCCGTCGCGACGAATGATCAGGCGCAGCCACTGCGACAGGGCATTGACGCAGGAAACGCCGACGCCATGCAGGCCGCCGGAAACCTTGTAGGAATTCTGGTTGAACTTGCCGCCGGCATGGAGCACGCACATGACGATCTCGGCCGCCGAGCGCTTCGGTTCGTGCTTGTCGTCGAACTTGATCCCGGTCGGAATGCCGCGACCGTTGTCGGTGACCGAAATCGAATTGTCGGTGTGGATGGTGACCACGATATCGTCGCAGTGCCCCGCCAGCGCTTCGTCTATCGCATTGTCCACAACCTCGAACACCATGTGATGCAGACCGGTGCCATCGGAGGTGTCGCCGATGTACATACCCGGGCGTTTGCGAACAGCCTCGAGGCCTTCAAGCTGCTGGATACTCGATTCGTCGTAGGCGGGTGAGCTGTTGCTTGGTGTCATGGGGTTCTTTTCTGGTTTCTATTTCAGATGCGCATCGGCATCACGACGTACTTGAACGTCTCGTTGCCCGGCAATACAAAAAGGGCGCTGGAATTCGCGTCGGCGAGATGCAGTTCGATGATTTCGTTGCTGACGTTGTTCAAGACATCGAGCAGGTAGGTCACGTTGAAACCCACATCCAGGGCATCGCCGCTGTAGTCGATTTCGATTTCTTCCTGGGCTTCTTCCTGTTCCGCATTGCTGGAAATTATTTTGAGGCTGCCCTCGGCCAGGACCAGGCGCACGCCGCGGAACTTCTCATTGGTCAGAATCGCTGCGCGCAACAGGGAATGCAGCAGTGCATCGCGCGAGAGCTTGATCAGCTTGCTGTGGTGCTGCGGAATGACGCGTTCATAGTCCGGAAACTTGCCGTCGATAAGCTTGGAAACCAGTTCGATATTGCCAAAGCTGAAACGCGCCTGGGTGGACGTCAGGGCTATTTCGAGCGGATCGTCGTTGTCGGCCAGTTGGCGCGACAGCTCGAGTATGGTCTTGCGCGGCAGGATGACTTCGATCGGCGCAGGTGTTTCGGCAAGGGTTTCGGCGGCAT
The DNA here is from genome assembly GCA_023700805.1 of Sulfuritalea sp. Lineage (GTDB taxonomy): Bacteria > Pseudomonadota > Gammaproteobacteria > Burkholderiales > Rhodocyclaceae > Sulfuritalea. The sequence goes on from JAMPYF010000034.1 coordinate 27,017, forward strand.
AGGCGAGTCGATGGCCGTCGGTGGCCACCATGCGCAATTCATTGCCCTTCGCCACCAGGAGCAGCCCGTTCAGGTAGTAACGGATATCCTGTTGCGCCATGGCGTACTGGACCAGGGCGAGCAGGCGTTTCATCTGCTTTTGGGTGATCAGCAGGCGTGTTGCCTGGCCCTCGGTCGTGGTCATGCGCGGAAAGTCTTCGGCAGGCAGCGTCTGCAGGTTGAAGCGGCTCTTGCCGGCTTTCAACTGCAAGCGTTTCTCGTCGAGCGCCAGGCTGACTTCGGCAGTCTCGGGCAGGGAGCGCAAGATATCCTGCAACTTTCGGGCACCGACGGTGATGCCTGCCTTGTCGGCACCGACCGTCGAGGTCTTGGTGGTGATCTGAATCTCGATATCCGTTGCCAGCAAAGTCAGCTTTTCGCCATCCTTTTCCATCAGGACGTTGGAAAGAATCGGCAGGGTATGGCGTTTTTCGACGATGCCACAAACCGATTGCAGTGGAGAAAGGAGTTGATCGCGTGGACCTTTAAATAGGAGCATATATAGATCTCTTATGATTAATAAGGGCGGCTCTTGGCTGTGGATAAGCGATTATTTTTCAATTAATACAGCTAATTATAGCGTGGATAAACACGTTGATAACTACACGATCCGGTTGTGCACGATTGTGGATGAATCTTGCCCTGGTCCTTCGCAGTAGGGTTTATCCACAATGTTTCATTGTTTTGTCCAGTGCACTTGCTCACAGCTCACCCCTTGATTGTTTGCATCAGGACATGGAGGTCGTTATTGAGTCTGCTGTCCTTGCCGCGCAAGTCAACGATGGTGCGGCAGGCATGCATTACCGTGGTGTGATCGCGTCCGCCAAAGGCTTCGCCAATCTCGGGGAGGCTGTGTGATGTCAGTTCGCGGGTGAGCCACATGGCGACCTGGCGGGGCCGCGCAATGGCCCGGGTGCGTTTCTGGGAGTACATGTCGGCGACTTTGATTTTATAGAAGTCGGAAACGGTTTTTTGGACCAGTTCCAGCGATATCTGGCGATTGGTGGCGCCGATGATGTCGCGCAATGCCTCCTTCGCTACTTCCAGATTGATGTCGCGACCGTGAAAACGGGCATAGGCCACCACGCGGTTGAGTGCGCCTTCGAGCTCCCTGACATTGGATCTCAGATTCTTGGCGATCAGGAAGGAAACCTCGTCCGAAATGCTTATGTGTTCCGCCTCGGCTTTTTTCTTGAGGATGGCAATCCGCATTTCGAGTTCCGGGGGTTCGATGGCGACGGTAAGACCCCAGTCAAACCGCGACACCAGACGTTCTTCGAGTCCCTGAACATCCTTCGGGTAGGTGTCGCAGGTGATGATGATCTGTTTTTTTGCCTCGACCAGGGCGTTGAAGGCGTAGAAGAACTCTTCCTGAGTCCGGTCCTTGCGGTTGAAGAACTGGATATCGTCGATCAGCAGCAAGTCCAGCGAACGATAGTAGCGCTTGAAGGCCTCGCGCGAATTCTGTTGAAAGGCGCGCACCACGTCCGAAAAATAGTCCTCGGCATGGACGTAACGGACTTCCATGGTGGGATTGGCGGCGTAAATCGCATTGCCGATCGCGTGAATCAGGTGAGTCTTGCCAAGACCGACGCCGCCGTAGATGAACAGCGGGTTATAGGAAACCCCGGGATTCATCGCCACCTGTTGGGCAGCGGCACGGGCCAGATCGTTGGCGCGGCCGGTGACCAGCGTATCGAAGGTGAACTCGGCATTGAGCCGGGTCTTTTCATAGGCCGGGTCACCGCTACGCGCCACGACGGCAGGAGCGATGGTTTCGCTCGACGGCAAAGCTTCGACAGTCTCTGCGGCGGCCGGGATATCGGCGACGGCTCCGGCGACGGCCAGATTGATGCTGATCGGAGTCGAATAATGCTCGCGTCCCAGGGCTTCGATCTGGGACAGATAGCGTTCGCGCACCCATTGCATGACAAAACGGTTGGGGGCGATCAGGCGGAAATGTCCGGGACCGGCTTCGTCGGCTTCCAGGCGCAAACCCTTTATCCAGGTGTTGAACTGCTGCGCAGGAAGTTCCTGCTCGAAACGGTTCAGACAAGTGGACCAGAATTCATTCATTGCGATCGGATAGGCTGGGGACGAGAAACGGCGGAATGAAATCGTAGGACTGTGATGTTTTTGTGGTGCCGCCCGTTTGTGTTGGCTGCAGACGCATTCTAGCCGTTTCACCAATAGTTATCCACAGCCTTGGCAACTTGTTGCCCTTGACAAATAGGCCGCGAAAGGCTGTAATCCGCCGTTTTTCTTAATTCAGGGGATATTGCCATGAAACGCACCTACCAGCCTTCGGTTGTGCGCCGTAAGCGCACCCACGGCTTCCTAGTGCGCATGCGCACCCGCGGTGGCCGTGCTGTCATACGGGCGCGTCGTGCCAAGGGCCGTCATCGTCTCGGGGTCTGAACACCGGGCTTCGTTTTGCTCCAGGCAACGCCTGCATCGGCCCGAAGAATTTTCGGCCGTCATGGCGGCACGAGGGGTGGTACGAGGCGAGTGTTTTGATTTGCACTACAGCCGCGCCGTCGAGCAGTTCGGCGCGCGCCTCGGATTGATTGTTCCGAAGCGCCTGGCGCGGGCCGCTTCATTGCGCAATGCGATCAAGCGCCAGGGACGCGAAGCTTTCCGCTTGATGGCGATTGAAATTCAGCCGCGCGACCTGGTTTTGCGTCTGAGACGACCCCTCGTGGGCGTAAGAGCCGCAGACCAAGTTCAGCGCAAAGCCTGGCGGGCGGAAATTGAAGTCCTGCTGAGGCGCCTTCCGGCGCTGTCGCCATGAGGTCCTTGCTGGTGCAGCCGCTAGTGTTGCTGATCCGCGCCTATCAGCTGGCGATCAGCCCGATGCTGGGCAATCGCTGCCGGTTTTACCCGAGTTGTTCGGAGTACTCCATGGAGGCCTTGCGTCGCCACGGATTATTCAAAGGCCTGTGGCTGTCTGTGCGACGGGTCGGGCGTTGCCACCCCTGGCATCCGGGCGGGTATGATCCGACTCCCTGATTTTTTGTGGCCGCTGTGCTTGTTGCCGACGGAAGCCGCGTTGGCTTGCGCCGAGGCTTCGTATTTCTGACCTGAATCACTGCCGAGACAGTAATGGATAACCGACGATTGATGCTGCTTTTGGTGTTCAGCTTCTCGCTGATCATGCTGTGGGACGCCTGGCAAAAACAGGGTCAGCCCAAATTGGCTACCGCGACGAAGGCAGCGGTGGCGCCGGCGGGTGCGCCGGCCGGCGTGGTGCCAACGCCAACTTTGCCGCCCGGCGGCGCGGCGGCGGTGCCCGCTTCGGTTCCGGCCGCTGCCGCAGCCGTGGTGCCGGGAGCGGCAAGCGCAAAGATCAGGACCGATCTGTATCTGGCGGAAATTTCGTCGCAGGGCGGCGACATCACACGCCTTGAGTTGGTTCGCCATCCCGCGACGGAAGACAAGTCGCAGCATTTCGTGCTGTTCGACAATGGCGGCAAGCACATCTATCTGGCTCAATCCGGCGTGATCGGCGAGGGCTTGCCGAATCACAAGACCCAGTGGTCGCTGGCTGCCGGGGAGCATGTGCTGAAGGACGGCGAGCAGCAACTGGAACTTCGTCTGGAAGCGGCAGCGGCAAATGGCGGCAAGGTGGCGAAGACTTACGTCTTCCATCGCGGCAGCTACCAGATCGAGGTGCGCCATGAAGGAGCGGCGCCCGGCTCCCATGCCTACTACCAGATCACCCGCGATGGCAAGCCGGCCGAGGGGCAGGGCAACTCGATGATGATGGGGGTGGTGACCTTCACCGGCCCGGCGGTGTTTACCGACGCCGAAAAATTCCAGAAAGTGGAATTCGCCGACATCCTCAAGGAAAAGGCCAAGTTCGCCCAGAAGGCCGACAACGGCTGGCTGGCGATGGTCCAGCATTACTTTGTCGCAGCCTGGCTGCCGGCCGCCGGGACGCCGCGCGAGTTCTACATGCGCAAGGTCGGGGAAGACCTGTACTCGGCAGGCGTGATTCTCCCGGTTGCCGCCGACGGCAAGAGCACGGTGTCGCTGTACGCCGGCCCGCAGGAGCAGGACAAGCTGGAGAAAATCGCCCCTGGACTGGATCTGGTGGTCGATTATGGCTGGCTGACCGTCATCGCGGCACCGCTGTTCTGGATCCTGGCGGCGATATACAAGCTGGTCGGCAACTGGGGCTGGTCCATCATTGGCCTGACCATGCTGCTCAAGCTGGCGTTTTTCCCGCTTTCGGCAGCCAGCTACAAGTCGATGGCGAAAATGCGCGTGCTGACGCCGAAGCTGGTCAAGCTCAAGGAAACCTACGGCGACGACAAGCAGCGCCTGAACCAGGAAATGATGGCGCTGTACAAGAAGGAGAAGGTCAACCCGCTGGGCGGCTGTCTGCCGGTCCTGGTGCAGATTCCGGTCTTCATCGCGCTGTACTGGGTGCTGCTGGGGACCGTCGAGATGCGCAATGCGCCCTGGCTGGGCTGGATCACCGACCTGTCGGTGAAGGATCCGTTCTACGTGCTGCCGCTGATCATGGGCGCCACGATGTTCATCCAGACCAAGCTCAATCCGACGCCGCCCGATCCGATTCAGGCCAAGGTCATGCTGTTCATGCCCATCGTGTTCACCGGCATGTTCCTGTTCTTCCCCGCCGGCCTGGTGCTGTACTGGACGGTGAACAACATTCTGTCGATCGCGCAGCAGTGGCAGATCACCCGCCTGGTCGAGGCCGGGGCAAAGAAATAGGCCAGACTCCGGTCCCGCGGGACCGGAGAGTTTGTCGGCGCGCGTTGCGCTGACTCCAGGAGAGCCGGATGGGAAAGTCCCGCAGCGGAACCATCGCCGCCATCGCCACGGCCCCGGGCCGCGGCGGCATCGGTGTGGTAAGGGTGTCGGGGACCGGCCTGCTGCCCTTTGCCGAGCTGCTGATCGGCAAGGCGCCGGCGCCGCGCCATGCGACGCTGGGCCGCTTCCTGGGGGCCGACGGCAGCGCCATCGACCAGGGCATCCTGCTGTATTTCCCGGCGCCGCATTCCTTCACCGGCGAGGATGTCCTTGAACTGCAGGCTCATGGCGGCCCGGTCGTGCTGCAGATGCTGCTCGCACGCTGCCTCGAGCTCGGAGCGCGGGTCGCCGAGCCCGGCGAATTCTCGCAGCGCGCCTTCCTCAACGACAAGCTCGACCTGGTCCAGGCCGAAGCGGTAGCCGACCTGATCGAGGCCGGCACCGCGGCGGCGGCGCGTTCGGCCCTGCGTTCCCTGTCCGGCGAGTTTTCGCGCGAGGTGCGGGCACTGGTGGCGCGCCTGACGGAGTTGCGCATGCTGGTGGAAGCGACGCTGGACTTCCCCGAGGAGGAAATCGACATCCTGCGCGATACGGACGCCGCGCAACGCCTGGCGGCCTTCCGCGCCGACCTGGCGGCCCTGCTGGCGCGCGCGCGCGCCGGGCGCCTGCTGCGCTCGGGCCTGCAGGTGGTGCTGGCCGGGATGCCGAATGTCGGCAAGTCCTCGCTGCTGAACCGGCTGGCCGGCGAGGAGCGCGCGATCGTCACCGAGGTCGCCGGGACGACGCGCGACGCGCTGCGCGAAACCATCCAGGTGGAAGGCATACCGCTGCACATCATCGACACGGCGGGGCTGCGCGACACCGACGACCCGGTGGAGCGGATCGGCATCGCGCGCGCCTGGCGCGAAATCGAGCGGGCCGACGTGGTGCTGCAATTGCTGGATGCGCGGGCCGGCGAAACGCCGGCCGATCATGCCATCGCGGTGCGTCTGCCGCCCGGCATCGAACGCATCGTGGTCGAGAACAAGTGCGATCTGGCGGGTGAGGCGGCGCAGCGCTTTGTCGAGGGCGGTCGCGTGCATCTGCGCCTGTCGGCCAAGACCGGCGCGGGCATCGACCTGCTGCATGACGAGTTGTTGCGCGTGGCCGGCTGGAGCGGGCACGGCGAGGACGTGGTGCTGGCGCGCGAACGGCATCTCGAAGCGCTGGGCATTGCGGCCGAAAAGTTGGCGCTGGCGGCACGGCAACTGGATCGGATCGAACTCTGCGCCGAAGAGCTGCGCCTGGCGCAGGAAGCGCTGTCGCGCATCACCGGCGAATTTACCGCCGACGACTTGCTGGGAGAGATCTTCTCCCGCTTTTGCATAGGCAAATAGACCGGTCGGCATGGCTGAGGTCGACCTGATCCTACTGCTGGCGGCCGCCCTGTTCGCCGGTTTCGTCGATGCGGTGGCGGGCGGCGGCGGTTTGATCCAGGTGCCGACCCTGCTCATGGCCCTGCCAGCCGAGTCGCCGGCCACGGTGTTCGGTACCAACAAGCTGGCGAGCATCTTCGGCACCGGCAACGCCGCGCTGCGCTATGCGCGGCGCATGGCCCTGCCGTGGGGTGTTGCTTTGCCGGCGGCGCTCGCGGCTTTTGTCTTTTCCTTTGCCGGAGCCGCCGCCGTGGCCTGGTTGCCGAAGGAAGTGGTGCGCCCGCTGGTGCTGGGCCTGTTGGTGCTGGTCATGGTCTACACCGCCGCCAGGCCGAACTTCGGCGTGGTGTCCGGCGCGCGCTTGGCGTCTGGTCGGGAACGGCGCCTGGCCCTGCTGGCAGGCGCCGTATTGGGTTTCTACGACGGCTTTTTCGGCCCCGGTGCGGGCAGCTTCATGATTTTCGCTTTCGTGCATTTCTTCAGGCTGGATTTCCTGCATGCGTCGAGCGCCGCCAAAGTGGTCAATTTTTCGACCAATGCGGCGGCGCTGGCCTACTTTGTACCCAGCGGACATGTCCTGTGGATCACCGGGCTGGCCATGGCGGTGTTCAACATTGCCGGCGCGTTGCTCGGGGCGCGTCTGGCGCTGCGCCATGGCAGCGGTTTCGTGCGCTGGGTGTTCATCGCGGTGGCGTCGATATTGATTGCTCGGCTCGGATATGACACATTTGGCTGAAGCCGCGTTGCGGTGACCGATTGCAGGTGGATGGCGGCCACAGAAGTTTGTAATATTCGGCACTTTGTTTCTGGTTTGTCTATACTAACAAGTATTACAGTTCATAAATCGTCTTTAATTGCCGGCCCGTGCGCGAGCAGGGGGCTGAAATCGGGAGGAGCCCTGGTATGAAGCTTGGAAAGATAGCCGTTGCCCTTGCGGCAGCTTGCGCAGCATTTGCCGCTTACGCCGACATTACGGTCGGCGTCACGCTTTCGGCGACAGGTCCGGCCGCGTCGCTGGGCATTCCGGAAAAGAACACCATCGCCTTGCTGCCCACCACCATGGGTGGCCAGAAGGTCAATTACATCGTGCTCGACGATGCCTCCGACACCACGACGGCGGTCAAGAACGTGCGCAAGCTGATTTCGGAAAATCGGGTCGATGTGATCATCGGATCGACGATCACGCCCAATTCGCTGGCCATGATCGACATCGTGGCCGAGGCGGAAACGCCGACCATATCCATGGCGGCTTCGGCCCGGATAGTCGATCCGGCCAATCCCAAGACCAAATGGGTGTTCAAGACGCCGCAGAACGACCAGCAGATGGCAACCGCGATAGCGGCTCACATGGCGGGCCAGGGCGTGAAGACGGTGGCTTTCATCGGCTTCAACGATGCATACGGCGAAGGCTGGTATCAGGAGTTCATCAAGTACGCCGACACCTACAAGCTGAAGATCGTGGCCAACGAGCGTTACAGCCGTGCCGATACCTCGGTGACCGGCCAGGTGCTGAAGATCATGGCGGCCAAGCCGGACGCGGTGCTGGTTGCGGGTTCGGGTACTCCCGCCGCCTTGCCGCAGGTGACGCTCAAGGAGCGGGGCTATGCAGGCAAGTACTACCAGACCCATGGCATCGCCAACAATGACTTCCTGCGCGTCGGCGGCAAGAACGTGGAGGGAACCTACCTGCCGGCCGGGCCGATGCTGGTCGCCGCGCAACTGCCGGACAGCAACCCGATCAAGAAGTCGTCGCTGGCGTATATCGCCAAGTACGAGGCAGCCCATGGCAAGGGCAGCATCTCGACCTTTGGCGGCCACGCCTGGGATGCCGGTGCGCTGTTGCAGAACGCAGTGCCGGCGGCATTGAAAAAGGCCCAGCCGGGCACCAAGGAGTTCCGTGCTGCTTTGCGCGATGCCCTGGAAGCGACCAAGGAGATGGTCGGTGTGCATGGCGTGTTCAATATGTCACCCAGCGACCACCTCGGTTTCGACCAGCGCGCCCGCGTCATGGTGAGGATAGACAAGGGAGCCTGGAAGCTCGATAAGTAAGTGGCGCAATAACGGCTGCTGAAGCTTAGAACGGCGGGCGGGGCGATGTACCCCGCCCCGGTCGCTCCCCGGGGGGAGTGGATTCAAGAACGGGTCCGCCGCGGCTGACCCGGACGCTTGGGGTGGCCCCGGGGGTAAGCAAGCACAGGGCTGCCGAACTTACTGAGAACGGATCAATGGATCTGCAAATTGCGCTACTGCTTGGGCAGGACGGCATTACCAATGGCGCCATCTACGCGCTGTTGTCATTGGCTCTGGTGCTGGTTTTCGCCGTCACCCGGGTAATTTTCATTCCGCAGGGTGAGTTCGTCGCGTTTGGCGCCTTGACGCTGGCCAGCTTCCAGGCGGGCAAGACACCGGGCACACTCTGGCTGTTGATCGGCGCCGGGGTGGTGGTGGCCCTGATAGACCTCACGCTTGCGGTGCGCTCCGGCATGGCCCGCAAAATTCCCCGCATCGTGGGCTGGAATCTGATTTATCCGGCGGCGGCGGCGGCGGCGGTATTCCTCTTGAAACCAAGCGAGTTTCCGCTGCTGCTGCAGATTGTCCTGGCCTTGGCACTGGTGGTGCCGCTGGGACCCATGATCTATCGCCTCGCTTTTCAGCCTGTGGCGGAAGCCAGCGTGCTGGTCCTGCTGATCGTTTCGGTGGCCGTGCACCTGGCCCTGGTCGGCTTGGGTCTGTTGTTCTTCGGCGCCGAGGGTTCGCGGACGCCCGCATTTTCCGAGGTCAGCTTCGACCTCGGGCTGGTCAGGGTGACCGGCCAGACGCTGTGGGTGATGGGCGCCAGCCTGCTGCAGATCGTGGTGCTGGCCCTGTTTTTCGAACGCACGATCTATGGCAAGGCGCTGCGTGCCACGGCAATGAATCGTACCGGGGCGCGCTTGATGGGCATTTCCACGGTGATGGCAGGCAAGCTGTCCTTTCTGCTGGCGGCCCTGATCGGGGCGTTTTCCGGCATTCTGATCGCGCCGATCACCACGGTTTATTACGATACGGGCTTCCTGATCGGCTTGAAGGGCTTCGTCGGCGCCATTGTCGGCGGCCTCGCGAGTTATCCGATCGCTGCGGCGGGGGCCGTCCTGGTCGGGCTGCTGGAAGCGTTTTCGTCCTTCTGGGCCTCCGCCTTCAAGGAAGTGATCGTGTTCACCCTGATCATACCGGTGCTGGTCTGGCGCTCCTTGACCACGCGTCACGTCGAGGAGGACGAGTAATGGCGGCGCGTCTTCTGTTTGGCGGATTCCTTTGCCTGGTGCTGCTGGCGCCGCAAGTGGCATCCGAATTCCACGTCACGCTGCTGAATTACATCGGTCTTTACGCCATCGTTGCTCTCGGTCTGGTGTTGTTGACCGGAGTGGGCGGCCTGACCTCGTTCGGACAGGCCGCCTTCGTCGGTCTCGGCGCGTATACCACGGGCTATTTGTCCACTGCGGAGAATCTTCCACCCTGGCTCGCGGTATTCGGCGGATCGCCCTGGATGGGCCTGCTTGCGGGTCTGCTGCTCACGGCGGCGGTGGCCTTTGTGCTGGGCTTATTGACCCTGAGGCTGTCAGGGCATTACCTGCCGCTGGGAACCATCGCCTGGGGTATCAGCCTGTATTTCCTGTTCGGCAACCTGGAGTTTCTCGGCGGCCACACCGGCATGTCGGGGATTCCCGCGCTTTCCCTGTTCGGCGTCGAACTGAGGGATGGCCGCATTTATTATTACGCGATCTGGGCGGTACTGCTGGGGGCGGTCTGGCTAACCCGGAACCTCCTCGATTCCCGCGAGGGCAGGGCCATCCGCGCCCTCAAGGGGGGGGTGGTGATGGCCGAGGCGATGGGCGTGGATACGGCCCGATCGAAGGTGGTGATCTTTCTGGTGGCGGCGCTCTTTGCCTCTATTTCCGGCTGGCTCTACGCGCACCTGCAGCGTTTCGTCAATCCGACGCCGTTTGGCCTGGCGATCGGCATCGAATACCTGTTCATGGCCGTGGTGGGGGGCGCCGCGCACGTCTGGGGCGCGCTGATCGGCGCCGGATTGATCACCATCCTCAAGCAGTGGCTGCAGGACTGGCTGCCGAAGTTGCTGGGCGCCTCAGGCAACTTTGAGGTGATTTTCTTCGGCGTCATGATGATCTTCGTCCTGCAGCGCGCGCGCGATGGCCTGTGGCCGATCCTGACCCGCCTCATGCCGCTGCGCCAGGTGCAGCGCGCCGTGCCGCAGGGAGCGGCGCTGCCGAAGAAACCGGTTCCGGCCGCGGGCCAGGTCTTGCTCGAGGCGAGAAATGTCGTCAAGCGGTTTGGCGGCCTGGTGGCCAACAACAACATGAACCTCACGGTCAAGGCGGGTGAGGTGATGGCCTTGATCGGCCCCAATGGCGCCGGAAAATCGACCATGTTCAACTGCATCTCGGGTGTCGATTCGGCCACCGAGGGCGAGGTGCTGTTTTGCGGCCAGGCGGTGACCGGTCTTAATTCGCGGCAGATCGCGCGTTTGGGGATGAGCCGTACCTTTCAGCACGTGCGGCTGCTGCCGACCATGACGGTGCTGGAGAACGTGGCCATCGGCGGTCACTTGCGCGGCAGCAAGGGTGTGTTGCCGGCGATGCTGCATCTCGAACGCGCCGAGGAGCTGCGCCTGCTGGCCGAGGCGGCGCGCCAGGTGGAGCGGGTGGGCCTCAAGGATTCGATGTTCGAACTCGCGGGGAGTCTGGCGCTGGGTCAGCAGCGTACGCTGGAGATCGCGCGTGCGCTGTGCGCCGACCCCTGTTTGCTGTTGCTCGACGAACCGGCGGCGGGTTTGCGTTATATGGAAAAACAGGCCCTGGCTGATCTGCTGCGCAAATTGCGCGGCGAAGGCATGGGCATCCTGCTGGTGGAGCACGACATGGATTTCGTAATGGGCCTGGCCGACCGCGTGGTGGTCATGGAGTTCGGCGAAAAGATCGCCGAGGGCTTGCCCGAAGAGGTGCAGCGCGATCCGGCGGTGCTCGAAGCCTATCTCGGGGGGGTCGATTGATGAGCGAAGCCAGGACCATACTCGAAGTGGAAGACCTGTGCGTTGCCTACGGCAAGGTCGAGGCGTTGCATCACGTCGGCATCAAGGTCGGGGAGGGGCAGATCGTGACCGTGATCGGTCCCAACGGCGCCGGCAAGACCACCATGCTGTCGTCGATCATGGGCGTGCTGCCCCACACCAAGGGCAAGATCCGGTTTCTCGGACAGGAACTCGGCGACGCGGAGGTCGAGGACATGGTCGGGCTCGGCGTCAATCTGGTACCCGAGTCACGCGCCCTGTTCGGCGAAATGAGTGTCGGCGACAATTTGTTGCTGGGCGCATTCATGCGGCACCGCAAGGGTCATCGTGACCATGAGCAGACCATGGACGAGGTGTTCCGCATCTTTCCGCGGCTCAAGGAGAGGCGGGAGCAACACGCCGGGACCTTGTCCGGGGGCGAACGGCAAATGCTGGCCGTGGGCCGTGCCTTGATGGCCAAGCCCAAGCTGCTGCTGCTGGACGAGCCAAGTCTGGGTTTGGCGCCGTTGATCGTGCGGGAGATTTTCCGCGTCATCGCCGACCTCAAGAGCACGGGTGTTTCGATCCTGCTGGTGGAGCAGAACGCGCGTGCCGCGCTCCAGGTGGCGGACTACGCCTATGTGCTGGAAACAGGCGAGATTGCCCTGGAAGGTCCCAGCGAAAAGCTGATCGACGACCCAAAGGTGGTGGAGTCCTATCTGGGGCTCGGCGGCAAGCATTAGGCGCTTGTTTCACGTGAAACAAGCTTCAGTCGGTTTCACGTGAAACAACGCATTGAACTTGCCGCGAATCGCGGCACCGCCGCCTGAATTCACCGCAGGCCTGTCGCCGCCACCGACAACGCTGCGCATTTGAGACGGGAGGCGTATGATTGCGCCTCTTTTCTTTGCGGCGCAACTCGGCCCTCCCTGAAATTCGAATTTCCTAGGGTCTCCTGGCGTGGATTTTCCGGCTTCTTTCGATGTCATTGTGATTGGCGGCGGTCATGCGGGGACCGAGGCGGCGCTGGCTGCCGCGCGTTCCGGCGCGCGGACTTTGCTGCTTACGCACAACATCGAAACCCTGGGGGCGATGTCCTGCAATCCGTCAATCGGCGGCATTGGCAAGGGGCATCTGGTCAAGGAGGTCGATGCGCTCGGCGGGGCCATGGCATCGGCTACCGACGAAGCCGGCATTCAGTTCCGCATTCTGAATGCCTCCAAGGGGCCGGCGGTAAGGGCCACCCGCGCCCAGGCCGATCGCCAGTTGTACAAACAGGCGATCCGCAGCCGTCTCGAAAATCAGCCGAATCTGACCCTGTTCCAGCAGGCGGCCGACGATCTGATCCTCACCGGCGACCGTGTCACCGGGGTGGTGACGCAGCTGGGCATACGTTTCGAGGCGCCTGCGGTGGTACTGACGGCGGGCACCTTCCTCAATGGGCTGGTGCATGTCGGGCTCGCCAATTACCGTGCCGGCCGCTTCGGCGATCCGGCGGCAATCTCCCTGGCCGAGCGCCTGAAGGAGATTCAGCTTCCCGTCGGCCGCCTCAAGACCGGCACGCCGCCAAGGCTCGACGGACGCAGCATCGATTTCTCGATGTTGCAGGAGCAGCCGGGTGACGATCCGGTGCCGGTGTTCTCCTTCGTCGGCAGGCGCGACCAGCATCCGCGCCAGGTGTCGTGCTGGATCACCCATACCAACAGCCGAACCCACGACATCATCCGTTCCGGGCTGAATCGGTCGCCGATGTTTACCGGCGTCATCGCCGGCGTCGGGCCGCGCTACTGCCCGTCGATCGAGGACAAGATCCACCGCTTCGCCGGCAAGGACAGCCACCAGATCTTTCTCGAACCGGAAGGCCTGGATACTCACGAGATTTACCCGCAGGGGGTTTCCACCAGCCTGCCCTTCGATATCCAGCTGGCCCTGGTGCGCTCCATCCGCGGCCTCGAACGCGCGCACATCACGCGTCCCGGCTACGCCATCGAGTACGACTACTTCGATCCGCGCAACCTCAAGGACAGCCTGGAAACCAAGTCCATCGACGGCCTGTTCTTCGCCGGCCAGATCAATGGCACCACCGGCTACGAGGAGGCCGCCGCCCAGGGGCTGCTGGCCGGGATCAACGCCGCACGCCTGGCCAGGCAGCTGCCGCCATGGTCGCCGCGTCGCGATCAGGCCTACCTCGGCGTGCTGGTGGACGACCTGATCACGCGCGGCGTGTCGGAACCCTATCGGATGTTTACCAGCCGTGCCGAGTACCGCCTGTCCTTGCGCGAGGACAATGCCGACATGCGCCTGACCGAAATCGGTCGCGAACTGGGCCTGGTCGACGATCTGCGCTGGGACGCCTTCAATCGCAAGCGCGATGCCGTGGCGCGCGAAGTCGAACGCCTCAAAGCCACCTGGGTCAATCCGCGCCAGTTGCCCGAGGCTGACGCGATGCGTGTGCTGGGGCAGCCGATGGAACGCGAATACCGGCTGTTCGATCTGCTGCGGCGGCCGCAGGTCAGCTACGCCAGCCTGCTTTCCCTGTCCGGGGCAGGCGAGGCGCTGGCAGTCCCGGAAGTCATCGAGCAGGTCGAGATCCAGGCCAAGTATCAGGGCTATATCGAGCGGCAACAGGACGAGATCGACAAGAGCCTTGCCCATGAATCCCTGGCGCTGCCCAACGACATCGATTATGCGCAGGTCCCGGGTCTGTCTTTCGAGGTGCGGCAAAGGCTGGCCCAGATGCGGCCGCAAACCCTGGGGCAGGCCTCGCGTCTGCAAGGCATGACTCCGGCGGCAATCTCACTGTTGCTAGTCCATCTGAAACGGCGCAAGGCGGCATGAGTCTGGCTGCGGCTTTGCGCGAAGGCCTCGCCGGCCTCGGGCTGGATCTGCCTGCCGCAGTGCAGGCAAAGTTGCTGGCCTATGTCGCGCTGTTGAAGAAATGGAACGCGACCTACAACCTGACTGCAATCCGCGACGAGGGTGAAATGGTCACCCAGCACCTGCTCGACTCCTTGTCTGTGCTGCCGGCGTTGCAAGAGTTGGCGTTGGGGGGACGGCGCTGGGCCGACATCGGCAGCGGCGCCGGACTGCCGGGCATCCCGCTGGCCATCGTGCGACCGGAGCTGGACATGACGCTGGTCGAGACGGTGGCAAAGAAGTCTGCCTTCCAGCGCCAGGCCAAGATCGAGTTGGGCCTGGCGAACCTCACTATGATCAACCGGCGTGTAGAGGAACTGCCGGGTGGGGCCTTCGATGCCGTGATTTCCCGCGCCTTTGCGGAACTGGCGGATTTCGTACGCCTTGCCGGCCATTTGCCGGCGCCGGATGGCCGCCTTTACGCCATGAAAGGGTTGTTGCCCGAAGATGAGATCAGCCGATTGCCGCAAGCCTGGGCGGTGGCCGCTTGCATCAGGCTGAGTGTGCCGGGACTGGACGCGCAGCGTCACCTGATTGTTCTTGAGAGAGCCTGACGATGCACATATTTGCAATTGCCAACCAAAAAGGCGGGGTGGGCAAGACCACCACGGCCGTCAATCTGGCTGCCGCGCTGGCAGCCAAAGGCCAGCGCACCTTGCTGGTGGACCTCGACCCCCAGGGCAATGCCACCATGGGCAGCGGCGTGGAAAAGCGCAGCCTCAAGTCATCCGTGTACCAAGTGCTGCTGCAGCTCGCGACCCTTGAGCAGGCGCGGGTGATTTCCCCCGCCGGGAAGTTCGACGTGCTTCCGGCCAATCGCGACCTGGCCGGGGCCGAAGTCGAATTGGTCGATCTCGAAATGCGTGAAGTGCGGCTCAAGGCCGCGCTGGCCGGACACAAGGACGATTACGACTTCGTCCTGATCGACTGTCCACCCTCGTTGTCGATGCTGACCTTGAACGGATTGTGCGCGGCGCATGGTGTCATCATTCCGATGCAGTGCGAGTATTACGCGCTGGAAGGCCTGTCGGATCTGGTGAACACCATCAAGAAGGTGCACGCCAACCTGAATCGCGAACTAAAGATCATCGGCCTGCTGCGCGTCATGTACGATCCGCGCAATACCCTGTCCACCCAGGTTTCGGCGCAGCTGGAGGAGCATTTCGGCGACAAGGTGTTCAAGACCCTGGTGCCGCGCAACGTACGCCTCGCCGAAGCACCGAGTTACGGCATACCCGGAGTGCTGTTCGACAAGGCGGCCAAGGGGGCGCAAGCCTACCTGGCCTTCGCCGTGGAAATGATCGCTCGCGTCGATTCCTGGAAAGAGCCGCTTTGACCCACTTCCCCATCGCATCCGCTTCCCGGGCAAGGGGAGCGGCGATTGCCCGGCCGCGACGCGGCTTCTCGATTTTTGACTCGCCACTCCCTTGGGGCGGCACTGCGGAGACTGCATGAATCCACCAAAACAAAAAGGCCTCGGGCGTGGGCTGGATGCCCTTCTGGCCGCCAACAACACTCCCGAGACCCAGCGCCAGGACATGCTCGCCGTAGGCACGCTGCAGCCGGGGAAATACCAGCCGCGGACGCGCATGGACCCCGGTTCGCTCGAAGAGCTGGCGGCTTCGATCAAGGCCCAGGGCCTGATCCAGCCGATATCCGTGCGCCCAGTAGGAAGCGGCCGCTACGAAATCATCGCCGGCGAACGGCGCTGGCGGGCGGCCCAGATCGCCGGCCTGGGCGAGGTGCCGGTGTTGATCCGCGACATTCCGGACGATGCCGCGCTGGCCATGTCGCTGATAGAGAACATCCAGCGCGAGGACCTGAATCCGCTGGAGGAGGCGGCCGGCATCCAGCGCCTGATCGACGAATTCCAGATGACTCACCAGCAGGCGGCCGATGCGGTCGGCCGCTCGCGGTCGGCGGCGTCCAATCTGCTGCGCCTGCTGCAACTGGCCAAGCCGGCACAGGACATGCTGATGGCCGGCGACATCGAGATGGGCCACGCCAGGGCGCTGCTGCCTTTGTCCAAGAGCGAGCAGGGCCGTGTCGCGGCGCTGGTCGTGGACAAGGGATACTCGGTGCGCGAGACCGAGCGCATGGTGGCGCGGGAACTGAATCCGCCGGTCAAGAAAGGCACCGAGAAAAAGCCGGATCGCGACCTGCTGCGCCTTGAAGAAGAGCTGTCCGATCGCCTTGGGGCCACGGTCAAGATCAGCGCCAATCGCAAGGGCGGCGGCAGCCTGACGATCCGCTTCGGCAGCCTCGACCAACTGGATGGCTTGCTGGCCAGGCTCGATTGATTTTGTCTTCCGATGCGTGCCGAGACGCATCGGTGCGGCAGGGAATTAATACCAAAGACATATTTCTTTTGCGGCTGGTTTCTAAATGGCGCGTTGCAACATAAAATATTTGACAACCCCCGATCAATGGCCTATATTCGCGGGCTTTTGGACGCGGCCTGGTCTTATAGATGTTTAGAGCCGTGTTTCATCAAGGCGTCGCAACCCTGATCGTTGCTGGGCTGGCGTGGTTTTGGGCAGGACCGCACGCGGCGCTGTCAGCGGCACTGGGTGGTGCGGCGGTGTTCGTACCGAACCTGCTTTTCGCCATGAGTTTATGGGCGGCTGCAAAGAGCGGCAGGGCTTCGGTGACGAGGTTTTTTGTAGGCGAATTCATCAAGGTCGTGGCAACGCTGGCGTTGCTGGCGATCGTGGCGGGGGCGTATCGAGACTTGCACTGGCTGGCACTGCTTGCCGGGCTGATCGTTGCGCTGAAAGCGAACCTGTTTGTGATATTGATTAAGGCCTGACTGACCATGGCAGCCGAGCACGCACCAAACGCATCGGAATACATCGTTCACCATCTGACGCACCTGAATAGCCTGGGCCACAAGCAGGCTGCTTTGGTCGATTGGACGGTTTACCATCTCGACACCCTGTTCTGGTCCGTTTCTCTCGGACTGCTGGCCGTGCTGATACTGGCGCGCGCTGCCGCCAAGGCGACCTCGGGCGTGCCGGGCCGCTTCCAGGCGGCGGTCGAAATCCTGGTGGAAATGGTCGAGTCGCAGTCCAAGTCGATCGTGCATGGCGATCGCAGTTTCATCGCCCCGCTGGCGCTGACCGTATTCGTCTGGATCTTCTTCATGAACGCGATGGACCTGCTGCCGCTCGATGCCTTGCCCAATATCTGGGCATGGATCTTCGGTGTCGCCGGCCATGATGCCAGCCACGCCTACATGCGCGTTGTGCCCACCGCCGACCTCAATGCCACGCTGGGCATGTCGCTGGGCGTGCTGCTGCTCTGCCTTTATTACAACGTCAAGATCAAGGGCTTCGGCGGCTGGATGCATGAATTGTTCACTGCCCCCTTCGGCAGCCATCCCTTGCTCTATCCGGTCAATTTTGCGATGCAGATGATCGAGTTCGTCGCCAAGACCGTCTCGCACGGCATGCGGCTGTTCGGCAACATGTATGCCGGCGAACTGATCTTCATGCTGATCGCCCTGATGGGCGCGGCCTGGGCCGGTACGGCCGGCAGCGGCCTGCTGTGGCTGGGCGGTGTCTTCGCCGGAACCGTCTGGGCCATCTTCCATATTCTGATCATCACGCTGCAGGCTTTCATCTTCATGATGCTGACGCTGGTCTATATCGGTCAGGCGCACGAAAGCCATTAATCTCCCGTATCAATTGTCACAACCTTAAATCGTTACTAAAGGAGTTGTCATGGAACAAATCGTTGGTTTTGTAGCTCTGGCTGCCGGTCTGATCATCGGCCTCGGCGCCGCTGGCGCGTGTATCGGCATCGGCATCATGGGCAGCCGCTTCCTCGAAGCTTCGGCGCGTCAGCCGGAACTGATGAACACGCTGCAAACCAAGATGTTCCTCCTTGTTGGTCTGATCGACGCCGCCTTCATTATCGGTACCGGTATTGCGCTGTGGTACACCACCGCCAACCCGTTCATTTCCGCCCTTCCGAAGTAATCGTCGTCCCCAACGCTTAAGGAGCGATTACCGTGAATCTGAACGCAACGCTGTTTGCCCAGCTGGTTGTGTTCCTCATTTTGGCGTGGTTCACGATGAAGTTCGTGTGGCCGCCCATCATGAAGGCACTCGATGAGCGTGCGGGCAAGATAGCTGACGGGCTTGCGGCTGCAGACAAGGCCAAGACCGACCTGGCGCACGCTGAAAAGAAAGCCGCCGAGGAACTGCGCAAGGCGCGCGAATCGGCCGCCGAGTTCCGCAGCGGTGCCGAGAAGCAGGTGGCCCAGTTGCTTGAAGAAGCGCGTACTGAAGCTGCCCGTATTATCAGCGCGGCTCGCGAGGCTGCCGAGGCAGAGGCCGGCACCGCTTCGCAGCGCGCCAAGGAAGCACTGCGCGAGCATGTGGCCACCCTGGCCGTCGCCGGCGCCGAACGCATCCTGCGCAGGGAAATCAATGCCCAGGCCCATGCCGAGCTGCTGACGCAACTCAAGTCGGAACTGTAAGCTGCCATGGCCGAAAACGTCACCCTTGCGCGCCCCTATGCCGAGGCCGCGTTCCAGCTGGCCAAGAGCGGGAATGCGCTGGCCGCCTGGTCGGATGTGCTGTCCGGGCTTTCCGCCGTTGCCGGTCGTCCCGAGATGGAAGAGTGCATCGGCAATCCGCGCCTGAGCCCCGCGCAGTTGGCGCAACTCTGCCTCGACGTGGCCGCCGCCGATACCAGGCTCAGCCTGACCGCCGATCAGCAGAATTTCGTCCGCGTGCTGGCCGACAACGACCGCCTCATCGTCCTGCCCGAGATCGCCGAGCTTTTCAACGAACTCAAGCATGGTCAGGAGGGCGTCAAGGACGCCGAGATCACGTCGGCTTTCGCGCTCGATGAGGCAACGCTGAAGAATCTCGTGGCCGATCTCGAACGCAAGTTCGGGTGCAGGATCCAGGCGACCGTCAAGGTCGATGCCGAACTTATTGGTGGCGTCCGCATCGCCGTCGGCGATGAAGTAATCGATGCCTCGGTCCGCGGCAAGCTTGCCGCCATGGCCACCGCGCTAAAGAACTAGGAGTAATTCCATGAACCTCAATCCATCCGAAATCAGTGACCTGATCAAGAGCCGGATCCAAAACATGCAGTTGGCCGCCACCGCCCGTAACGAGGGTACCGTGGTTTCGGTCACCGACGGCATCTGCCGCATCCATGGCCTGACCGACGTGATGCAGGGCGAAATGCTGGAGTTCCCGGGCAACACCTTCGGCCTCGCCCTGAACCTCGAGCGCGACTCGGTCGGCGCCGTGGTACTGGGCGACTACGAGCACATCACCGAAGGCGACACGGTCAAGTGTACCGGCCGCATTCTCGAAGTGCCGGTCGGCCCGGAACTGCTCGGCCGCGTGGTCAACGCCCTGGGCGAGCCGATCGACGGCAAGGGCCCGATCAATGCCAAGCTCAGCGACAAGATCGAAAAAGTTGCGCCGGGCGTGATCTGGCGCAAGTCGGTGTCGCAGCCGGTGCAGACCGGCCTCAAGGCGATCGACTCGATGGTTCCGGTGGGCCGCGGCCAGCGCGAGCTGATCATCGGCGACCGCCGGACCGGCAAGACGGCCGTCGCGGTTGATGCCATCATCAACCAGAAGG
>JAMPYF010000035.1 GCA_023700805.1 Sulfuritalea sp.
GAATCCGGCCTGGACTTCCTACGAGAAGCTGCGCGCCGTGATCGAGAAGAAGATGTTCTCCAACACCGAGGAACTGCTGCCGGTGATTTCCTTCAACAACAAGGCCAGCGCCGACGACCAGCGCAAGCACCAGGATTTCGTCAATCGGATGAAGGCCAAGGGCTACACCGAGAAACAGGTCCGCCTGCTGGCCGAATGGTATCTGCGCGTACGCAAGTCGTCCTGAACCGAGGGCAGCGACGCGGCGTCCCGGGCAGCCGGGAACAGCGGGCAGGCAAACCGAGCGGGAGGGCAGCATGCTTCAGATCATCGACCGGCGCAACGACAGCAAGAACAAGAGCGCCGTCAATCGCAACCGTTTCCTCCGTCGCTTCAAGGGCCAGATCAGGAAGGCGGTGCAGGACGCGATTGCGCGGCGCAAGATCGCCGATATCGACAACGGCGAGAAGGTCGGCATCCCGTCCAAGGATATTTCGGAACCGCAATTCCATCATGGCAAGGGCGGACGCTGGAGCGTGGTGCAGCCGGGCAACGACCGCTATCTGACGGGGGACGAGATCGAGCGGCCGGAGGAAGGTGCGGGGGGGCGCGGCAGTGGCGCCAGTCTGGACGGCGAGGGCCTCGATGACTTCGTGTTCACGCTGTCGCGCGAGGAGTTTCTCGATATCTTCTTCGACGACCTGGCCCTGCCGCACCTGATCAAGACCCAGCTCGCGCGCATCACCGAATACAAGCGCGTGCGCGCCGGCTACACCTCGACCGGGGTTCCGGCCAACATCAACGTGGTGCGTTCGCTGCGCGGCGCGACGGGGCGTCGCCTGGCCGCCGGCGGGCCATACCGCAAGACGCTGCGCGCCCTGCACGCCGAGCTGGCCGAACTGGAAGAGTGCGGCGCCGGCGACGGCGAGCGGGCCGCGGAACTGCGCGCCGAGATTGCCCGCCTGCTGCGCCGGATCGAGACCCTGCCCTTCATCGACACCTTCGATTTGCGCTACAACAGCCGCATCCGCGTCCCGGCGCCTTCGACCCAGGCCGTGATGTTCTGCGTCATGGACGTCTCCGGCTCGATGGACGAACAGAAGAAGCGCATCGCCAAGCGCTTCTTCATGCTGCTCTACCTGTTCCTGACCCGCACTTACGAGCACATCGAGATCGTTTTCATCCGCCACCATACGCTGGCGCTGGAAGTCGACGAGGACGACTTCTTCCGCTCGCGCGAGACCGGCGGCACCGTGGTGTCCTCCGCGCTCGAACTGATGCTGCGCATCGTGCGCCAGCGCTATGCCTCGAATGTCTGGAACATCTACTGCGCCCAGGCCTCCGACGGCGACAACTGGGAGGCCGATTCGCCAAAATGCCGGGAGCTGCTCGAATCCAGCATCGTGCCGCTGATCCAGTACTACGCCTACATCGAGATTTCGGAGGGAGAACCGCAGAACCTCTGGCGCGAGTACGCCAGGGTCATGACCAGCCACCCGCGGCGCTTCGCCATGCAGCAGATCGCTGGTCCGGAGGACATCTACCCGGTGTTCCGCGAACTGTTCCGCAAGAGCCTGGCGTGAGTCGCCGATGAGCGAAATGCCGCAGCCGCTGCCGACCGGATCCGAATGGAGCTTCGAGTCCCTCGAGCTCTACGATCGCGAGATCGGACGCGTCGCCCGGGAATTCGGGCTCGACGTCTATCGCCACCAGCTCGAAGTCATCACCGCCGAGCAGATGATGGATGCTTATGCCTCGATAGGAATGCCGGTGTATTACCACCACTGGTCCTTCGGCAAGCATTTCCTCAGCACCGAGAAGGGCTACAAGCGCGGCCAGATGGGGCTGGCCTACGAGATCGTGATCAACTCCGATCCCTGCATCGTGTACCTGATGGAGGAGAACACGATGCCGATGCAGGCGCTGGTCATCGCCCATGCCGCCTACGGCCACAACTCCTTCTTCAAGGGCAATTACCTGTTCCGTACCTGGACCTCGGCCGAGGCGATCGTCGACTACCTGGTGTTCGCGCGCAACGTCATCGCCGAGTGCGAGGAGCGTTACGGCGAAGAGGAGGTCGAGCAGTTGCTCGACGCCTGTCATGCCCTGATGAGCGTCGGCGTGGACCGCTACAAGCGGCCGCCCAAACTGTCCCTGAACAAGGAAAAGGAACGGCGCAAGGAACGCGAAAGCTACCTGCAGTCGCAGGTCAACGACCTGTGGCGCACGCTGCCCCAGGGCCAGGAGCGGGAAGCACCCCAAAACGAGCGGCGCTTTCCCGAGGAGCCCGAAGAGAACCTGCTGTATTTCATCGAGAAGAACGCGCCCCTGCTCGAACCCTGGCAACGCGAGATCGTGCGCATCGTGCGCAAGATTGGGCAGTATTTCTACCCACAGCGGCAAACCCAGCTGATGAACGAAGGCTGGGCCTGTTTCTGGCACTACACCATGCTTTACCATCTCTATGACCGGCACCAGCTTGTCGACGGCTTCATGCTGGAATTCCTTCAGCATCACACCAATGTCGTGTTCCAGGCGCCGTTCAACAGCCGCCGCTTTGGCGGCATCAACCCCTATGCGCTGGGCTTTGCCATGTGGCGCGACATCCAGCGCATCTGCCAGGAACCGACCGACGAGGACCGCGAGTGGTTTCCCAACCTGGCGGGCGGCGACTGGCGCGAGGCCATGGACTTCGCGATGCGCAATTTCAAGGATGAAAGCTTCGTCGCCCAGTACCTGTCGCCCCGGCTGATGCGCGAATTCAGGCTGTTCAACATTCTCGACGACCCGCGGGAGCCCACGCTGCGCGTGCGGGCGATCCACGACGAACAGGGCTACCGCACCCTGCGCCAGTGCCTCGCCGAGCAGTACAACCTCGGTAGCCGCGAGCCCGATATCCAGGTCTGGAACGTCGATCTGCGCGGCGAACGTTCGCTCACGCTGCGCCATTTCAAGTACCAGGGACGGGACCTGAGCGAGTCCCGCGACGCGGTGCTGAAGCATGTCGCGACGCTGTGGGGTTTTCCGGTCAGACTGGAGGAGCAGGACGAGGACGGCGAGGTTCGCTACCTGACCGAGGTCAGGATCGACCGGCGCAAGGAGAATCAGCGGCCTTGATCCCGGCAGCGCCGCGCACCGGCTGCGCGGCGGGTTCCCTGCGGGTCAGCCCGAAGCCTTGCCGGCCGGGTCCTGGCGGTAGAACAGGGTGAACTGCCGATACACCTCCGGGTACTCGTCGGCCAGCAACTGTGGCGTTTCGAAGAAGGCTTCGCTGGCGACGGCGAAGAATTCGGCGGGCCATTCGGCGCCATAGGGGTCGAGCGCGGTCTCCTCGCCCGCATCGACGCGCCGCTGGAAGTCCTCGAAAGCCTGGCTCATGACCGCGATCCAGCGTTGCCGCGACATGCCGGCATGCAGCGGCGGCATGCCGTCGGCGTCGCCGCTCTTCATGTCCAGCTTGTGGGCGAATTCATGGATCACCACGTTGATGCCGTCGGCATCATCGGTATGGTCGAACCAGGAGATCAGCACCGGGCCGCCGTACCAGGCCTCGCCCATCACGTCGTCGTCGTACTCGTGCACCACGCCGTCCTCGTCGAGGATCCGCCGTGGAATCACGAAATCGCCGGGGTAGACCACGATGCCGACCCAGCCGGCATACCAGTCAAGGCCGAGGTGCAGGATCGGCAGGCAGGCCTGCAGCGCGATCGTCAGCTGGATGCGCGGCGTCAGCCGCAGCCCCTGGGCGCCGCTCCATTGCTTTTCGGCGATGAACTGGCGCGCCAACTGGCGCAGCCGGCTGCGTTCGTCGGGCGTCAGGCGGTGAAGAAAGGGCAGGCCGGCCTCGACCTCATGCCACAGCGATTCGCCGATGTCGAGCCGTTCGGCGCGGCGCCGCCGCCACCATGCCAGCAGCTTGCGCATCATCCGATGCGCCGCGTGTTGAGCCAGATCCCGGCGAAGATCAGGCCGATGCCGGCAGCGTGATAGGGCGCCGGCGTCTCGCCGAGGAAAATCATCGACAGCACGATGCCGAAGGCCGGCACCAGATGCATGAACAGCCCGGCACGCGCCGGGCCGACTTCGGCGACGCCGCGATTCCACAGGATGTAGCCGAGGAAAGCCGGAAACACCCCCGTATAGACGATGCCGGCAATCGCGCCCGGTGTTGCTATGACGTGGCGGCCCTGGCTCATTTCCCAGAGATAGAAGGGCAACAGGAAAATCAGGCCGGTGACGCTGATAGCGGTCAGAAAGGACAACGGGTGCACCGGGGGCCGGCGCGACAGCAGCAGGGTATAGGCCGACCAGGCCAGCACCGAGGCGAGGATCCAGAGGTCGCCGACGTTCAGCGTGAGTTCCTGCAGGCGTCGCAGTTCGCCGTGCGCGACGATGGCGAGCACGCCGACGAAGGAAACCAGGATGCCGGCCAGCTCGCGGCCATGCAGGCGCTTGCCGGTCAACAACCAGGAGATCAGCACGATCATGATGGGGATGAAGGAATTCAGCAGCGTGCCGTTGATCGCGGTGGTGTGTTGCAGGCCGCCGTAGACCAGCACGTTGTAGCCGCCGGTGCCCAAGGCGCCGAAGAACAGCAGCCAGGGCCAGGCGGCGCACAGTTGCGGCCAGTCGCGCCGCACGTGGGGCAGGGACAGCGGCAGCAGGCAGAGCAGGGCCACCACCCAGCGCCAGAAGGACAGGGCGACCGGCGGCAGCTCGCCGCGAAAGGCGCGGCTGACGATCCAGTTGCCGGCCCAGAACAGGTTGGCCAGGGTCAGCAGCAGGTAGGGGGAAAGTTGCGGGAGCTTGTTCATGGAAGGGCGATTATGCACGGCGTGGGATAATTGCCCCATGGTCTCCGTAGTGCATTCCCTGCAGCCGTCGAGCGGCGAAGCCGAAACGCTGTCGCGCCTCTGTGTCGGTCTTCCCGCCGAAGCGGCGGCGCGCGCTGCCGAGGCGCTGGCACTGGCGCGCGACGCTTATGGCGACAAGGAGCTGGGTACCGGCGAGGCCATTCTGCAGCACGCCCTGGGCATGGCCCTGATCGTGGCGTCGCTCGACCTCGACGCCGATGCGCGCATCGCCGCCCTGCTGTTCGCCGCCAGCGATCATGTGCCGGATAGCGACGAACGCCTGAAAGTTGGCTTTGGCGACACGGTGGCCGGGCTGGTGGCGGGGCTGCAGCGGCTGGGCAGCCTGCGTCCGCTGACGCGCGCGGCGGCGGGCGGCGGCGCGGCAGGCGAGGGCGCGGCCGAGCCGCGGGTCGATGTCAAGGCCCAGGCCGAGATCCTGCGCAAGATGCTGCTGGCCATGGTCGATGACATCCGCGTGGTCATGCTGCGGCTGGCGAGCCGGGTGCAGACGCTGCGCTTCCTCAACGCGCGGCCCGGCCCGCTGCGCGACGAAATGGCCAGGGAGAGCCAGCTGATCTACGCGCCGCTGGCCAACCGGCTCGGCATCTGGCACGTCAAGTGGGAACTCGAAGACCTGGCCTTTCGCTACTTGGAGCCGGATACCTACAAGCGCATCGCCCGGATGCTCGATGAAAAGCGCACCGAGCGCGAGGGCTTCATCGACCAGGCGGTGGCGCGCCTGCAGGCGGAACTGGCGGCTTCCGGCGTGCGTGCCGAAATCTACGGCCGGCCCAAGCACATCTTCAGCATCTGGAACAAGATGCGCGGCAAGGACATCGACTTTTCCGAAGTCTATGACGTGCGCGCGGTGCGCATCATCGTCGATGAAGTCAAGGACTGCTACACCGCGCTGGGCATCGTGCACCACCTGTGGCAGCCGATTCACGGCGAGTTCGACGACTACATTTCCCATCCCAAGGGCAATTTCTATCGCTCGCTGCACACCGCCGTGGAGGTCGAGGACGGCCGTTCGCTGGAGGTGCAGATCCGCACCCGCGAGATGCACGAGCATGCCGAACTGGGCGTCGCCGCCCACTGGCGCTACAAGGAATCCGGCAAGTCGGTGAAGGCCGGCGGCGCCTACGAGGACAAGATTTCATGGCTGCGGCAGTTGTTGTCCTGGCGCGACGAAATCGCCGATTCGGCGGAGTGGGTGCAGCAGTTCAAGCGCGCGGCGCTGGACGACACGATCTATGTGCTGACGCCCCAGGACAAGGTCATCGACCTGCCGCGCGGCGCCACGGCGCTGGATTTTGCCTACCGGCTGCACACCGATCTCGGCCATCGCTGCCGCGGCGCGAAGATCGATGGCCACATGGTGCCGCTCAACACCGCGCTCGCCAACGGGCAGCGCGTCGAAATCGTCACGGTCAAGAGCGGCGGGCCGTCGCGCGACTGGCTGAATCCGGCGCAGGCTTACCTGGCCACGCCGCGCGCGCGGTCCAAGGTCAAGCAGTGGTTTGCGGCGCAGGATGAAGCTGAATTGCTGGCGCAGGGCCGCAGCCTGGTGATGCGGGAACTGCAGCGCGAGGGGCAGACCCAGTCCAATCTCGACGAGCTGGCGGTCAAGCTCGGACTGAAGAGCGCCGAGGCGCTGTTCCTTGCCGCGGCGCGCGGCGAAGTCGGCCTGCGGGCGATCGACACGGCCCTGCGCGGCGGCGCCGAGCCTTTGCCGCCCGAGCCGGAAATCCAGACCAAGAAGAGCCGCGCCGGCGACAGCCGGATCCTGGTGGTCGGCGTGGACAAGCTGCTGACCCAGGTTGGCACCTGCTGCAAGCCGATGCCGCCGGATGCGATCGTCGGTTTCGTCACGCGCGGCAAGGGCATCTCGATCCACCGTGTCGAATGCATCAACTTCCGCAACATGGCGGCACGCAATCCGGAACGCGTCATCGGTGCGGAGTGGGGCGAGCAGTCCGGCGCGGTCTATCCGGTCGACCTGGTGGTGGATGCGGGGGACAGGCAAGGACTGCTGCGCGACATTTCCGACGTGCTGTCGCGCGAAAAAATCAATGTGACGGCGGTCAGGACGCAGTCCCGGGGCGGCATTGCCCATATGAGCTTTGTGGTTGAATTATCAGAGAAAGGCATTCTCCAGAGAGTGTTATCCTTGCTGCGCGAGGTGCCAGGTGTCATTCGCGCCGAGCGACGCTGAGACATCGCCCGCATGAGCCGGGTGTCTGTGATCTTGGAGAGGGCCGGATCCTGAATTGGAGCACGTTCGTCAATGCAAGACCGCATCGTTGGGCAGTGGCCAGCGGCTACCGGGTACGCATTGCCACCTTTGTCCTGATCGGCGCGCCGATCGGTCTGCAGCTGTATTCGCAGGGCCATCGCGCCGGACTCTGGGCCTTGTTCGTCTTGCAGTTCCTGGCCTATCCGCATGTGCTGCACTGGCTGACGCGCAAGACCTTGGTCCGGGGTTGGACCGAGTTCAACAACATGCTGGTCGACTCCGTACTGTGCGGCGCATGGGCAGCGGGTCTTGGCTTTCCGCTATGGATCAGCGTGGTCCTGTTCGTCGCCAACCTGCTGAACCACACCATAACGCGCGGGATATCCGGCGTGCTGACCTGTTCCGCAAGCTTCGTCAGCGGCGCGCTGGCGTCCACCGCGGTGATTGCATTCCATGTGTCCACGGATACCGGCGGCCTGGTGACGCTGGCATCGATCATCGGGCTGGCGGTGTACCTGTCCCTGATCGGTGTCGAGTTCTTCGCCTATGTCGACCAGTTGCACAAGGTCCAGGACACGCTGGACAGCCAGAAGCAGACGCTCGAAAATGCCAATGCGATGCTGCACGCGCAGATCGGCAAGATCAACGACTTGCAGGAAAAACTCCACGACCAGGCCAATCGCGATTCGCTGACCGGTCTCTTCAATCGCCGCTACCTCGAAGGCACGCTCGAGCGCGAACTGGCGCGCTGCAAGCGCGAAGCCGTGCCGCTGTCGATGCTGATGATCGACATCGACCATTTCAAGAGTGTGAACGACAGCCATGGACATCAGGCCGGCGACGAGGTGTTGCGGGTTTTCAGCCTGCTGCTGGCGGAGAATGCCCGTGCCGAGGACATCGTATGCCGCTACGGCGGCGAAGAGTTCCTGCTGGTGTTGCCGAAGATGCCGCTGGACATCGCCCGCGACCGCGCGGCGCAGTTGCTGAAGCTGTTTCAGGAGCAGGTGGTGTCGTTCGGCGACTTGCGGCTGCAGACCACCATCTCGATGGGGATAGCCGCAACGCCGGAGCATGCGGACACGGCGGACGGCCTGATCCGCTGCGCCGACGACGCGCTGTACCAGGCGAAGCGGGCGGGCCGCAACCGGGTGACGGTGTTCGACGCCACGCCGGCCGATTAGGTCGGCCCGGCCGCTGCAGCATCGCCATGCGGCGCAACGTAGCCATGGCACAGGATGTGTTCCCAGTCGGGGCGCCCGTGCCTTCGGGCCACGGCGGCCATGCTGCGGTGATCGTAGGGAAGCGCAATCAGTTGCGCGCTCCAGCGGCCCTCCCGGTTTTCGATGATGGCATAGCGCGCGTCCGGGGCTCCGTTCTCGACCGCGTGATACACCGGCAGCTCGTCGTCCCAGGCCGGCTGGCCGACGCTGCCGGGATTCACCAGCATCTGTCCGCCGGCCGTGCGCAGCATGCGCGGCACATGAGTATGGCCGCAGAGGACGACCTCGGCGGTGTTTGCGCCGAGGCGGCGGCGGATTTCATCCGCGCCTGCCGGGCGCAGCCGGCCCGGCTCCAATGATTCGAGGAAGTATTCGGCGTCGTGGGCCGGCGTGCCATGGCAGATGAAGACCTCGTCGCTCCAGGCGCGGCAGTGGGGCAGGGAGGCTATCCAGGCCAGTTCCGCGGCGCCGAGCTGGGCGCGGGCGTAGGCATCCGACGGATCGGCGCCTTGCGGGCTCAGCGCGAGGATCTGCCGTTCGTGGTTTCCCGCCAGTTGCACCCAGTCTTGCGCCATCAGGAAGCGCGCGGTCTCCAGCGGCAGCAGCGGCCCCGACAGGCTGTCGCCGAGATTGACCACGGCGTCGACCGCGCGCCGCCTGAAATCCTCTACAACAGCCTCCAGCGCCGCGAGGTTGCCGTGGATGTCGGAGAGCACCGCGAGGCGCATGAGGCGATCCGATCCTAGGCGAGCCGGCTGGCGAGCCGGCCCAGTTGCAGGTGCGGCAGCGCGGCGCGCAGGCGCTCCGGATGCGCCGAGGCGTGCAGTTGCAGGCGGCCGCCGCCCTGGGCGAGGCGGCCGGCCAGACGTTGCGTCTGGCGTGCCACCGCCGCCGCGACATCGACCAGTTGGGCGCGCGTGCCGACGACATCGCGTAGCAGCGGCGCCAGAAAGCTGTAGTGCGTGCAGCCCAGCACGATGCGGTCGACCCCCCGTTGCAGCAGCGGCTCGATGCGGGCACGGACGTCCGTCGCCAGCGCCGGATCGTCGAGCTGCAGCATTTCGACATGCGTGGCCCAGCCGGGACAGGGCTCGACGAAGACCTCGACCTGGCCGGCATGGTCGCGAATCAAGTGCTTCAGGCGCTGGCTGTTGGCGGTCGCCTCGGTGACCAGCACGGCGATGCGGCCGCTTCTGCTGTCCTGCGCCGCCGGCTTGATGCCGGGCTCGACGCCGACCACGGGCAGGCCCGGATGGGCGGTGCGCAAGGCCTGCACCGCGGCGGCGGTCGCGGTATTGCAGGCCACCACGAGCAGCCCGCAGCCCTGCGCCGCAAGAAAGTCGCCGATGGCCAGCACGCGGCACTGAATCTGCGTTTCGCTCTTGTTGCCGTAGGGGACGTGGGCGGTGTCGGCGAAATAGGCGAAGTCGGCCTGCGGCAAGGCTTCGATCAGCGCCGCCAGCACCGAGAGACCGCCGAGGCCGGAATCAAAGACGCCGATCATGATGCTTCGGGGACACAGGTTTGGCAGATTGCGGGTCGGTGGCGATCATCGGTGGGCAACGGGCCGGTTACAGGGGGGTGGTTTCAGCAAAGGCGCACGCAGTTTACCGTGGTCGGCCTGGCTGCGCAGTTAAGCGCCCCTTAAGCGCAAGCGGGCATACTGATTGTCGTCAACCCACAGGAGTCATTCAAATGTCCCGATCCCCGAACTTCGCCAGGAGACTGGTCGCCGTCATTGGCGGCGTCTTGCTCGTCGTCGCAAGTGTGGCTTTCATCACCATTCCCTATTCGCTCGGCGCTCATCCCGGGGAAGCCCTTGCGATGGGAGCAAGCCAGCCCTATTTCCATGCCAGCTGATTCGCGCCAAGGCTAGAATCGCAGCCCATGCTGCCAGACTCCCTGAAACGCTACGCCTGGCTGTCCATTGCGGCAGCGCTGGCCACCATAGTGCTGAAAGGCGTGGCGTGGCGGCTGACCGGTTCGGTCGGGCTGTTGTCGGATGCCATCGAGTCCTTTGTGAACCTCGCCGGGGCGCTCATGGCGCTCTGGATGTTGACCGTGGCGGCGTTGCCGGCCGACGAAGACCATCCCCATGGCCACGGCAAGGCCGAGTACTTCTCCAGCGCCTTCGAGGGCTTCCTGATCCTGCTGGCTGCCCTCAGCATCGCTTATACGGCGGTCGCGCGCCTGCTGAGTCCCCAGCCGCTCGAAGCGGTCGGTATCGGACTGGCGGTGTCGATGGCGGCCTCCGTCATCAATTTCGTCACGGCCCGCGTCCTGATGCGCGTCGGGCGCGAACACCGCTCGATCACGCTTGAGGCCGACGCCCATCACCTGATGACCGACGTGTGGACCTCCGTCGGGGTCATCGCCGGTGTCGGCCTGGTCTGGCTGAGCGGCTGGCTCTGGCTCGATCCGGCGATTGCGCTGCTGGTTGCGGCGAACATCGTGTGGACCGGCTGGCAACTGGTGCGACGTTCCGCCGCCGGCCTCATGGATGCGGCGCTGCCCATCGAAACCCTGGATCAGATCGAGGTGCTGCTGGCCGGCTACCGCCGCCAGGGCCTGGATTTCCATGCCCTGCGCACGCGCCAGGCAGGCAGTCGCACGTTCGTGACCCTGCATGTGCTGGTGCCTGGAAACTGGACGGTGCAGCAGGGGCACGACTGGGCGGAACGCATCGAGGTGGATATCCGCAAGCTCGTTAGCCACGCGCACATCACCACGCACCTGGAGCCCATCGAAGACCCACTGTCCATGAAAGACCAGGCGCTCGATCGACCGCCGTCCTGAATCCCGAGCCGGCGCGCAAGTATCAGCCGACGGTGACCGGAATCTTGCCGATCTTCGCCTGCCATTCCTTCGGCCCGGTGATGTGCACCGAGCTGCCGAGCGAATCGACGGCGACCGTCACCGGCATGTCCTTGACGTCGAATTCGTAGATGGCTTCCATGCCGAGGTCGGCGAAACCGACCACTTTCGCCGACTGGATCGCCTTGGCCACGAGGTAGGCGGCGCCGCCGACGGCCATCAGGTAGGCCGACTGGTTGTCCTTGATCGCCTCGATCGCCGCGGGGCCGCGCTCGGACTTGCCGATCATGG
The DNA here is from genome assembly GCA_023700805.1 of Sulfuritalea sp. Classification (GTDB taxonomy): domain Bacteria; phylum Pseudomonadota; class Gammaproteobacteria; order Burkholderiales; family Rhodocyclaceae; genus Sulfuritalea. The sequence goes on from JAMPYF010000035.1 coordinate 11,394, forward strand.
AGATCAGCCCGGTCTTCTCCAGCATCATGCGCGTGAACTTGTCCATCCGCGTCGCGGTGGTGGGGCCGGCCGGACCGACGACTTCGTCCCTCACCGGATCGACCGGGCCGACGTAGTAGATCACGCGGTTGGTGAAATCGACCGGCAGCTTTTCGCCCCTGCCCAGCATGTCGGCGATGCGCTTGTGCGCGGCGTCGCGGCCGGTCAGCATCTTGCCGTTGAGCAGCAGCTTCTGGCCGGGCTTCCAGGCGGCGACCTGGGCCTTGGTCAGGCTGTTGAGGTCGACTCGGGTAGCCGTGGCGGCGTCGGCCTGCCAGGTCACCTTGGGCCAGTCTTCGAGGCTGGGCGGTGTCAGCCTGGCCGGGCCGGAACCGTCGAGATGGAAATGGCAGTGGCGCGTCGCGGCGCAGTTGGGGATCAGCGCCACCGGCAGGTTGGCGGCGTGGGTCGGGTAGTCGAGCACCTTGACGTCGAGCACCGTGGTGAGGCCGCCCAGGCCCTGCGCGCCGATGCCCAGCGCATTGATCTTCTCATGCAGTTCGAGGCGCAGTTCTTCCACTCGTGTCTTTGGCCCGCGAGCCTTCAGTTCATGGATGTCCACCGGCGCCATGATGGCTTCCTTGGCCAGCAGCATGGCCTTTTCCGGCGTACCGCCAATGCCGACTCCCAGGATACCCGGTGGGCACCAGCCGGCGCCCATGGTCGGTATGGTCTTGAGGATCCACTCGACGAGGTCGTCGGAAGGATTCAGCATGGCGAACTTGGCCTTGGCTTCCGAGCCGCCGCCCTTGGCCGCGCAGATGACCTCGACGTGGTCGCCGGGGACGATCTCGTAATGCACCACGGCCGGGGTGTTGTCTTTCGTGTTCCTGCGCGTGCCGGCCGGGTCCGCCAGCACCGAGGCGCGCAGGGGGTTGTCGACGTTGCCGTAGGCGCGGCGCACGCCTTCGTTGACCATCTCCTGCACCGACAGCGTCGCATCCCACTGCACCTGCATGCCGACCTTGAGGAACACCAGCGCGATGCCGGTGTCCTGGCAGATCGGGCGGTGGCCCTCGGCCGACATGCGGCTGTTGGTCAGTATCTGCGCAATCGCGTCCTTGGCGGCCGGAGACTCCTCGCGCTCGTAGGCGGCGCCGAGCGCCGTGATGTAGTCGAGCGGGTGGTAGTAACTGATGAATTGGAAGGCATCGGCGATGGACTGGACGAAGTCGCCCTGGCGGATGGTGGTCATGGCGGAATCCTTAGTGTTTGCCCGCGGACAGGGTCTGCATCATGATCTTGTCGGTGTAGGCGATGGCGATTGCCGAAAAAAGGAAGGAAACGTGGATGGCGATCTGGGCGATGATGACGCGGTCTTCGGTATGCCCGGCATTGATGAAGGTGCGCAGCAGGTGGATCGAGGAAATGCTGATCAGGGCCACCGCCAGCTTGACCTTGAGCACGCCGGCATTGACGTGGGACAGCCATTCCGGCTGGTCGGGGTGCCCCTCCAGGTCGAGCCGCGAGACGAAGGTCTCGTAGCCGCCGATGATGACCATGATCAGCAGGTTGGCGATCATCACCACGTCGATCAGGCCGAGGACGATCAGCATCACCTCGTTCTCGTTGAGGCTGCCGGCCTTGGTCACCAGGATCGCCAGTTCGTGCATGAACTGATACACATAGACGCCCTGGGCAATGATCAGCCCTAGATACAGGGGCGCCTGCAGCCAGCGGCTCCAGAAGATGAAGAACTCCATGGGTTTGATGATCTGGTTCATAGCGGCGGCCAAGGTTGGTGCGGGGCAGCAATATTACCTCAGGAGCCGGGCCGCAATGCCGGGTGGGCAGCGTAAGTCGCATGTAAGGCTCTTTCGCTTTAATATGTAGGCACTTAAAATCTATGGCTGCGACAAGCAGCAGAGCCGGTCGGCAGCAGCGTTGTCTTCCAAAAGCGAATACCAGCATGGCCGCCTGACCCCAGGCACGGTCGGCTTGGCGGAAATTCTTTTCATCCGGATTCCATCCGGCTACATGCGAGAGGAGAGGTGTCAATGTCCAGCATCGAATCAAATGTCACGGAAAGTCGTGTATTCCCCCCGGCGGACGCTGTGGTCAAGAAGGCCACCATTTCCGGGATGGCGGCCTACGAGGCGCTGTGCAAGGAGGCTGAGCAGGATTACGCCGGTTTCTGGGCGCGGCTGGCCCGCGAGCATGTGACCTGGAAGCAGCCCTTCACCAAATCGCTGGATGAATCCAAGGCTCCCTTTTACGAGTGGTTTGCCGACGGCAAACTGAACGTTTCCTACAACTGTCTCGACCGCAACATCGAGGCCGGGCTGGGCGACAAGGTCGCGATCATTTTCGAAGCCGACGGCGGCGAGGTCACCAAGGTGACCTACAAGGACCTGTTGACCCGCGTCGCCAGGTTCGCCAATGCGCTGAAGGCGCACGGCATCAAGAAGGGCGATCGCGTCCTGATCTACATGCCGATGTCGATCGAAGGCGTGGTGGCGATGCAGGCCTGCGCCCGTATCGGCGCGATCCACTCGGTGGTGTTCGGCGGCTTCTCCGCCAAGAGCGTGCAGGAGCGCATCCAGGACGCCGGCGCGGTCGCCGTGATCACCGCCGACGAGCAATGCCGCGGCGGCAAGAACATTCCGCTGAAGCCCGCCGTCGACGACGGTATCAGTATGGGCGGCTGCGAGTCGATCAAGACCGTGATCGTTTTCAAACGCACCGGCGGTCCCTGCAACATGGTGGCCGGCCGCGACATCTGGTGGGACGACGCCATCGCCGGTCAGTCCGACACCTGCGAGCCGGAGTGGGTCGGTGCCGAGCACCCGCTGTTCCTGCTCTACACCTCGGGTTCCACCGGCAAGCCGAAGGGCGTCCAGCACAGCTCCGGCGGCTATCTGCTGCACGCGATCCTGACCATGAAGTGGACCTTCGACATCAAGGCCGACGATGTCTTCTGGTGCACCGCCGACATCGGCTGGGTCACCGGCCACACCTACATCACCTATGGCCCGCTGGCCTGCGGCGCCACCGAGATCGTCTTCGAAGGCGTGCCGACCTATCCGGATGCGGGCCGTTTCTGGAAGACCATAGAAAAGCACAAGGTCAACATCTTCTACACCGCGCCGACCGCCATCCGTTCGCTGATCAAGGCCGGCGAGAACGCGCCGACGACGCATCCGAAGAACTACGACCTGACCAGTCTGCGCATCCTCGGTTCGGTCGGCGAGCCGATAAATCCGGAAGCCTGGATGTGGTACTACAACAACGTCGGCGGCGGCCGCTGCCCGATCGTCGATACCTTTTGGCAGACCGAAACCGGCGGCCATATGATCACCCCGCTGCCCGGCGCCACGCCGCTGGTGCCGGGTTCCTGCACCCTGCCTTTCCCCGGCATCGCCGCCGCCATCGTCGATGAGACCGGCAACGACGTCGAATGGGGCAAGGGCGGTTTCCTGGTGGTCAAGAAGCCCTGGCCGGCGATGATCCGCACCATCTACGGCGATCCCGAGCGCTACAAGAAGTCCTACTTCCCGGTGGATTTCGGCGGCAATCTGTATCTCGCCGGTGACGGTGCGATGCGCGATGCCAAGACCGGCTACTTCACCATCATGGGCCGCATCGACGACGTGCTGAACGTCTCCGGCCACCGCATGGGCACCATGGAAATCGAATCGGCGCTGGTCTCCAATCCGCTGGTGGCGGAAGCCGCCGTGGTGGGCCGTCCCGACGACCTGACCGGCGAAGCCATCTGCGCCTTCGTCGTGCTCAAGCAGTCGCGTCCCAATGCCGAGGAAGCGCACAAGATCGCCAACGAGCTGCGCAACTGGGTCGGCAAGGAAATCGGCCCGATCGCCAAGCCCAAGGACATCCGCTTCGGCGAGAACCTGCCGAAGACCCGCTCCGGCAAGATCATGCGCCGCCTGCTGCGCAGCCTGGCCAAGGGCGAGGAGATCACCCAGGACGTGTCGACCCTGGAGAACCCCGGCATCCTGGATCAGCTCAAGCAGAATGCCTGACGCCCTGGCATGACCGAAGAAAAGCGCCCCTCGCAAGACGGGCGCTTTTTTTATGGGCGCGAATCCGCGACGGGCGGCACTTGGAAATTCCGGCTGCGCGTGCCACTCATAGCGAATCCCAAGTCTTGCAGCCGTCTATTAAGCTCCACCAGGCCCCGGCACTGGTGCAAGAATATGCGAAGTGATAGACCATGAACATTTCATGGATAATGTGCGCTTAACGTAGGCAGTACCTGACGCTTCCGCAAAATTTCAATACCGATATTGAAATCAGCGGGTTCATGAATTTGCGCATGGAAAGAAAATCGCAATGGCAACCCCACTCGACAACCTAGTCCCCCTTACCGGCAATTTGTTGATCGACGGCCTCACCTGGGGTTCCGCCTGGCAATTCGAAGATGCCAGCCATGTTCTGACCTATTCGCTCAGTCTCAACGACAACCCGAACGGCGGTGAATGGACTACGGCGCTGTCGGATGCTGCACGCCAGGCTTTGGCGGAGTGGTCGAATGTTGCCAACATCACCTTTGTCGAGAGTGGCAGCGGCACAGTGTATGACCAGAGTCCCGCAGATATCGTCATTTCACTGACGGGCAACGAAATGCAGTCCCTCTTGCCGGGTCTGGTCGGATTTACTCTGCCGCCCAGCCCGTCCTTCGTGGATGCCTTGCTCGTAGCGGCTGGCGAAACGCGCGCCACCAATCGCCAGCCGGAAGGGGACATCGCGCTGGACAATTATTACTCGGGATTCAATTATCTGGCTCCGGGCGGTGCCGGCCTGCTGGTCATGCTCCACGAGATAGGGCACGCACTCGGACTCAAGCATACGGATGACGGGCATGAAGGGAGACCTACCTTCGCCAGCCTGGGCATTTCGAACCTCGATTCGAACCTCTACACGGTGATGAGCTACACCAATGCCACGGGTCAGCTCTTCGGGCAGAACCAAAGCTCAGGCAATGCCGCGACGCCCATGCCGCTGGACATTCTGGCGATCCAGCAGATTTACGGCGCCAATACCAGTTACCGCACTGGTGACGACAATTATTCCTTGTTGGATTCGAGTGGGGTACGCACGGTCTGGGATGCTGGGGGTAATGACACGCTCAGCGTCGTTCCGTCGTACGTTAGCCCTTGGTCGACGGGTGCAACAATCGATCTTCGCGAAGGACATGTTTCTACGATCAGCGATAACAAGGTGCTGATTGCGTATGACACTGTTATTGAAAATGCCAAGGGTGAAGCCGGAAACGACTTCCTGACCGGAAATGCTACAGCCAACCGCTTAGACGGAGGTGCGGGAAACGACAGTATGGTGGGCGGCGGGGATAACGACGCGCTAGACGGAGGAACTGGAGCAGACGTGGTCAATTACACCGACGTCATGTCTGGATACAGTTACTGTATCAATACCAGTGGCCACATAAAGATAGCCGATTCCAACGCCTCTAACGGCAATGACGGAGTCGACACGATAGCTTCCGTTGAGCAGGCGAACTTTGCTGACGGAGTTCTGAGCTTTGAGACGTATGTCGAGACGCGGGTCAACGCCACGAAAGCGAGTGATCAAATTTATCCTGCGATTTCGGCGCTCAAGGACGGCGGTTACGTGGTGGTATGGACCTCGCTGCTTCAGGACGGAAGCGAGTATGGCATCTACGCTCAGCGCCACGACCTCAATGGAAATGCCGTGGGTGGCGAGATGCGGATAAACACCACAACGGCGGGTACGCAGACAGATCCATCGATTGCATTGCTGGCCGATGGTGGCTACGTGGTGACCTGGTCGGGAAAAGGGCTTGGCGACGCGTCCGGAGTATTTGCACAGCGTTATGACGTAAATGGCGCCCCCGAAGGTGGTGAGACGCGAGTCAATACGACGACAGCGTACGATCAACTGATTCCAGCGATCACGTCGCTCAAGGATGGCGGCTACTTGGTGGCGTGGACCTCGCATCTTCAGGACGGAAGCACGTATGGCATCTACGCTCAACGCTACGACGTCAATGGCAATCTGGTGGGCGGCGAGACAAGGATAAACACCACTACGGCGGACACTCAGATGAATCCCGCGATCGCAGTGCTGGCCGATGGTGGCTACATTGTGACTTGGGAAGGGAATGGGCTTGGGGATGCCTCCGGAGTATTTGCACAGCGCTATGACGTAAATGGCAGCCGCGTGGGCGACGAGACGCGAATCAATACCACCATTGCACATGACCAGAGATCGCCATCGATTACGTCACTGATCGATGACGGGTATGTTTTGAGTTGGACCGGTAATGGGCCCGGTGACATGGCCGGAGTATTCACTCAGCGTTATGACATACACGGCAATGCCATAGGCGGAGAGACGCGAGTCAATGCAGATGTCGAAAACAATGGATCCTCATCCAACGTTGCCCCGCTGAGCGATGGTGGCTATCTGGTGACGTGGGAATCCTACGGCGACGATGCGTACGATATCTACGCGCAACGCTATGATGCAAGTGGCAACGCCGTCGGTGACAACATGCGCGTAAACACAACCACGGCAGATTGGCAGAAACATTCCGCGACCGCTGTGCTGGTCGATGGCAGCTACGTGCTGTCGTGGTTGTCGTGGGGCAACAATGATGGCGATGGATTCGACATCTACACCCAGCGCTATGGGGAGGGTGGCAATGTCGTCCACCAATTGACCGGCGATGCAAATGCTAATTCATTGGCCTGGACTGGCTCGATGGGATTCAGCTTGAGCGGTGCGGCTGGCAACGACACTTTGAGCGGCAATGACGGAAACGACATCCTTGACGGTGGCGCGGGCGCCGACACCGTGGCTGGCGGTGCAGGTGCCGACAACCTTCGCGGCGGACTCGACAATGACGTCCTTGATGGCGGATCAGATATTGACACAGCGATTTTCAGCGGGACACGCGCTCAATACACGCTGGGCGCTACCTCTACCGGCTGGACGCTGTCCGGAGCCGACGGTGTCGACACACTAACGGGTATCGAGTTTGCCCAGTTCTCAGACCAGACCCTTTCGCTTGGCAACTTTGCTCCAACGGGTGAAGTTACGATCGACGGAATGGCCGTTCAGAACCAGATCCTCATTGCCGGCAATACATTGGCCGATACCAATGGTCTGGGCGCGATCAGCTACCAATGGCTATCCAGCATTGACGACATCAACTGGAGCGTCGTCGGCGCCGGCGACACACTCGCGCTCGAACAGGCGCTGATAGGGCAGCAGATCAAGGTCGTGGCCAGCTATGCCGACGGCCATGGCAATATTGAATCCGTCGAATCCGCTGCGACGCCCAAGGTCGCTGGTTATCAGACCGGCACAGCCGGCGACGAAAGCCTGATCGGAACGAATTATGCGGACACCCTGCTCGGCCTTGACGGCAACGACACGCTGGTCGGCGGTAGCGGCAACGACACCCTGCTCGGCGGTGATGACAACGACCGCCTCAATGGCGGTCGCGGCGCCGACCGGATGGAAGGCGGCACCGGCAACGATCTGTATGTCGTCGATCATCGCTTCGATCAGATCACTGAACTGGCCGACAGCGGATTCGACAGCGTCAGCGCCAGGGCCAGCCATGTCCTCACCGACAACGTCGAGAACCTCTACCTCACCGGTTCCGTCACGCTGCGCAGCGGCGGCTTCTTCTCCCGGAAGACCACCACCATCGACTTGAACAGCGACGGTACCGGCAATGCATCCGACAACCTGTTGCGCGGCAATCGGGGCCACAACCAACTGGACGGCCTGGGCGGCAACGACACCCTGCTCGGCGGGGCCGGGGCGGACGTTCTGAACGGCGGCACGGGGGCGGACCGTCTGGTGGGCGGCGCCGGAGCCGACGTTTTCGTCTTTGCCGCCGGCGATGGCGGCGCCGGCCTGGCCGCGGCCGACATGCTCTACGACTTCGAGGACGGCATCGACCGCATCGCGCTGGCGGGCGGGCTCGACTTTGCCGGTCTGTCCATCACCCAGGGCGCCGACACCGCCGTCGGCAACACGGTCATCGGCGCCGGCAGCGGGGAATATCTGGTCGTGCTGCTCAACGTCAGTCCGGGCTCGATCACAGCGGCGGACTTTTATACCTTGGGAATCTGATCGGCGGGAATTTCGTCGGGAATGGTATTTGGCGCTGCCAGGACGGGTACCATTCTTCCTGGATACGGTTCCTGCTGGAGGTGAGAAATGATCCGCTCCCGACTTACCGCGCAGCGTCTTGCATTCCTGTTCCTGCTCGGCTGTTTCTTTTTCAATTATCCCCTGCTCTCGGTATTCAATCGCGGCGGGGATTTTTTCGGCATGCCGCCGCTTTACGCCTGGCTGATGGGTTCCTGGCTGGCCCTGATCGCGCAAATGGCCTGGGTGGTCGAGAGAAAAGGCGATTGATGCGAACCTGTCCCGCGGAGGCCTGAGATGCTGCAAGCCTGGGTGATCGTCCTCGCCTCGCTGGCCTACCTGGGCATCCTGTTCGCGATCGCCTGGTACGCCGACCGGCGTGCCGACACGGGACGCTCGCTGATCGCCAATCCGGTGGTGTATGCGCTGTCGCTGGGCGTGTATTGCACGACCTGGACCTACTATGGCAGCGTGGGGCGCGCGGCGGCCAACGGCATCGGCTTCCTGCCGATCTATCTGGGACCGACCCTGCTCTTCGCGCTGGCCGGCTTCATCCTGCACAAGATGATCCGGGTGGCCAAGGCCAACCGCATCACCTCGATCGCCGACTTCGTCGCATCGCGCTATGGTAAGAGCCAGCTGCTGGGCGGGCTGGTGACGGTGATCGCGGTGGTGGGGGTGATTCCCTACATCGCGTTGCAGTTGAAGGCGGTGTCCAACAGCTTTGCGATCCTTACCAGCTATCCCCAGATCATCATGCCGGCGACCGCCGGCGCCGTGCCTATCCTGCAGGACAGCGCGCTGTATGTGGCGATGATCCTGGCCGTGTTCACCATCCTCTTCGGCACCCGCCACCTCGACGCCACCGAGCGCCACGAAGGCATGGTCGCCGCGATCGCGGTCGAGTCCGTGGTCAAGCTGATCGCCTTCCTCGCCGTCGGCATCTTCGTGGTTTGGGGCATGCACGACGGCATCGGCGATATCTTCGCGCGGGCGGCGACCGTGCCCGAGGTTGCGCGCCGTCTCGCCACCGCCGACTCTCCGGCGGCTTACGGCACCTGGGGCACCCTGGTGTTTCTGTCGCTGTTCGCCGCGCTGCTGCTGCCGCGCCAGTTCCAGATTGCCGTGGTGGAAAACGTCGACGTAAGCCATTTGCGGCGCGCGGTCTGGATGTTTCCCTTGTACCTGTTCCTGATCAACCTGTTCGTGCTGCCGGTGGCGCTGGCCGGCCTGCTGCATTTTCCGGCCGGCACGGTCGATGCCGACACTTTCGTGCTGACCCTGCCGATGGCGCACCAGCACGAGGCGCTGGCGCTGTTCGTGTACATCGGTGGCCTGTCGGCGGCGACCGGCATGGTCATCGTCGAGACCATTGCCTTGTCGACCATGGTCTGCAACGACCTGGTGATGCCGCTGCTGTTGCGTCTGCCGATGCTCGGGCTGGCGGCGCGCGCCGATCTCTCGGGCCTGCTGCTGGAAATCCGGCGCTGGGCGATCGCCATCATCCTCGGTCTCGGCTACCTGTATTTCCGCGTCGCCGGCGAAGCCTATGCGCTGGTGTCGATCGGACTGATTTCCTTTGCCGCGGTGGCGCAGTTCGCCCCTGTGGTGATCGGCGGCCTGTTCTGGAAAGGCGGCACGCGGGACGGCGCGCTGGCCGGGCTGGCGGGCGGTTTCGCGCTATGGACCTACACCCTGCTGCTGCCCTCGTTCGCCAAGTCGGGCTGGCTGCCGGACGGATTCATCGCCCATGGCCTGTTCGGCATCGAGCTGTTGCGGCCGCAGCACCTGTTCGGCCTGTCGGGGCTCGACGAGATCACGCACTGCCTGGTGTGGAGCCTGCTGGCCAACCTCGGGGCCTATATCGGCGTATCGCTGCAGCGCGTGCCGAACGTGCGCGAGGCGCGCCAGGCCACCCTTTTCGTCGGCGGCGCCGAGGCCGCCGGTACTCCCAACTGGCGCGGCAGCGCCGGCGTCACCGACCTCTTGCCGCTGGCCGGCCGCTTCCTCGGCCGCGAACGCGCCGAGGAGGCGTTTTCCCGCCATGCGCAGCAACGGGGCCTGCGCTCGGTCCAGGAACTTCCCGCCGATGCGCGCCTGGTGAGCTTCGCCGAAACCCTGCTGGCGGGCGCCATCGGCTCGGCTTCGGCGCGGGCGATGGTGGCGTCGGTGGTCACCGAGGAACCGCTCGGCCTCGACGAGGTGATGAACATCCTCGATGAGGCGTCCCAGGTGCGTGCCTACACGCGCGAACTGGAGCAGAAATCGCTGGAGCTGACGCGTGCCACGACGGATCTGCGCGAGGCGAACGCCCGGCTGCGCGAACTGGATCGCATGAAGGACGACTTCATTTCCTCGGTGACCCACGAGTTGCGCACGCCGCTGACCTCGATCCGCGCCTTCTCCGAAATGCTGCACGAGGATCCGAAGATCGACCTGGCGCAGCGTTCGCGCTTCCTCGGCATCATCGTCAGCGAAGCCGTGCGCCTGTCGCGCCTGATCAACCAGATTCTCGACCTGGCCAAGCTCGAATCGGGCCGCGCCGAATGGACCGTGGCGGCAGTCGATGTCGGCGAAGTGATCCGCGAAGCGGCTGAATCCCTCACCGTGCTCTTTGCCGAGAAACGCGTGACGCTGGAGGTCGAGGTGATGGAGGAGGGGCTGACCGTGGTCGCCGACCGCGATCGCCTGATGCAGGTGATGGTCAATCTGCTGTCGAATGCGCTGAAGTTCGTCCCGACCGACACCGGCCGCGTCAAAGTTGGCGCTGGCGCGCTCTGCGTGCCTGGGAATCCGCTTCGCGGGCAGGCAACGGCGAACGAGGTGCGCGTGAGCGTCACCGACAACGGTCCCGGCATCCAGGCCGAGGACCAGGAGGTGATTTTCGACAAGTTCCGCCAGGGTTCGGCGACCACCGACGTACTCACCGACAAGCCGCAGGGAACCGGTCTCGGCCTGCCGATCAGCCGCCAGATCATCGAGTATTTCAACGGGCGTCTGTGGGTCGAAAGCACACCCGGCGCCGGTGCGCGCTTTGTCTTCACGCTGCCGCGGCAGACGGGCGATAATGAATCAGTCCCGCAAGGGGATGCCGGCCCGCAAAGCGGAAGCCCGGGCATGCAAAGCACCGTTCCCGGCCTGGCGCGGGCACACGATGAATTGTCGAGAGGAGTTGCATGAGCCAGCGCATTTTGATTGTCGATGACGAGCCGAACATCGTCGTTTCGCTCGAGTACCTGATGAAGAAGGAAGGCTTCCAGATTGCCGTGGCGACCGATGGCGAATCCGCACTGCGGACGGCCGCCGAGTTCCTCCCCGACCTGGTCCTGCTCGACGTGATGATGCCGAAGAAATCCGGTTTCGAAGTCTGCGAGGCAATCCGCGCCGATCCGAGACTCGGGGCGGCGAAAATCATCATGCTCACCGCCAAGGGCCGCGAGACGGAAATCGTCAAGGGCATGGCGCTGGGCGCCGACGCCTACATCACCAAGCCGTTCTCGACCAAGGACCTCGTGCGCCAGATCAAGTCGCTCCTGGCATGAAGGCAAGGCTGCGTTTCATCCTCGCCGCCGGCGTGCTGGGCCTGCTGATGACCGGGCCATTCGCGCTGACCGCGGTGCTCCTGCTGGCCGACGCCAAGGACGCGGAGCGTGCGGCATTCGCCGAGTTCCTACTGCCGCGCCTGCCGCTGGGCGGGCTGATCACCCTGTTCGGGTTCATCGCCGGGCTGACGCTGTTGCGCGCGCTGTTCCAGCAGTACGTGCATGGCCTGCTGCGCATGGCCGAGACCCTGCGCCTGATGCTTGGCGCCAATCGGAATTTCCGCGTGGCGCCCGAAGGCCCTCCCGAAGTGCGCGAACTGGCGCGCGCCGCCAACGACCTGGCGCAGCAGCGCGACGCATTGCTGAACGACGTCGAAGCGCAGATCCGCCAGGCCAAGGCCACGGTCGAGGAGGAGAAGAACCGGCTCGCCGCGTTGATGTCGGAACTCGCACTGGGCGTCATCGTCTGCAATCTCGACGGCCGCATCCTGCTCTACAACAGCCGCGCCCGGCTGCAGTTCAAGTCCCTGGCGCAGGGGCCGACCTCGATGAGCGGCGGCGCGCTGATCGGCCTCGGCCGCTCGATATTTTCCATTCTCGAGCGCGGCCAGATCACCCATTCGCTGGAGAACATCCAGCAGCGCCTGCGCAAGGGCAGCGCCGAGCCGACCGCCAACTTCATCACCAGCACGCGCACCGGCCAGTTGTTGCGCGCCCAGATGGCACCGGTGCTCGGCACCGCCGCCGCGGGCGCCCAAGTCACTGCCGACCCTGTGGGCGCCGAGCAACACGTCACCGGCTACGTGCTCACCATAGAGAACATCACGCGCAATTTCGAGCGCGAGGCCGAGCGCGACCAGGCCTTGCATTCGCTGACCGACGGCAGCCGCGCCGCGCTGGGCAACATCCGCGCCGCGGTGGAGACTCTGCTCGACTCGCCCGAGATGGAGGCCGATTACCGCGAGCGCTTCACGCGCGTGATCGCCGACGAGGCGGCGGCGATGAGCGCCAGGCTCGAAGCCACCATGAGCCGCTTCGCCGACTCGCTGAAAACCCGCTGGCCGCTGGAAGACGTGCTGGCGATCGATATCGTGGCGGCGGCGGCGCGGCGCATCGAGGACCGGCTGAAACTGCCGATCAAGCATGAAGACCAGGACAGCAGCCTGTGGATGCAGGTCGACAGCTTCGCCCTGATCCAGGCCATTTTTTTTCTCGCCGCACGCCTGCAGGACCACTATGCGATCCGCGAGTTGCGCCTGCGGCTGTCGGCCGAAGGCCGCATGGTCTTCGTCGACCTGATCTGGTCGGGCACGCCGGTGTCGTCCGAGACCCTTTACACCTGGGAACTGGAGCCGATGCATGTCGGCGACGAGAGCAGTCCGCTGACGCTGCGCGACGTGATCAACCGGCATGGCGGCGAAATCTGGTACCAGCGCGACAAGGCGGCGCACAACGCCTTCTTCCGCATCGTGCTGCCGGCGGCCGCCGTGCCCGAACTGCAGCCGGAGGACCAGGCGCAGCATCTGCGCAGCGACAGCCGGCCCGAGTACTACGACTTCGACCTCTTCGCGACGCGCGATGCGGCAGGCTCCGGCATCGATCCCGAGCGCCGGTTGACCGATCTCGCCTATTCGGTGTTCGATACCGAAACCACCGGACTGGAGCCTTCCAACGGCGACGAGATCATCCAGATGGGCGCCGTGCGCATTGTGAACAACCGCCTGCTGCGGCAGGAAATCTTCGACCAGCTGGTCGATCCCGGCATTCCGCTGAAGCCGGAAGGCATTCCGATACACGGCATCACCGAGGCCATGCTGATCGGCCAGCCGCGGATCGATGCGGTGCTGCCCGCCTTCCACGAGTTCTGCGCCGAGACCGTGCTGGTGGCGCACAACGCCGCCTTCGACATGCGCTTCTTCCAGTTGAAGGAGGACAGCCTCGGCCTGCGCTTCACCCAGCCCGTGCTCGACACGCTGCTGCTCTCGGCGGTGATCCATCCCAACCAGGAATCGCACCGCCTGGAAAGCATTGCCGAGCGCCTCGGCATCAACGTCATCGGCCGCCATACGGCGCTGGGCGACGCCTATGTCACCGGCGAGGTGTTCCTCAAGATGATTCCCTTGCTGGCCGACATGGGCATTGTGACCCTGCGCCAGGCGCTCGATGCCGCGCAGCAGACCTATTTCGCCCGGATCAAGTACTGAGGCGATGAGCGAGAGCGAAATCCTGCCCCAGGTCGCAGCCGTCGCCGATTGCAGCGCACGCATCGCTGTCGCTGCCGATGTCGCGGCACTGGCGGCCTGCGCCGTCGAGGCAAGGCAACTGGCCCTTGCGCTGCAGCGGGAAGAGGCGGGCGCCGCGCTGGTGACCGGCGTCCTGTCCCGGCTCAACGACGCCATCGTGGCGCGTGTGCTGGCCCTGCTCGAACCGCGTTTTCGCCTGCCGCCGGCGCGCTGGTGCTGGCTCGGGCTCGGTTCCGAAGGCCGCCTGGAGCAGACCCTGGCCACCGACCAGGACAACGGCCTGGTGTTTTCCGCCAGCGACGACGGCGAGGCGCGCGACCTGCGCGAACTCTTCCTGCCTTTCGCCCAGGCGGCGAACCGGGCGCTCGCCGAATGCGGCTTTCCGCTCTGCGACGGCGAGGTCATGGCCGGCAACCCGCACTGGTGCCTGTCGCAATCCGAATGGCTGGAAAATTTCACGGCCTGGGTGCGCACGCCGGAACCCGAGGCCTTGCTCAACGCGGCGATCTTCTTCGACCTGCGGCCGCTGGCCGGCGAAGGCAGCCTGGCTGCGGAGCTGCGCCGCGCCTTGTCGGAGCTGACGCGCGGCAACGAGATATTCCTGCGCATGATGAGCGTCAATGCGCTGGCGGCGCCGCCGCCGCTGGGACGCCTGCGCGATTTCGTCACGGCTGCCGAAGCCGGCGGCACGATCGACCTGAAGAAGTTCGGCTCGCGAATTTTCGCCGATGCGGCACGCATACTGGCGCTGGGCGCCGGCGTCGCGGCGACGGCCACCGCGCCGCGCCTGCGCCAGGCCGCGCTGGAGGGCGCCATGGCGCAGGCCGATGCCGAAGCGGCGGTGCATGCCTTTCACGCCCTGCAAGGCATGCGGCTGGCGGCGCAGGCCGGCAATCTCGGCGCCGGCCGGACGCCGGGCAATCAGCTCGATCCCGAGGGCCTCAACGAATTCGATCGCCGCCTGCTGCTCGATGCCCTGCGCCAGGCGCGCGCCTTGCAGCAGGGCCTGAAGACCCGATTCCACATCGACACATGATGCCAGGGAGACTCCATCATGGCAGCTGAATCCCGCACGGAACTCCTCGCCTTCCTGCGCCGGCATGCGCCATTCAAGGACATGGGTGCGTTTGCGCTCGACGCGCTGGCATCCAGCCTGACCCCGGTCACGGTGCCCGGCGGCGGCCTGATCCTGACGCCGCGCGACATGCCGCCGGATCTGTTCATCATCGAGGCGGGCAAGGTGCAGGCGCGCCAGGCGGGCGACGTCAATCTCACCGACCGGCCCCTCTACGAGCTGCTGCCGGGGCAAAGTTTTCCGCTGGCGGCGGTGGCGGCCAAGCGCTCGGCGATCAATGTCTATTCGGCGGTCGAAGACGTCCTGCTTTGGCGTCTCGCCAGCGCCGACTTTTTCAGGCTGCTGCTGGGCAGCTGCGAGTTCAACCGCTTCGTGCTCGACCATGTGGCCGGCCTGCTCGACGCGGCGCGGCGCCAGATCGAGATCCAGTTCGGCCAGCGCAATGTCGATCAACAGCCGCTCAACTCGCAGCTTTCCGCCTTCCTGCGGCCGACGGTGATCAGCGTCGCGCCGCAGACACCGATCCGCCAGGCCATGGAAACCATGGTCCAGGCCAAGGTCGGCTCGGTGATCGTCACCGACGCCGACAACCGGTCGCTCGGCATCTTCACCCAAAGCGACGCGCTGCGCCGCGTGGTGATTCCCGACTACCCGACCGCCGCGCCGATCGAGGAGGTGATGACCACCGCGCCGGTGACCATCCCGGCCCAGGCCACGGCCTATGACGCCATGCTGGCGATGGCGACGCACGGCATCCGTCACCTGGTGATCGTCGACGCCGGCGAGCGGGTGGCCGGGGTGGTTTCCGAGCGCGACCTGTTCGCCATGCAGCGCATCGGCCTGCGCAACGTGCGCCGGGTGATCGAGGCCGCCGCGGACATCGACAGCCTGAGCCAGGCGGCCGGCGACGTGCGCCGCCTGTGTCTCAACATGCTGGGCCAGGGCGTCGGCGCCGAGCGGCTGACGCAGTTCATATCCGGCCTCAACGACAACCTGACGCGCCGCGTGATAGAGATCAACCTGGCGCAGCACGACCTGTTCGGACTCGACTGGGCCTGGCTGGCCTTCGGCTCGGAGGGGCGCGACGAGCAGACCTTCAGCACCGACCAGGACAATGGAATCATTTTCATCTGCCCCGATTTCGCCGACCGCGATGCGCTGCAGCTGCGTTTCCTCGACTTCGCCCGCGACGTCAATCAGGGCCTGGCGCGCTGCGGTTTTCCGCTGTGCAAGGGCAACATCATGGCCAGCAACCCGCTCTGGTGCCTGAGCCAGGACGAGTGGCAGGAGCGCTTCACGCAGTGGATACGCGCGCCGGAGCCCGAGGCGCTGCTGAACGCCACGATCTTTTTCGATTTCCGCCCGCTGTACGGCAACCTGGCGCTGGCCAAGGCCTTGCGCAAATGGCTGCTGGGCATGACCGACAACGCCCGGCTGTTCCTGCGCCTGATGGCCGAGAATGCGCTGAAGTCGGCGCCGCCGCTGGGCGTGATCCGCGATTTCGTCTATGACAGCAAGGCGGATTTCCCCCATACGCTCGACCTCAAGGCCTTCGGCGCGCGTCCCGTCGTCGATGCCGCCCGCATCATCGCGCTGGCCCACGGCATTGCCCACAGCAGCACCGTGGAACGCCTGCGCGCCGCCGCCGAACAGAAACTGCTGGGCAACGACGACGTCAACGCGGTGATCGAAGGCTTCTTCTTCATCCAGCAGCTGCGCCTGCAGAACCAGCGCGGCGGCACGCCGCCGGGCGGCGAGAACCGCATCGACCCGGACCAGCTCAACGAACTGGACCGGCAGGTGCTGAAGGAGGCCTTCAAGCAGGTCAAGCGCCTGCAGTCGCGGCTGCAACTCGAATACCGGCTTTAACGCTCATGGCACCAAGCGCCGCCCGCTGAAGATGAAACACGCGAAAGCCAAATTGAAGGCCCGCCCCCCATCCCCCCTCACGGGGGGCTACCAATTGGCTCGCTTCGCTCGACTATATCCAGTCGCTTCGAACGAACTGTTTCACGTTAAGTGGAGCCGATGAACCAGACCGCCGTCCCCTTGCGCACCCCGCTCTTGCGCGGCGAGCGGCGCCTGCGCATCGCCCTGGTGGGAATGCCGGGCAGCGGCAAGACCACGCTGTTCGAGGCGGTGTCGAGCACGGCGCCGCAGCGCGGCGAGCTGAGCGGCACGCATCGCGTCTATCGCGAATGCACGGTGCAGATCGGCCTCGACGAGGCCAGCGTGGTCGACCTGCCGAGCATCCATTCCCTGCACCATCTGGAGGGCGACGATCTTTCGGCGCTGAAATACCTGCTCTGGGGCGACGATCGTCCGCCGGTTTCGCTGCACGAACGCTCCGGGCCGCCCGCCCCCTTCGCGCCGCCGGACCTGATCATCCAGGTGGTCGACGCCACCAGCCTGCAAAGCCACCTCGAACTGACGCTGGAACTTTCCCAGCTCGGGCGCCCGATCGTGCTGGCGCTGAACCGCATGGACGAGGCGGCGAACAAGGGCCTCTACATCAACGTCAAGTCCCTCGAACAGCTGCTGGGCATGCCCGTGGTGCCGACCGTGGCGCTGATGGGGCAGGGCCTGGCGCAGTTGTTCGCCGCCGCCGTGAATGCCGCCCGCGATGCCACCTGCCCGCTGCCGCAGCCGCCCAGCCGGCACATCGCCGACAGCCTGCAGCCGCTCAGCGCGGCGTTGAACCACGCCGAGATCCATGCGGCGTTTCGCGTGCCGCATCCCTTGCTGCTGCTGCAGTTCGCCGCGGCCGACGGCTTCATCGAAGACGAACTGGCGCAGCATTTCCCCGCTTTGCTGCCGCAGTTGCGCGCCCTGCGCGCGACCGCCGGCCTGAAGCTGCCGCGGCCGCTGGCCGAGGAGCTGCACGCCGACCGCCACCATCGCGCCGCCAGCGTGGTCGAGTCCGCGCTGCGCATGGGATCGCCGGCTGACGCCCACGACTGGCGCTACTGGCTCGACGAGCTGTTCCTGCATCCGCAATGGGGCCTGATCGGCAGCTTGGCGGTGTTCGGCGCGGTGCTGTTCGTCGTCTTCGAAATCAGCGGCTGGATCGATTCGATGACCACGGTGCGCCTGGCCGCGGCCTTCGCCGGCTGGCAACCGCAGGACACCGCCGGCGTGGTCGGGCGCGCCGTGACGGACGGCCTGATCGGCCTGACCGGCATCGTGGTGCCTTACATGATTCCGTTGGTGATGCTGCTCGTGGCGCTGGAGGAAGCCGGACTGATGCAGCGCATCGCCTTCGTCGTCGACCGCGGCTTCCACCAGATCGGGCTGCATGGCGGCGTCGCCGTACCCTTCCTGCTCGGGCTCGGCTGCAACGTGCCGGCCATCTCCGGCGCGGCGCGGGTGACCGGCGGCCGCGAGCGCGTGATCGCCTCGGTGCTGATCACCTTCGTGCCCTGCTCGGCGCGTTCGGCGATCATTCTCGCGCTCGCCGGCAAGTATCTCGGGGCCGCGGGCGTGCTCGGCATATTCGCGCTGACCCTGATCATCATCGCCGTGATGGGGCGTCTGCTGTCGCGCCGCGACCGCGAACTGGGCCCCGGCCAGGTGCAGGAAATCCCGGCCTATGCGCTGCCGGACTGGCGCAAACTGCTGGCGGAGACCTGGGAGCGCACCAGCGACATCCTGACCATCGTCACGCCGCTGCTGGTGGGCGGCAGCGTGGTGCTGGCGCTGCTCAATCACATCGGCGCCGACAGCCTGATCAACTCGCTGCTGATGCCGGCAACCGTCTGGTGGCTGGGCCTGCCGCTAGCGCTCGGCGTGCCGCTGCTGTTCGGCGTGCTGCGCAAGGAACTGTCGCTGCTGATGATTTACCAGGCGCTGGGCACCCAGGACATCGGCGCGCTGCTCGATTCGCTGCAGATCGTGACCCTGCTGCTGTTCCTGACCTTCTATATTCCCTGCGTGTCCACCTTCGCCGTGATGCTGAAAACCATCGGCCGCCGCGATGCCCTGTTCTCGGTGGCGCTCTCGGTCGGCGTGGCGCTGCTGGTCAGCGGCATGGTGCGTTTCGGACTGGGAGCCGCGCGGCTGCTGACGGGATAGAATCGGCGCAGCCATTCGACATCGGCCCTGCGCCGCCGCCGGCCGGGAGTGTTACCTTAAGCATTCGGGAAATTCCGCAAACTTTGCAATTAGAGGCGCCAACCATGCAAGGATTCGATTTCGACCATGCCCTGACCATGCATCGCGCATGGAAAATGAAATTCCAGCTGGCGCTGGGCAGCGTCAGCAACCGCGGCTACGACACGCAGCCGATCGGCGACGCGGCGCAGTGCAGCCTCGGCCAGTGGCTGGCGGCGAACGCCGGCGAGCTCGCCGGCTATCCTTCGGCGCAGGAACTGCTGAAGGTGCACGAGGAGTTCCACCGGCGCTCGAAATCCATCGCCGACGACATCCGCAACGGCAAGATCCTGCAGATGAACGACCAGCCCATCGTCGACTACCTGGCCCTGTCCGCGAAGATCGAAGCCCTGCTGGAGCGGCTCGACGGCGACCTGCGCAAGGCCGCGTGAGGCGCCCGCCAAACCGCCGCCCGAAGCACGACAAAGGACATCCATGAATCCGCAGAACGGCTACGACATCGAAGACATGGCGGTCGGCATGAGCGCAGAAACCGCCAAGACCATCACCGAGGCCGACATCGTGCTGTTTTCGGCCGTATCGACCGACGTCAACGCGGTGCATCTGGACGAGGAATACGCGCAGACCACGCAGTTCGGCGGCCGCATCGCGCACGGCATGCTGACCGCCAGCCTGCTGTCGGCCGTGATGGGCAATCGCCTGCCCGGTCCCGGCGTGATCTACGTCAGCCAGTCGCTGCGCTTTCGCGCGCCGGTGCATCCCGGCGACACGGTGCGGGCGAAGGTGACGGTCAAGCAGGTCATCGCGGAAAGATCCAGGGTGGTGCTCGACACCGTGTGCAGCGTGGGCGGCAAGGTGGTCATCGACGGCGAAGCCACGGTCATGACCACCTCGCGCGCCAAGCGCGAGGCGGCCGCCAGGCAAGCCGCCGCCGCGGTCAGCCTGGCCAGTTGAATTTGACGCCGGAAGTCCAGCAGGCCGCGCTCGACGCCGTGATGGCCGGGCGCCACTCGGTGCGCGCCTTCCTGCCGACTCCGGTGCCGCGCCAACTGCTCGCCGACATCCTCGGCATGGCGCGCCGCGCGCCCTCGGGCACCAACCTGCAGCCCTGGCGCGTGCATGTGCTGACCGGCGCCACGCGCCGGCGCCTGGTCGAGGCCGTCTGCGCCGCCTACGATGCCGACGAGCCCGGCCACCGCGCCGAGTACAACTACTATCCCGCCGAGTTCTTCGAGCCCTATTTGGCGCGCCGGCGCAAGATCGGCTGGGGCCTCTACGGCCTGCTCGGCATCGAAAAGGGCGACAAGCCGGGAATGCGCGCGCAGATGCGGCGCAACTACGAGTTCTTCGGCGCCCCGGTCGGCCTCATCTTCAGCATCGATCGCCGCATGGGGCAGGGCGGCTGGCTCGATTACGGCATGTTCCTACAAGGCGTGATGCTCGCCGCGCGCGCCCGCGGCCTCGACACCTGCCCACAGGTGGCCTGGCTCGACTATCACCGCATCATCGCCGACGTGCTCGGCTTCGGGCCGCAGGAACAACTGGTCTGCGGCATGTCGCTGGGCTACGCCGATCCGGCGGCGGTCGAGAACAGCCTGGCCACCGAGCGCGCCGCGCTTGAAGAATTCGTCGCCTTCCATGACTGAGAACGCAGGTGGGGGAGGGCGCCAGCGCATCGACAAGTGGCTCTGGGCCGCGCGCTTCTTCAAGACGCGCAGCCTCGCCGCCGCCGCGGTCGACGGCGGCAAGGTCAGGTGGAACGGCCAGACGGTGAAGCCGGCGCGCGAACTCAAGCCCGGCGACGAGCTGGAAATCTCGGCTGGCGAACTGCGCTGGACGGTCATCGTGCGCGGCCTCAATGCGCAGCGGCGGCCGGCGCCGGAAGCCCGCCTGCTCTACGAGGAAACCGCCGAAAGCCTGGCGCGGCGCCTGCAACTGGAAGAACTCCGCCGCCTCGCGCCGATGCCCGGCGCCGGCCTCAAGGGCCGGCCGACCAAGAAGGCGGGCCGGCTGATCCGCGGCTTCAACGAATGAGGTGCGGTGGCTCATCCAGCGAGCCGGCGCCGGGTGATACTCTGCAGTTCGATACGAAATTGGGGCGAGGCAAGGCATGGAAATGACTGTGGCACTGGTGGTGGGTTTGTTGCTCGGCGGCGGGCTGGTCGGCTTTTTCCTGCTGGCGCGCCTGCGCGAAACCCAGGCCCAATTGGCCCAGCGCGAAAGCGAACTGGCTGCGTTGCGCGCCCAGGAGTCGACGCTGGCGATACGCTGCGCCACGCTGCAAACCGAACTCGAAAAGGATCAGGCCCTGTTCGCCGAGCGCCAGGCCACGCTCGAAGCCGCGCGCGACAGCTTCGCCGACGCCTTCAAGGTGATTTCGGCGGACGCCTTGGCGAAGAACAACCAGTCCTTCCTCGAACTCGCGCGCGCCACGCTGGAAGCGCAACAGGCGGCGGCGCTGGCCTCGGCGAAGACTGATCTGGACAAGCGGCAACTGGCGATCGGCGAGCTGGTGGCGCCGGTGAAGACCTCGCTGGAAAAATTCGAGCTGCAGATCCAGGGCATAGAAAAATCCCGCATCGATGCCTATGCCACGCTGACCGAGCAGGTGCGCGCCATGGCCGTGGCGCAAGGGGCCTTGCGCGAGGAAACCGGCAACCTGGTCAAGGCCCTGCGCGCGCCGCAAACGCGCGGGCGCTGGGGCGAACTGCAATTGAAGCGCGTGGTCGAGATGGCCGGCATGCTCGACCACTGCGATTTCTTCGAACAGGCCAGCACCAGCACCGAGGACGGCCGCCTGCGTCCCGACCTGATCGTCAGGCTGCCCGGCGGCAAGAACATCGTGGTCGACGCCAAGGCGCCGCTGGCCGCCTACCTCGAAGCGCTGGAAGCCAGCGACGAGGACGAGAAGAAGCGCAAGCTGGCCGACCACGCGCGCCAGGTGCGCGACCATCTCAGGAAGCTCGGACAGAAGGCCTATTGGGAGCAGTTCCAGCCCTCGCCGGATTTCGTCGTGCTGTTCCTGCCCGGCGAAATGTTCTACTCGGCCGCGCTGGAAGCCGACCCCTCGCTGATCGAACAGGGCGTCGAGCAGCGCGTGATCCTCGCCACGCCGACCACGCTGATCGCGCTGTTGCGCGCCGTGGCCTACGGCTGGACGCAGCAGGCCCTGACCGAGAATGCCGAGCGCATCAGCCTGCTCGGGCGCGAGCTCTACGACCGCATTGCCACCGTGACCGAGCACTGGGGCCGCGTCGGCAGGAATCTCGGCGAGGCCGTCGGCGCCTACAACAAGTCGGTGGCCTCGATGGAAAGCCGCGTCCTGGTCTCGGCACGCAAGTTCCGCGACCTCAAGGTGGCCGGCGAGGACAAGGAAATCGCCGACCTGAATCCGGTCGAGGCGCTGCCGCGCGACCTGCAGGCGCCGGAATTGCTGGAAAAAGACTTGCCGGCGAGGGACGGCGGGCTCACCCCATGAGCCTCGCGGCCGGCAGACTGTGCTCCATTCACAAGGAGGCAGTCCCATGTACACCGATCAGATCTTCGTCCAGCAGCCCGTCCATCGCGGCGACCTCGCCGTGTTCATCGTCACCACGACCCTCTGCGCCCTGGGCGCCTTGATGCTGCCGCTGGCGGGGTGAATCCTTCCTATAATCCGGCAATGTCAAATTCATCGGTGAAACGGGATGTGGCCGCAAGGGACCGATCCTCAATGACCAATGTCACTCCCAGGCCGGAAAATCTGGCGCAGCTCGTCTTCCTTGTCCGTGGCGAGAAAGTCCTGCTGGATGCCGATCTCGCGGAACTCTATGGGGTAGGGACAAAAGTTCTCAACCAAGCGGTAAAGAGAAACCTCGATCGGTTTCCTGCCGATTTCATGTTCCAGCTAACGGCCGAGGAATGGGAAGGGATGAGGTCACAATCTGTGACCTCATCCTCCAAGGCAAGCCCCATGCGGTCACAAGTTGTGACCGCATCGCGACGCAACGTCAGCGCCTTGCCTTACGCCTTCACCGAGCAGGGTGTCGCCATGCTCTCCAGCGTCCTGCGCTCGCCGCGCGCGGTTGAAGTGAATATCGCCATCATGCGCACCTTCGTCCAGTTGCGGCGCCTCATGGACTCGAATCGCGACCTCGCCCGCAAGATAGAGGCGATGGAAATGAAATACGACGAGCAGTTCTCGGCGATCTTCGATGCCATCAAGCAACTGATTGCGGATGATCGGACGCGCAAGGCCAAGCCCAAGCGTTCGATTGGATTTCTTTGATCGGCATGATCCGTCCCGATCTGCCTCTCTTGCCGCTGGCCGACCTCCCCGGCGGGCCGGAGCCGGTGGTGCTGTGCGCCACGGCACGGCTCGCGGTCGGCTTGCGCCAGGCTCATGGCGAGATGCAGGTCGCGCGCGGCGCCGCGGTCTGGCGCGCGCTGCAGAGTTCGACGCCGGCCTTGTGGCTCGATGCGCTGGTTTCGCGCGCGCTGCTGCGCGGCGAGATTCCGCCGGCCGGCGTGCCGGGCACGTTTCTGACCTGGGCGCAGGAGCGCAGCCTGTGGGAGCAGGCCATCGCTCGCGACGCCGGCGCGGCGGCCGAGCTGTTCGACCGCGAAGGCATGGCGCTGGCGGCGATGGAAGCCGCGAGCCTGCAGCGGGTCTGGCGCATCGAGGTGGATGCGGCCCTGCATACCGAGGAATACCGCGCCTTCCTGCGCTGGCAGGAGCAGGTCGCCGAGGCCTGCCGCGGCGGCGGCTGGCGTACGGCCGATGAAGTCATGGCCTGGCGCATCGAATGCGTGGCGCGCGGCATCGGCGGCCTGCCGGCGCGCATCGGCATTGCCGGCTTCATTGCGCCCGACCCGCTGGTCTCGCGCCTGCTGGCGGTGCTCGAAGCGCGCGGCGTGGATGTGTTCCAGGTCGATTTCGGACGCGGCGATGCAGCGCCGGCGCTCGGTGCCGAGCTGCCCGAGGCGGAAGCCGAATGCCTGGCGGCGGCGCGCTGGGCGCGCGAGCGTCTGGCGCGCGATGCGGAGGCCGGCGGCGTGTCGCGGACCCGCGTGCGCATCGCCGTGGCCGATCTGCCGGTGCGGCGGCGGCAGCTCGAATCGGCGCTGGAAGCGGCGCTGCATCCCGATGCGGTGGGCGCCGGCTGGGCCGCGCTGGAGCGCGACTACGTCTTCGTCGCCGGTTCGCCGCTGGCGGCCGAGCCGCCGGTCGATGCCGCGCTGCGCCTGCTGCAGGTCTTTGTCCGTCCGCAACGCGTGGCGCAGACCGAGTTCGGCGCCTTGCTCTGCGGCGGCGGCTGGTCGGCCGATGTGCTGGAGGCCGATGCGCGGGCGCGCGTCGAAGCCGGCTTGCGCGAACTGCTGCCGCCCGAAACCAGCCTGGAGCGCTTGGTCCGCGCCATCGGGCGGCTGGCGGCCGATGCGCGTGCGGCGCTGGCGGTGCCGCAACTGCTGGCGCATCTCGGCGCGCTGCAGGATGCCGCGCGCGCCGCGCCGCGCCGCCAGCTTCCTTCCGCCTGGGGCGGCGGCTTTGCGGCGCTGCTGGCGGCGCTGGGCTGGCCCGGCCAGCGCCCGCCCCTGGCGGCCGAAGCGGCGGCCTGCGATGAACTGCGCACGGCGCTGGGCGGCCTGCAGGCGCTGGATGCGGTGCTCGGGCGCATCGATGCCGGCGAGGCCCTGCGCCAGTTGCAGCGACACTGCCGCGACCAGGCGTTCGCGGCGCCGCGGCAGGGCATCGCGCGGATCGAGGTCTGCAGCCTGGGCGATGCGCTGGCGGGGCCGGTCGACGCGCTCTGGGTCATGGGCGTGAACGAAGGCGCCTGGCCGCCGGCGCCGCGGCCGAATCCGCTGCTGCCGGCCGAATTGCAGCGCCGCGCGGGGATTCCCGCGGCGCGCGCCGACAGCCTGGGCGAGCAGGCGCAGAGCCTGCAGGCCGGGTGGTGCGAGAGTGCGGCCGAGGTGGTGTTCTCCTGGGCGCAGCGCGACGGCGAACGGCCGCTGCGGGCGAGCCCCCTGCTGGCCGGGATAGCGCGTGGCGAGTGGCCGCCGCTGGGGGCGCTGGCGCGCATCGATGATGGCATCATGGAACGCATCGACGATGCCACCATGGAGCGCATCGATGATGCGCGGGCTCCCCCTGTCGCCGCCGCCGAGCGCGTGCGCGGCGGCACGGCGCTGCTGGCGGCGCAGGCGGTGTGTCCGGCCTGGGGTTTCTATCAATACCGGCTCGGCGCCGCCGTGTTGCCAGCGCCAACTCTTGCGCTCGATGCGATGGCGCGCGGCTCGCTGCTGCACGCGGCGCTGGAGGAATTCTGGCGCGGGCGCAGTCTTGCCGACCTGCTGCAAATGGACGCGGATGCCCGCGGCGCCGAAATCCGCCGCGTCGTGGCGCAGGCGCTGGCCGAGTTCGACAGGCGCTCCGCCGAGCCGCTGCCGCCGCGCCTGCGGCAACTGGAAGAAGAGCGGCTGCAGGCGTTGCTGGCGGTCTGGCTGGAGGTCGAGGCGCAGCGCGCGAACTTCCGCGTCATCGCCTGCGAGGAAAAGCACGAACTCGACATCGAGGGCCTGCCGGTGCGCGTGGTGATCGACCGCATCGACGAACTCGACGACGGCCGGCTGGTGGTGATCGACTACAAGAGCGGGCGCAGCGTCTCGGCCGACAGCTGGGCCGATGCGCGCATCGGCGAACCGCAGTTGCCGATCTACGCCGCGCTGGCCTTCCCCGACCGCGACCTGGCGGCGGTGGCGCTGGCCCGCGTCACGCGCGACGAGCCGGGTTTTCTCGGCGTGGCGCAGGATGACGGCCTGCTGCCCGAACTGAAGTCGCTGGCGGCCCAGCGCAGACGCTACGCGGAGGACGAGTTTCCCGACTGGGATGCCCTGCGCAGCCTCTGGGCGGAGCGCATCCGCGAGATCGCGCGCGAAGTGAAGCATGGCGTCGCCGCCGTGGTCTTCGACGACGAGAAGCAACTGGCCTACTGCGATGTGCTGCCTTTGCTCCGCATAGCCGAGCGGCAAAAGCAATTCGAGGAAGGGCAATGACGGACCTGCTGCGCGAAGACGAGGACAACCGCCGCCGCGCGCTGGAGCTGGACTCCTTCATCGTCGAGGCGCCGGCCGGCGCGGGCAAGACGGAACTCCTGACGCAGCGCTATCTGCGCTTGCTGGCGTGCGTCGGGGAACCCGAAGAAATCATCGCCATCACCTTCACCAACAAGGCCGCCGGCGAGATGCGCGGCCGCATCGCCGAAAGCCTGGCACTGGCGCGCGCCGGCGTGGCGCCGGAACCGGCGCACAAGCGCATCACCTTCGAGCTGGCGACGGCCGCGCTGGAGCGCTCGGAGGAACTCGGCTGGCAGATCGAGACCCAGCCGGGACGCCTGCGCCTGACCACCATCGACGCGCTGTGCGCCGGGCTGGCGCGGCAGATGCCGCTCTTGTCGCGCTTCGGCGCGCAGCCGGCGGTGGCCGAAGACGCCAGACGGCATTACGAGGAAGCCGCGCGGCGCGCGCTCGACCATCTCGAAGCGCGTGGCGAGGACGAACGCGAACACGCCGAGGCGGTGGCGACGGCGCTGGCGCATCTCGACAACGACGTCGCGCGGCTGGCGCGGCTCCTGGCCGAGATGCTGGCGCGGCGCGAGCAGTGGCGCGAGATCTCCCGGCTCGACGACCCCGAAGCGGCGATCGGCGAGGCGCTCGAGGAAATGGTCGCCGAGGAACTGGCGCTGGTCGCGGCGGTGCTCGACGACGCCTGGCAGGCGCCGTGGATGCCGCTGGCGCGCTTCGCCGCGGCCCATCTCGACGGCGCGAATTGGACGCTCGCCGGCTGGACCGACGCGCTGCAGGCGGAACCCGAAGAACTGCCGCGCTGGCGCGCACTCGCCGAGTTCCTGCTGACCAAAGAGGACCAGCCGCGCAAGACCGTGAATGTGAAAAACGGCTTCCCGGCCGGCAAGGAATTCAAGCCGCAGAAGGATGCCATGCTGGCCGGGCTGCAGGCGCTCGACGGCGCGGCGGTCGCCGCCCTGCAGCGCCTGCGCGAACTGCCGGCGCCCGATCACGACCATGACGACGTGGTGCGCGCGCTGGCGCGCCTGATGAAGCTCGCCGCGGCCGAACTGTGGCTGGTGTTCCGCGAGGCTGGCGAGGTCGATTTCGGCGAGCTCGCGGCGCGCGCAATCGCCGCCTTGGGCGAGGAAATGGACCCGACCGAACTCGGCCTGCGCCTCGATTACCGCATCCGCCACCTGCTGGTCGACGAGTTCCAGGACACCAGCCCGGCCCAGATCGAACTGCTCGAACGCCTGACCGCCGGCTGGCAGCAAGGCGACGGCCGCACGCTGTTCGCGGTCGGCGATCCGATGCAGTCGATCTACCGTTTCCGCAAGGCCGACGTCGGGCTGTTCCTGCGCGTCGCCGAGCGCGGCATCGGCGCCCTGCGGCTCACGCGCCTGCGCCTGTCGCGCAACAACCGCTCCTGCCCGCAGGTGGTGGATTGGATCAATGCCTGCTTCCCGGCCGTGTTTCCCATCGCCGACGATCCCTTGCGCGGCGAAATCCGCTACCGCGAGTTCGTTGCCACGCGAGCGGCGGCGGAGCAGGGCGGCGTGCAGTTTCATGCCGTGGCGGCCGAGCCGGACCAGGCGGCGCGCGCCGAGGCGCAGCAGATCATCGCGCTGATCGAGGCCGAATGGCGCGCCGACCCGGCACGCAGCATCGCCGTGCTGGTGCGGGCGCGCGACCACCTGTCGGCGCTGGTCGCGGCGATTCGCCGCCATGGCGCGGGCTGGCGCTTCTCGGCGGTCGAGATCGAGCCGCTGGCCGGCCGCCAGGCGGTGCAGGACCTGATCTCGCTGACCCGCGCGCTGCATCACCGGGCGGACCGCCTGCACTGGCTGGCGATATTGCGCGCGCCCTGGTGCGGCCTGCGGCTGGCCGACCTGCACGCGCTGGCCGCGGACGATCAGCAAAGCACCATCTGGTCGCTGCTGCACGATGCCGAACGCATCGATCGGCTCTCGGCCGACGGCCGGCGGCGCCTGCTGCATCTGCGCGAGGTGCTGGCCGAGGCGCTGGCCGGGCAGGGCCGGCAGCGGCGCCGGCGGATGGTAGAGGATGCCTGGAGAAAGCTCGGCGGCGCGGCCTGCCTGGCCGGCGCCAATGATGCCGCCGACGCGCAGGCTTTCTTCGCCCGGCTCGACGCGCTGGACGCCGCCGGGCGCTTCGTGCTCGACAACCTCGAAGACGACATGGCGCGCCTCTACGCCGCGCCCGATGCGCAGGCCGACGGCCGCCTGCAACTGATGACCATCCACAAGGCCAAGGGTCTGGAGTTCGACACCGTGATCCTGCCGGGCCTGCATCGCGAGCCTTCGGCGCGCGACACGCCGCTCTTGGCCTGGGACAGCTTTCCGCTGGCGGACGGCGAGCGCCTGGTCGCCGCGCCGGTCAATCGGCGCCGCGCGCGCGTGGCGGGCGCGCCGACGGTCTACGATTTCCTGCAGCGTATGGAGCGCGAGCGCAGCCGCAACGAGGAAGCCCGCGTGCTCTACGTCGCCGCCACGCGCGCGGTGCGCCGCCTGCATCTGGTCGGGGTGCTGCGCCGCGACGAGACGGGCGCGCTGGCCGCGCCGCGCAGCGCCTCGCCGCTGGCGCGGCTGTGGCCGCTGCTCGAAGCGGACTTCGCGGCTACCGCCGCCGTCCCGCCAACGCCAACTCTCGAAGCCGGCGACGAGCTTGCGCATTTCGTGCCGCAGTTGCAGCGCCTCGTTGCGCCTGCCATCCCGCCGGCATGGCGGGCGCCGGCCATGATCGGGGCCGCGCCGCCGCTGCGCGAGGAAACCGCCGATGCGCTGGCCGCCGCGGTCGGCACCCTGACCCACGCCGTGCTGGAACTCGTCGCCGCCGATCCCGAGGCCTGGCCGTCGACCTGCGTGGGCGAGCGCCAGCCCGGCTTCGAGCGCTGGCTGGCCAGCCGCGGCTGGTCGCCGGCCGAGGCCAGATCCGGCGCGGCGCGGGTGGCGCGCATGCTGGCGACCACGCTGGCCGGCGCCGACGGGCAATGGGTGCTGCGCCGCCGCGCCGACGCCGCGGCCGAGCTGGCGCTGACAAGAGTTGGCGCTGGCGCTACGGTATTAACCCGCGTCGTCGATCGCAGTTTCGTCGAGGACGGCGTGCGCTGGATCATCGACTACAAGACCGCCGATCTTGGCCAGCACGCCGACTCCGAGCGCCTGCGGAGGCACGCCGAACGCTACCGCGCGCAGCTTGAAGCCTATGCCCTGCTGTTCGCCGACGAGGGCCTGCCGCAGCGTCTCGCGGTGTTTTATGCCGCGCACGGCATCCTGGCGACTCTGGAATACAATCCCCTTCACGTCTGAGTCTTCTGGAGGAAGCCACATGTCCGACAAGAAATACCGCCTGGTGACGCGCAGCGATTTCGACGGTCTGGCCTGT
Source organism: Sulfuritalea sp. (assembly GCA_023700805.1). GTDB lineage: Bacteria > Pseudomonadota > Gammaproteobacteria > Burkholderiales > Rhodocyclaceae > Sulfuritalea. The sequence goes on from JAMPYF010000035.1 coordinate 40,964, forward strand.
GCCGTCCTGCTCAACGAAATCGAACTGATCGACGAGATCAAGTTCGTTCATCCCAAGGACATGCAGGACGGCAAGGTCGAGATTTCCGAGCGCGACATCACCACCAATCTGCCCTTCGTGCCCGGCGTGTTTCTGGCCTTCGACCACCACCTCTCCGAGACCTTCCGCAACCCCGGCGAGCGCCCCAACCACATCATCTATCCCGACGCGCCGTCGGCCGCGCGCGTGGTGTTCGAGCACTTCGGCGGCAAGAGCCGCTTCCCGGCGCCCTTCACCGACATGATGCTGGCCGTGGACAAGAGCGATTCGGGGAATTTCACGCGCCAGGAAATCCTCGACCCCAAGGACTGGGTGCTGCTCAACTACCTGATGGATTCGCGCACCGGCCTCGGCCGCTTCCGCGAATTCCGCGTCAGCAACTACCAGTTGATGATGGACCTGATCGCCTATTGCCGGCACCACGGCATCGACGAGATCCTGGCCCTGCCCGACGTCAAGGAGCGCGTCGATCTGTATTTCGACCACGCCGACCGCGCCAAGGAACAGATCCGGCGCTGCACCAGGATTCACGGCAATCTCGCGGTGCTGGACCTGCGCAACGAAGACACCATCTACGCCGTCAATCGCTTCATGATCTATGCGCTGTATCCGGAGATCAACATCTCTATCCACGTCATGTGGGGCGTGCAGAAGCAGAACACGGTGTTCGCCACCGGCAAGTCCATCCTCAATCGCAGTTCCAACACCAACATCGGCGAGTTGATGCTGTACTACGGCGGCGGCGGCCACGAGAACGCCGGCACCTGCCAGATCGCCAACGAAAAGGCCGAAACGGTGCTGAAAGAGCTGATCGCGACCATCAACCAGGATGGATAGGAGCCGCAGGACACCTTTCTCCCCGCCCTGAAGTCCCAGACCAGCGCCCGCTCCGGGCGCATCCGACATGGCATTGCTCGAAATCCGCAACCTGACCCGCCGCTTCGGCACGCTCGAAGCAGTGAAGGACGTTTCGCTCTTCATCGAGGCCGGCGAGTTCTTCACCCTGCTCGGGCCTTCGGGCTGCGGCAAGACCACCATCCTGCGCATGATCGCCGGCTTCGATGCGCCCGATGCCGGCGAAATCCTGCTCGACGGCGTTTCGCTCGCCGGAGTGCCGCCGGAGCGGCGGCCGCTGCATACGGTGTTCCAGAGCTATGCGCTGTTTCCGCACATGACCGTGGCCGGCAACATCGCCTTTCCGCTGGAGATGGCCGGAAAGTCGGCGCTGGAGATACGGCGCCGCGTCGGCGAGACGCTGGCTCTGGTGCATCTCGAAGACAAGGCCGCGAGCTTTCCCCATGAACTCTCCGGCGGCCAGAAACAGCGCGTAGCGCTGGCGCGCGGCCTGGTGAACCAGCCGCGCCTGTTGCTGCTCGACGAGCCGCTGGGCGCGCTCGATGCCAAGCTGCGCGTCGAAATGCAGATCGAATTGATCGCGCTGCAGCGCGAAGTCGGCATTACCTTCATCTTCGTCACGCATTCGCAGCAGGAGGCGCTGGCCCTGTCGCACCGTATCGCGGTGATGCGTGACGGCCGCGTCGAGCAATGCGACGAGCCGGACCAGCTTTACACCCAGCCGGCCAACCGCTTCGTCGCCGACTTCATCGGCAAGATCAACCTGATCGAGGTCGAGGTCAGGTCATCCTCCAAGGTGTTGCTGGGCCTGCACGCGACCGGCCTGGGCGAGATCGCGGCCACCGATGCGCGGCCGATCGCGGTCGGCGAGCGCGGCGTCTTCGCGCTGCGCCCGGAGCTGATCCGCGTCTTCGGCCATCGCGAATCGGCTGACCTGAAGAACCGCTTCGAAGGCGTGGTGCGCGAACTGCTGTATCTGGGCGACGTCACGCTGTACAAGGTGGAACTCGCCAACGGCGCACTGATCGAGGCGCTGATGCCCAATGCCGCACCCGGCCGCGCCAAGTTCCACGAGGTCGGCGATGCGGTCGCCGTCTGCTGGCGCCACGACGCCGGCGTGTATTTGCGCAACTGAGTGCGCAACTGAGTACGCAATTGAGTCGGGAACCGAGCGAGGAGGGCGCATGACCGCACCGAGAACCCAGCCGGCGGGCCTGAGCAAGTGGGTGGTGACGCTGCCGCCGACAGTCTTCCTGCTGGCCTTCTTCCTGCTGCCGGCGCTGATCGTGGTGCTCGCCGGTTTTCGCGAGACCGGTGAGTTCGGCGGCCTGGCGCCGGTGGACAGCGTCGCGGCGCTGTCGCTCGACGCCTACCGCTTCCTGCTGGGCGACGTCATCTACCTCGAAATCTTCGCCCGCTCGTTTCTGGTCGCCACGCTGACCACGCTGATCTGCATCGTGCTGGCCTATCCGCTGGCCTGGCTGATCGCCCGCAGCCCCAGGCAGCGCCGCGATTTCCTGGTGCTGCTGGTGATCCTGCCCTTCGCCAGCAACTTCCTGGTCCGCATCTATGCCTGGATCATGCTGCTGGGGCCGGCCAACCTGCTGTACACGCCCTTCGCGGTGATCGTCGGCATGGTCTATGCGCACCTGCCCTTCATGGTGCTGCCGCTCTACACCAACCTCGAAAAGCACGACCCGGCCCTGCTCGAAGCCGCACAGGATCTCGGCGCCGACGCCTGGACGCGTTTCTGGCGCGTGACCTTCCCGCTCTCGCTGCCGGGCATCTTCTCCGGCTCGGCGCTGGTCTTCATCCCCGTGCTCGGCATGTTCGCCGTGCCCGAGCTGCTGGGCGGCACCGGCGACATCCTGATCGGCAACCTGATCAAGGAACAGTTCCTCGAAAACCGCGACTGGCCGCTCGGCTCCGCGCTGTCAATCATGCTCACGGCCTGCGTGCTGGCGCTCGCCGGCCTCGCGGCCTGGGCGGCGAAACGGGGGCTGCATGGGACGGAGGCGGTCACATGAACCGCCCACCCCCCAGCCCCCGCCCCAAGGGCGGGGGTGACTACGGTTCGCCGCCCAAGGGCGGCTCCGGGTTGTTGGCTGGCGCTGCCTTGGGGCGGCCCGGCGGAGGCGCCGGCCGCTTCTGGCTGTGGGCCGCCTCGCTCGCCACCTACGCCTTCCTCTACATTCCGCTGGCGGTGGTGGTGCTGTTCTCCTTCAACGATTCGCTGCTCAATGCCGAATGGGTCGGCTTCACCACGCGCTGGTACGTCAAGCTGCTCCACGACGACGACATGCTGCGCGCCGCCGCCAATTCGCTGCTGATCGCGCTGGTGTCGAGCAGCGTGTCGACCGTGCTCGGCGCCATGGCCGGGCTCGCGATGCACCGCTACCGGCCGCGCTGGCTGCCCTTTCTGGTGCTGACCCCGGTGGCGATGCCGGAAATCCTGCTCGGCGTCTCGCTGCTGCTGTTCTTCCGCCAGGTGCTCGACCTATCGCTGGGCCTGTTCTCGATCCTCGTCGCGCACATCACCTTCAGCATCGGCTTCGTCGCCGTGATCGTGCGCGCGCGCCTGGCCGGCATGGACGAAAGCATCTTCGAGGCCGCGCGCGACCTCGGCGCGACGCCCTGGGCGACCTTCCGCCGCATCACCCTGCCGCTGATCATGCCGGCGCTGATGGCGGGATTCCTGATGGCCTTCACGCTCTCCATCGACGATTTCGTGATCACCTTTTTCGTCGCCGGCGTCGGCGTGAACACCCTGCCGCTGCAGATTTACTCCATGATCAAGGTTGCCGTGACGCCCGAGGTCAATGCCATCTCGACCCTGCTGATGGCGCTGACCCTGACGCTGATCCTGGCCGCCAGCCGCTTCGCCCCCGACGTCCTGAAAGCTCGCCAATGAAAACGCCGTTGCCTGCCCGCGAAGCGGAATCCCAGGTACGCAGAGCGCGCCTGCGCCAACTCTCGACCCATGCGATCCTGGCCGTCGCCGGCCTGTTGCTGGCCGGCGCGGCCTGCGCCCAGGCTCCCGCCCACGGCCGCTATCGCTGCTACGAACTGCCGGCTTATACCGTCATGGCCTGGTTCGACCTCGCCGCCGCCGGCATCAGCCTCAATGGCGACACGCCGCGACCGGTCCGCGTCGATGCCGCCACGGGCCGCATCGAACTGCCGCGCGGCTTGCTGCCGCCTTACCGCCACGGCTTCTACTTGCCGTCCGGGGCTGCCGGCGGCGATGCCGAGCGCATCACCATCGTGCTTGCCGCCCGCGCCGACGCGCGCCCCGGCCAGCGCGTCTGGGCGACGCTGCCGCGCTGCTACCTGACGACGCATTGAGGCCATGCAAGGCTGCCGGCCATATAGTTTGCTGCGCGCGCTCGCCGCGCTGCTGGCGCTGGCCGCCATGCTCCCGGCGCATGCCGCCGACACGCTCTACCTCTACAACTGGAACAACTACATTTCCGAGGACACGGTGCAGCGCTTCGAGGCGCATTGCCGCTGCGAACTGAAGCAGGACTATTACTCCGACAACGAGGAAATGCTGGCCAAGCTGGAAGCCGGCGCCGTCGGCTACGACGTCCTGGTGCCGACCGGCAATGCCGTCGAATCGCTGGTGCGCAGGAAGGCGCTGCGCGCAATCGACCGCGCGCAACTGCCCAATCTGCGCAACGTCAGGCGCGAGTTCCTCGACACCTGGTTCGATCCCGCCAACCGCTACTCGGTGCCCTATGCCACCTCGGTGACCCTGCTCGGCTTCAATCTCGACAAGATGCGCGAACTGGGGCTGCCCACCGACAGCTGGGCGCTGATCTTCGAACCGCGCCACCTGCAGAAGCTCAAGGGCCGCGTCACCGTGCTCAACAGCCAGCGCGAACTGATGGCCGCCGCGATGCGCTACCTCGGCCATTCGGTGCAGGAGCACGATCCGCAAAAATGGGAAGAGGCCAAGCGCCTGATCCTGCGCGCCAAGCCCTACTGGGCGGCCTTCTCCAACAGCACCTACATCAAGGACCTGGCCATCGGCACCATCTGGGTCGCCCACGGCTACTCCAACGACATGTGGCGGGCGCAGCAGGACGCCGCCGCGGCGAAGCGCCCCTTCCAGATAGGCTTCGCCACGCCGAAGGAAGGCGCGGTGCTGGCGGTGGACAACTTCGTGCTGCACAAGTCCGGCCGCCGGCCCGACCTGGCCCACCGCTTCATCGACTTCATGCTCGAAGGCCGCAACGCCGCCGACGTCTCCAACCTGATCGGCGCCGGCAACACCAACGCCGCCGCAATGCCGCACATCCTGCCCGAGATCGCCGCCAACCCCGGCATCTTCCCGCCGCCGGCAGAGCTGCAGCGCCTGGAAATGCTGCGCGACTTCGACCCGAAACTGCGCCGCACGCTGTCGCGGATGTGGACCGAGATCAAGGTGCGCTGAGCGCGGGCAGGCGACAGGCGGCCTGCCGGCAGACGATTTCCTGTGGTTCGACAGGCTACCGTGCCCCCCCCACTTGTCAAAATGCCGGATAAATCGTTTAATCCAGAGCGGATAGCTTGGCCGGCTCCAAATGGCAACTGCCCAGCAGCCGGTTCATGGACCTTCCAGTGCTGTCGTAACGCCCCAGTTCCGCTGTGATCCAAAACACGCCGTTTTAGGTGCTGCTAAATTTGGCCAAGGCATTGATGAAAAATGAATTGTCGTATTTCAGCGGCGTGTATTCCATCACTATTGACGGGTTGCTTTCCATCATGATGGAAAGCAATCCGTCATTAGTAAGCCACACTTAACGTTGAACTAAACCGCTGACGCGGTGGTGGCGCTAGTCACCACCGCGTTTTGCATTTCAGAAGCCGTGTTGTCCATCCTGTCGTCGGGAATGTTCCCGAATGACGAGGAGAACGACATGACTGAACTGCGCCAACGGATGGACGATGC
>JAMPYF010000004.1 GCA_023700805.1 Sulfuritalea sp.
AGAAGCATGAAGGCTTTGCCGCCAAGAAGGATTGGGAAAACGCCAACCTGTGGGCCGAGCAGATCTGGCAATACCAGGTCAAGACCGCCGACCTCGGTTTGCGCGCCAAGACCTACCTGGAGCAAAACGGCGCCAAGAAGGTCAAGTGAACCGGCTCCCCCGGCGCCCGCGCCGGGGTGGCTATCCCCTGACGGGATGAGATAGATCAAGGCAAGTGCGGGGAAAGTTGAGTACCTTTGTCATATATGTTGGATTCGGCGCGCTGCCTGCTTGCGCAGGCAGCGCCCAAACGGAAACTCCGCTGCGTTGTGTTTTTTACGAAAGGAATGACAATGAAATTTGGATTGATTCTCGCGGCGGCCGCTGCCGTTTCCTTCGCCGCGCCGGTTCTCGCCGACGGCAAGGCGCTTTACCTGGAAAAGACCTGCGTCGCCTGTCACGGCAAGGATGCAAAGAAGCCCTTGACGCCGGAATATCCCAAGCTGGCGGGACAGAACGCCAAGTATGCCGAGCGGCAAATGCTGGACATCAAGAGCGGTGCGCGCGCCAATGGCAATGCGGCTGCAATGAAGGGTGTCATGCACCTGGTATCCGATGAGGAAATCAAGGAGCTGGCGAAGTATCTCTCGGAGATCAAATAGCCGCATGGGCGGCACTGCGTCATGCAGGCGGGCACCGGTTTTGATGGATATCAAAGAACTCCCGGGTACCTGTGCCACCATGACTCAGCCATTAAATACTGACAAGGAAACCAAAATGTACAAGGCATTGACACTCGCGCTCTCGATGGCGCTGATTCCCGCATTCGCAATGGCCGGGCCGCCGCCCGAAAAGAAAGCCGGCATCGAGTCCAAGGACTACAAATGGAACGCCCAGGAGGGCGAGAAGATCGAGGCCCTGCAGAAGAAGGGCGACCCCAAGGCCGGCAAGGAAGGCTACGAGGTCTGTGGCGCCTGTCACCTGCCTTCCGGCGCCGGGCGCTCCGACGGCACCTTCCCGCAGCTGGCGGGACAGCACACGACGGTGCTGATCAAGCAGATGGCCGACATTCGCGCCGGCCTGCGCGACAATCCGACCATGTATCCGTTTGCCAAGGAATTGGTTGACGCGCAGGAACTGGCCAACGTAGCGGCCTACATCGAAAAGCTTTGCATCCCGGTCGATCACGGCAAGTACGAGGGTGCCGATGCCGCCAAGCAGATCGCCGACGGCAAGGTGATGTACGAGAAGGAATGCATCGAATGCCACAAGGCCAACGGCGAGGGCGTCAAGGACAAGTTCTATCCCGTTCTGGCAGGCCAGCACTACAAGTACCTGCTGCGCCAGATGACCGAGATCCGCGACGGCAAGCGCCGCAATGCCAATCCGGACATGGTCAAGATCATCAAGAATTATGATGACAAACAACTGGTGGCGATTTCGGCCTATCAGTCCAGCCTGAGCATGCCCGGATCGATGTGCAAGGCCGGACCCGCAGCCAAGGGCGGCAAGAAGAAGTAAGCGGTCAATCCGGGGCTTCCGCGCTCCGACCCCTGCCGGGGCGCGGAAAACCTCCAGCCGGCCCGCAATCCACTCCCCCTACAGAGAACAAAATGCTAGACCAAAAAAAGCAGACCCTGCTGATCCGAGGCCTGACCCTGGTGGCGCTGGTGGCCTTGATCGCCGCCTACTTTGCGCCGATATGGTGGGTTTCTCTGACGGCGCCGAATTACCCCAAGGACGCCTTTCCCGACGGCATCCGCATCCACTTTCACTTCAACGGCGTGTTCAACGGCTGCACGGCGGTAGGCAAGGGCACCCGCATGGGCAGCGAAACCCTGCAGGCCGACGTGGGCGAGGACACCCCTCGCTACAATCCGATCCTGGACAAAGACAAGGACGTGAACAAGGAGGCGAAGAGCCTCGACTGCGTCCACGAAATGAACACCATCAACCACTACGTGGGCATGTATCCGATCGACACGGGCTCGCCGGTCGAACTGCGCCTGTCGAAGTTTCTCTTCGGCTGGTTCGCCGTCATGCTGCTGGGATTCATGGCGACCGAGCGCAGGAATCAGCTGAAGATTCTCGGCGTCGGCTTCGCCGCGGTCGCCGCCTGGATGGTGGTCGACCAGGTCGTCATGGGCCAGCTCGACGCCTTCGCCGCCCACTACTATCACGAGGCGAGTACTTTCTTCAACCAGCCCGACGTGCTGGACCGCTGGAAGGCCAACCTGATCCTCGCCACCCAGGTGTCGATGGCCGGGATCATCGTGGCGATGCTGATCGTCCTGCTCGGGGTCTGGAAGATTCCCCGCTTCTCGCTGCTGCTGCCGCTGGCTCCCGCCCTGCTGCCGGTCTTCTTCGTCATCGACTATGCCGGCTGGCTGTGGTTCTTCGGCCACAACATGCACCCCTGGGGCGCTTTCACGGTCAAGCCATTCATGCCCACCGTGTTCGGCGAGGGCAAGGTGGCGCAGTTCTCGACCTTCTCCTATCCCTACTGGGGCTACGCGCTGCTGCTGGTCGTGTTCGGCTGCCTGATGATGGCGCTGCTGCTGCGCCGCAGGCAGATGCGCGAGTCCTAGGGTGCCGCCATGAGACGGAAACGCTGGCTGGCGCTGCTGCCGGCCTTGCTGCTCGGTGTCTCGTCGCTGCTGGTGGCGCGTCCGGCAGACCGCGACGACGACAAGCCTCCCAGTCTTGGGGCGACCGCGGATCTGTCCACGGCGCCCCGGGTCGGCGTCGACCGACCCAAGCCCACCTATATGCTGCACGAGCGGGACAAGCGCGTGCATGGCCTGAAGCCCTTCCAGATTCTGGTCGATGCGGCGCCGGCCGGTTCGACCCTGAGACCGCCGCCGGGAAGCTACGCGGGCCCGGTGGTGATGACCAAACCGCTGGTCATCGAAGGCTCCGGATCGGTGACCATCGATGCCGGCGACAAGGGCACGGTGTTTTCGCTGCAAACCGACGGCGCCGTCTTGCGCGGGCTGCACCTGACCGGCTCCGGCGATTCGCACGACACCGACGATTCCTGCCTCGACGTGCGCGGCCACCGCAACGTCATCGAGAATCTGGTGATCGACAACTGCCTGTTCGGCATCGACTTGAAGCAATCGAGCGACAGCATCGTCAAAGGCAACAAGGTGCGTTCCAAGCCGCGCGATCTGGGCGTGCGCGGCGACGGCCTGCGGCTCTGGTACAGCGACCGCAACCTGATCGAGGGCAATGAAATCTCCGATTCGCGCGACATGGTGGCCTGGTATTCCCACGACAACATCTATCGCGGCAATGTCGGCACGCGCAGCCGCTACTCGATCCACTTCATGTTCGCCAACAACAACGTGGTCGAGAACAACCGCTTCCACGACAATTCGGTCGGCGTTTATTTCATGTACACCGAGGGCGGCGTGCTGAAGAACAACCTGATCTCCCACGCCAACGGCGCAACCGGCATGGCGATCGGTTTCAAGGAGGCGAGCAATACGGTGATCGAAGGCAACGAGATCGTCTATTGCGCCGTCGGCATCGGTTCCGACCTGTCGCCCTTCCAGCCCGACAGCAAGATCTGGGTGCGCAACAACCGCTTTGCCTACAACGGCATCGCCATCAAGCTGAGCTCCGAGCTCGGCGGCAATGTCGTCACCGACAATGTTTTCGAGGGCAACCTGACCAACGTGGTGCAGGCCGGCCGCGGCAAGTCCGGCCTCAACGAGTGGCGAGGCAACTACTGGGACGACTACCAGGGCTTCGACCGCGACGGCAACGGCACCGGCGACACGCCTTACGAACTCTACGCCTATGCCGACCAGATATGGATAGAAATGCCGCCGGCGCGTTTCTTCAAGACCGCGCCGGTGCTGGAGCTGCTGGATTTTCTTGAACGCCTGGCGCCGTTTTCCTCGCCCGAGCTGACGCTCAAGGACGAACAGCCGCGCTTTCGCAGGCCGCAACCGGATAAGGCCAGGGTGACGGGATGAGCGAGTCGAAACCAGCGGACAGCGCCAAGCCGCCGGATGGGCCGCCGCCCCCTTCGCGCGAGCGCGTGCGGCAGGCGCGACGGCGCTGGTTGCGCACCATCCTGCTCACCGGCGGGGTGATGGGCGCCGCGCTTTCGGGCTTTCTGCCCCTAGTCTATGCCCGCACCAAGCGTCTGCGGCCGCCCGGCGCGCTGGACGAAAAGGATTTCCTGTCCTCCTGCATCAAGTGCGGCCAGTGCGTGCAGGTCTGCCCGGTGCAGGCGATCAAGCTCGCCGACCTGGTCGACGGCGTCGGCGTCGGCACGCCTTACATCGATGCGCGCGAGCAGGCCTGCGATTTTTCCTGCGACGCCGTGCAGTGCATCCTGGCCTGTCCGACCGGATCGCTGGCGTACAAGAAGCCGGCCTTCCTCGGTTCGCGCAAGGGCGCCAAGCTGGCCGCCGCGCCCATCCTCAAGGCCAAGGAAAAGGATGCCGAGCCGACCCTGAACCTCAGCGAGCGCATCGGCGTCGCGCGCCTGACACGTCCCGAAGCCTGCCTTGCGATCCAGGGCAAGGGCTTCAAGGGCCAGGTGCGGGGGCCGTCGTTCAAGGGGCGCCTGCGCTACATGGAGGTCGACCGCTGGAAGCCGATCGGCGTCGCCGAACATCCCTACGATCTCGCCGAATGCGACCTGTGCGTGCGCGAATGCCCGGTCAAGGGCGCGATTTCCATCGAAACCGTGTTCGCGCCCGACGGCAGCAAGCGCAAGTCGCCCGTGGTGCACGAGCCCTGCGTCGGTTGCGGCGTCTGCGAAATGATCTGCCCGGTCGAGCCGACCTGCATCGTGGTCGACGCCAGGGAAGTGTGGAACACATGAAGCTCCGCTGTCGCTTCCCAGTGTTTACTGCCCGGCCCCCGTCCCCCGCCCCGAGGGCGGGGGTGACCAGTCACCTCCCCCGCTTGGCGGGGGAGGATGGGAGGGGGTGCCCATTCCTGCGCGGCGCGAGCGGCCCGGCGGAGGCGCTATGAACCCCTTCCTCAAGCGCCGCTTCTTCGACCAGATCGCCGTGATGTTCGGCCGCGAGCCGAAAAAGCCGGCGGCGATTTCCGAGCCTGCCCAGCAGATCCACGTGCTCAAGCGCGCCACCAACAAGGAAAAGCTGCAGGCAGCGACCCTCGCCCACGAGCGGTCGAAGAAGGTGCACAAGTGGCGCAACCGGCGCTGGGCGGTGCTGATCGTCGCCAACCTGATGTTCACCTTCTCCTTCTGGCTGGATATCCAGATCCTCGAAGGCGCGCTGACCGCCTCGCGCTTCGTCGGCTTCCATCTGATCGATCTCAATTCGGCGCTGCAGGTGATGCTGGCGCACAAGCACATCATCGTGAACCTGGTGATCGGCACGGCCACGGTCTTCGTGCTCTGGCTGATTCTCGGCGGGCGCAGTTTCTGTTCCTGGGTCTGCCCCTACCACCTGGTCGCGGAGTGGGCGGAGAAGATTCATCTGTACCTGGTACAGAAGAAGCTGGTGACCGACCAGAACATCGACCGCCGCCTGCGCACCCTGTCCTGGATCGTCTTCGCCATGCTCGCGCTGGCCACCGGCTACACGATGTTCGAATCGATTTCGCCGACCGGCATCCTGTCGCGGGCGCTGATCTACGGCCCGGGCCTGGCCCTGCTCTGGGTGCTGGCGCTGCTGGTGTTCGAGGTGTTCTTTTCGCGTCGCGCCTGGTGCCGCTACGCCTGTCCGATCGGACTCACCTATGGCGTGGTGGGCATCCTCTCGCCGGTGCGCGTCAAGTACCGGCTAGACAGCTGCTTCCACGAAGGCGACTGCCGCAAGGTCTGCCTGGTGCCCCACGTGCTCGACACGGTGATCAAGGGCCGCGCGGTGGATACCGAAGTTCCGATCGGTCCCGACTGCACGCGCTGCGGACTCTGCGTCGACACCTGCCCGACGGGTTCGCTGACATTCGACGTCAAAGGCCTTTCCAAGCTGCTGTGAACCCGACTTTGCGCCCTTCCAAATCATGATCAGTTTTTCGCACGTCACCAAAAGCTTTCGCAAGTCGCACGTGCTCGACGACATCAGCCTCGACATAGGCCTGTCCGAGCGCGTCGCGCTGATCGGCTCCAACGGCGCCGGCAAGACCACGCTGATCCGCTGCCTGCTCGGCGAATACACCTTCGACGGGCGCGTCCGCATCGATGGCCGCGATCCGCGCCAGGAGCGCACGGCGGTGCTGGGCTCGATCGGCTTCGTGCCGCAACTGCCGCCGCCGCTGAAAATGCCCGTGGCGCAGTTGATCGATTTTTCCGCCGCGCTGTGCGCCACCGACCCGGCGCGCATTCACCAGCTGGCGCAGCGCCTGGGGCTCGACCTGGCGCCTATCCTGACGCGGCCCTTCGTCAAGCTTTCCGGCGGCATGAAGCAGAAGCTGCTGATCGCGATCGCGCTGGGGCGCGATGCGAAGGTGCTGGTGATGGACGAACCGGCGGCCAACCTCGACCCCGAGGCGCGCAAGATCTTCTTCGAACTCCTCGCCGAACGCCAGGAGGACGTCACCATGCTGATTTCCAGCCATCGCCTGAACGAGGTTTCGGCGCTGGTGAATCGGGTGGTCGAAATGGACATGGGCAAGGTCGTGCTCGATGACCGCGTCGCCGACGACGTCTCGCTGTCCGGCCAGTTCGGCTGCCGCATTTCGCTCAAGCGCCGCGAGGCCGCATTCGCCAAGGCGATGCAGGCCTGGAATTTCCGCGACTTGGGCGACGGGCTGGAATGGGAGGGCGTGGTGCCGGGCCCCGACCGCCTGCGCTTCATGGGCATGACCTCGCGCTACGTGGCGCTGATCAGCGATTATTCGCTGCACGAGGCGCCGCCCGCTGCGGCAGGCAATGCCGTCGCTGCCGGCGGCGCGGCGCGGTACAAAGTTGGCGCTGACGCCACGGTGATCTGATGGACCGCCGCCGCTTCCTTGTCGCCGCCGTCCATGGCTTTGCGCTGACGCCCATCGCGGCCGCCCTGTCGGCCTGCGGCAGTTCCGGCGCCTGGCCCGAAGGCATGGCCGAAATCAAATGGGACCGCGATACCTGCACGCGCTGCAGCATGGTCATATCCGACCGCCGCTTTGCCGCCGAGCTGCGCGGCGGCGAGAAGAACACGGTGTTCAAGTTCGACGACATCGGCTGCGCCGTGTTCTGGATGCGCGACAGGCAGAAGGACTACCCCTGGCTGGCGGACCCGGCCACGCGCTTCTGGGTCGCCGACGCCGGCGCTGGCGACAAGTGGCTGGAGGCGCGCAAGGCTTACTACAGCGGCGGCAAGATGTCGCCGATGGGTTACAACCTGGGCGCCAAAGTCTATGCCCAGGCCGGCGATCTCGGATTCGAGGAAATGCGCCAGCACGTGCTGGCCAAAGGCAAGTAGAAAGCACACATGAAACAGTTATGGCTCACCGCCAAGCTCGACATCGTCGAATCCCTGCGCGCGCGCTGGTTCCAGGTCTACACCCTGGTCTTCGGCGGCATCGTCGCGCTGCTGTTCCTCTTCGGCCTGACCGAATCGCGCGTGCTCGGCTTCATCGGCCTGTCGCGCCTGCTGGTCACCTATATCCAACTGACCATGGCGATCCTGCCGATCTTCGTCCTCATCACCACGGTGCGCTCGGTGGCGGGCGACCGCGAGGCCGGCGTCTATGAATACCTGCTGTCGCTGCCGGTGTCGCTGGCGGCCTGGTTCTGGGGCAAGATTCTCGGCCGCTACATCGTGATCTTCCTGCCCGTGTTCGGCGCCATGGTGCTGGCGGTGCTGATCGCGCTGCTGCGCGGGATCGAGGTGCCGTGGGGCATGTTCGGCTACTACACGGCGCTCCTGGCGGTGATGGCGGCCTGCTTCCTCGGTATCGGCATGCTGATCTCGGCGCTGGCGCGCAGCACCGACATGGCGCAGGGCGCGGCCTTCGTGGTCTGGCTGACGCTGCTGCTGTTCCTCGACCTGATCCTGCTCGGCGTGATGATCCAGGGCAAGGTGTCGCCGGAAGTCGCGGTCACGGTCGCGCTGGCCAATCCGCTGCAGGTGTTCCGCACGGCGGCTTTGGCGCTGTTCGATCCGCAACTGATCGTGCTCGGTCCATCGGCCTACGTCATCCTCGACCTGTTCGGCGTCACCGGCTACAAGGTGTTCGCCCTGGCCTATCCGACCCTGGTCGGCATTGCCGCGGCGAGCTTGGGTTATCAACTGTTCCGTCGCGGCGACCTGCCATGAAGTGGCTGCTGGCAGTCTTGCTGCTGGCCTGCGGCAGCCTGTCCGCCCTGGCCGGCGGCAAGCTGTCGAGCGCGCCGCTGTTCGCCGCCACGCTGTTCGACCTCGACAACAAGGCGGTGGTCTTTGCCGCCTACCGCGGCAAGCCGCTGATCGTGAATTTCTGGGCGCGCTGGTGCCCGCCCTGTCGGGTCGAGATTCCCGAACTGGTCCAGATCCAGACGCGCCATCAGGCGCGCGGCGTCGAGGTCATCGGCATCAGTCTCGAAAGCGATGCGCCGCCGGTGCGCGATTTCGCCAGGGCCTACGACATCAATTACACCGTGCTGCTGACCCGCGACAAGGGCGTCGCCTTGTTGCAGGCGCTTGGCAACGCCAAGGCCGGCCTGCCCTACACTGTCGTCCTCAACCGTCGCGGCGAGATCGTGGGCAGCAAGCTTGGCGCGATGAACGGAGCCGAACTGGAAGCCGCCGCCGCCGCGGCGCTCCAATGACCAACAGCTAGACCGAAGGAAGCGAGACATGCCGAAGCCGCTGGAACCGACCCTGGATGCCCTGCCCAACCCCTTCCTGCGCTATTTTGCGGCGACGCGGCCGGCCTTTCTTTCCGTCACCTTCGTCGGCTGCCTGCTGGGCTTTGCCACCGCCGCCTGGTCCGGCATCGCCGTCGGTCCGGCGCTGGCCACCGTGACGCTGTTCTTCGCCCTGATGGCGCACGCCGGGGCCAACGTCATCAACGACTACTACGACGCGCTGTCGGGCTGCGACGGCGCCAACACCGAGCGCCAGTTTCCCTTCACCGGCGGCAGCCGTTTCATCCAGAACGGCGTGCTCTCGCTGCGTGCCACCGGCATACTCGGCTATGCGCTGCTGGCGGTGGTGGTGCCGGCCGGCCTCTGGCTGACCGCGGTCAGCGCCTCGGGGCTGATGCTGATCGGCCTGGCCGGCCTCGTCGTCGGCTGGGCCTATTCGGCGCCGCCGCTGAAGCTGCAGAGCCGGGGCCTGGGCGAATTCGCGATCACCGCCGGCTGGCTGCTGGTGGTGGTCGGCAGCGACTTCGTGCAGCGCCATGGATTCGCCTTCGCTCCCGTCGCCAGCGGCCTGGGCTTCGCTCTGCTGGTGGCCAACGTGCTCTACATCAACCAGTTCCCGGACGTGAAGGCCGATGCCGGCGCGGGCAAGAACACCCTGGTGGTGCGTCTGGGCGTGGCGCGGGCGCGCTGGGGCTATGTGCTGATTGCCGTGCTGGCCTACGGCTGGCCCTTGCTGATGGTGCTGCTGGGTCATCTGCCGCTGCCGGCGCTGCTCGCGCTGCTGCCCGCTGCCGCCAGCATCGCCGCGGCGCGCCGGCTCTGGTCCTGTGCGGCGCGGCCGGCGGAACTCACGCCCGCGCTCAAGCTGACCATTCTTGCCGCGAGCGCTCACGGCCTGTTGCTGGCCATCGTGCTGAGCCTGCCATGGAGTCGTGCGGCCTGAACGGGTACACGGCGTCCGGCCTGAAGCCCGAAGCTCGCCTGCGCCGCGCCGGACTGTGCCTGCTGGCCTGTCTGGCGCTGCCGGCTCTCGCCGCGGCGCCGCTGCCGCTGCAGCCGCTGATCGATGCCGCGCCGGCCGGCGCCACGCTGCGCCTGGCGCCGGGTGCCTACGCCGGCCCGGTGCATATCAGCCGGCCGTTGACCCTGGATGGCGGGCGGCAGGCCGTCATCGTCGGCAACGGCCGCGGCACGGTGCTCTCGGTCGCCGGCAACGGCGTCACGCTGCGCGGCCTGCGCCTGACCGGCAGCGGCGAACTGCACGACCACGTCGATGCCGGCATCCTGCTGGAGGGCGACGACCATCGCGTCGAGGACAACCAGCTCGACGACGTGCTGTTCGGCATCCACCTCAAGCAGGTGCGCCGCTCGCGCATCGCCGGCAACCGCATCACCGGCAAGGATCTCGCGCCGGCCATGCGCGGCGATGGCCTGCGCGTCTGGTACAGCCAGCACAACCTGATCGAGGGCAACCATTTCACGCGCGCGCGCGACCTGACCTTCGCCAACTCGGCGGACAACCGCATCGTCGGCAACGAATTCAGCCACGGCCGCTACGGCATGCACATCATTTTTTCGCCGCGGCTGCTGGTCGAGAACAACCGCCTGACCGCCACCGGCACCGGCATCGTGGTGCTGTATTCGCCGGGCCTGGTGCTGCGCGGCAACCATGTCGCGCATGCCCTGACCGACGGCGGTGGCGGCATCGTGTTCAAGGAAAGCGACGATGCCCTGGTCGAGCACAACGAAGTCCTGCACTGCTCGGTCGGGCTGCGGATCGACGCACCGCCGCAGTCGCTCGGGGCGCTGACGGTGCGCCACAACCGCTTTGCCCACAACGTCGTCGGCATGTTCTTCTACGGCGAGGAGGGCGGCCACCGCATTCACGACAACCGCTTCGAAAACAACCTGAACACGGTGGCGATCAGCGCGCCGGGCGCCGGCAGCGCCAACGTCTGGCGCGGCAATTTCTGGGATGAATACCGGGGCTTCGACCGCAACCGCGACGGCGTCGGCGACACGCCGCACGAGCTGCGGCTGTATGCCGATCGAATCTGGATGGAAACCCCGATGACGACTTTTTTCCGCAACTCCCCGGCGCTCGAAATCCTGGATTTCCTCGAGCGTCTGGCGCCGTTCTCCTCGCCGCATCTCGTGCTGCGCGATCCCGCGCCACGCATGCGTTGAGCCTGCAATCCATATCGCAAACCAAGGAAGACCTCATGAAACCATCGCGAACCACTCTGCTGCTGCTCATCGCCGTGCTGTCAGCGCCAACTCTTGCCGCCGACGCCGAGGCCGGCCTGCTGGCGATCAAGGCGCTCGGCAAGCTGAACGGCCAGGCGCTGGCCTGTGCCCAGATGCCGGCCGCCGCGCGGGCCAAGTCGCTGATGCTGGCCCATGCGCCGAAGACCCAGCGCTTCGGCGACGCCTACGAGGAAGCCACCCAGGCCGCCTACCTGGCGCAGACGCGCGCGGCGGACCCCTGCCCGGAGCCCCTGAGCGTCATCGACCAACTCAATCGGCTGGCGCTGCAACTGGCCGCGACACTTCCCGTCGGCGGCGCGGCGTCGAAGTAGCATGGTCCGCCTGTCCGCGGCTGCGGTTCTTCTTGCGGCGCTGTGCCGCGGCCCGCTGGCGGCGGCGCAGTCCGCGCCGCCATCCGCGCATCTGCTCGGGGCGGAAGTGCCGGCCGGCATCGCGCCGCGCTACCTGCTGATGAGCCCGCAGGGCCGGGCGGTGAGCCAGGAGGATTTTCGCGGGCGTTTCCAGTTGGTGACTTTCGGCTTCGTCTCCTGTCCGGACGTCTGCCCGACCACGCTGCTGGAGTTCCGGCACGTCCTGGCATTGCTCGGCGAACGGGCCGCGCGCCTGCAGGCGATCTTCATCACCGTCGACCCGGAACGCGACACGCCCGCGGTGCTGCGCGAATATACGGCTGCCTTCGATTCCCGCATCCTCGGCCTGAGCGGCTCGGCCGAGCTGGTGCGGCGGGCGGCGGACAGCTTTCGCGTGCAGTACGAACAGGTGCGCGAGCCGGGCGCGGCACCCGGCCAATACACCATGAACCATACCGCCGGCATGTACCTGCTCGACGGCCGCGGACAGTTCCTGACCAAGTTCGCCTATGCCATGCCGGCCGCGGAAATCGCCGCCCGGATCGGCGCGGCCATGACGGCCGCCGGCATTCCCTGAGCGCGGGCGACCTTGTCCAGTTTGGGCACTGCCGGCCGGCGCCATTTTCTCGCCGCGAGTCTCGGTCTCGGCGGTGCGCTGCTGGCGCCGCTTGTGCTCGGCAGATCCCTGCCCGAACTCCTGCCGCCCGCCGGCACCCGCCGCGTGCTGATCGTCGGCGGCGGCTGGGGCGGGCTCACGGCCGCGCGCCGCCTGCGCCAGCTGGCGCCGGAGCTGGATGTCGTGCTGATCGAGCGGCAGGCGAGCTTCCGCTCGCTGCCGCTGAGCAACAAATGGCTGGTCGACAGAACGCCCGATGCGCTGATGCAACAGGACTACGGCCGGGTCGCGGAAGCCCATGGCTATCGTCTGATCCGCGCCGAAGTCACGGCGATCGACCGCGAACAGCGCCGCGTCCAAACCGCGCAGGGAACGCTGGGCTACGACTGGCTGATACTCGCGGCGGGCATACGCCACGATTACGGCGCCTGGTTCGGCGACGAGGTGGGCGCCGCCGACGCGGCGCGAAAGCTTTTCCCCGCCGGCTTCATGGCCGACGAACTCGATGCCGTGAAGCGCAAGCTGGCCGAATTCAAGAGCGGCGACCTGCTGATGACCATTCCGCCGCCAGCGGCGCGCTGCCCGCCGGCGCCTTACGAGCGGGCCGTGATGATCGCCTGGCTGCTCAAGACGCGGCGCATCCGGGGCCGCCTGATCCTGGTCGATCCCGGCGGCGGCATGCAGCGCTTCAACCGCGTGTTCGCCGAACGCTACAAGGATCAGATCGTGCATCTGACGCATGCGCCGGTGAAGTCCGTCGATCCCTTCCGGAAGACCCTGAGCACCGAATTCGACGAGATCAACTTCGACGATGCGATCCTGATACCGCCGCAGCAGGCAGCCGGCCTGGTCGGGCAGGCCGGGCTGGTGGAGCGCGATGCGGCGGGCCAGCCCGGCGGCTGGGCCGAGTTCGATCCGCTGCATCTGCACGCGATCGGCGACGAGCGCGTATTCCTGGTCGGCGACCTGCTGGGCAAAGTCTCGCCGCTGTTCGGCCACTATCCGAAGAGCGCACACATGGCCTGTCATCTCGGCCGCATCGCCGCCGCCGAAATCGCCGCGCGCGCCCAGGGCAAGGCACCGCCGCAGCTATTGCCCGAGAGTATTTGCCATGTGCATACCGACGCCGAACCGATGGAAATGCTGCGCATCGACGCCAGCTACCGCCGGCGCGGCGATGGTCTGATCACCCAAGCCGTGCGCCAGCACGAAGACCCCCAGCCGCGCGGCGAGGACGCGCAGTGGGCGCAGGCGCTTTACGGGGAAATGCTGGCGCCGCAGCCGTTCTAGTCGAAGCAGGGGCATGTGGGGCGGAGTTCAGTCGGCCGTTCCACCGTGGCGGACTGAACTCCGCCCTTCGTGGTATAGGCCTCGCGGCGAATTTTGCGGTCCTGGCTGGCGTTGCCGAAGATAGCGCAGGCCGGGCTTGCGGCCTGTGGTGACGATCCCCTGGCGTATTTCCTTATTACGAGTAATGGTTTTACCTGAAAGCAGGTATCATGAAATAAAAAACGTCTTTATTTCAGTTAGTTGCTATGCCTTTGGTGATACACGAGGAGCAGCTGGAAAGAGTGTGCCAAAGCGGAAACCATGGGAAATTAGATGGCCAATACAGCACCGACATTCACCGCGGGATACGGCAAGCTCACCACCGATTTCGGCGCCAAAGGAGATGCCGGCTACAGTCTGGCCGTGCAGGCGGACGGCAAGTTTGTCGTCGTTGGTCGTAGCGACAACGGCAGCAACTATGACATTGCTGTCGCACGCTACAACGCCGACGGATCATTGGACACCAGCTTCAGCGGCGACGGCAAAGTCACCACGGGCATAGGGACCGGCGATGATTCGGGTCAGAGCGTTGCGATACAGGCCGACGGCAAGATTCTGGTGGCGGGTTACAGCTACAACGGCAGCAATAACGATTTCGCGGTGGTTCGCTACAACGTTGATGGCAGCCTCGATTCGACCTTCAGCGGCGACGGCAAGCTCACCAGGGCAATCGGCAGCGGCTATGACATGGCCTCCGCAGTTACGATCCTGGCGGACGGCAAGATACTTGTCACTGGCAGCGCCCAGAACGGCAACGCCTATGACACCGCCTTTCTGCGCTACAACCCCGATGGATCGCCAGACACCAGCTTCGATGGCGATGGAATCCTTACGTCCGCAAACCGCGGCAGCAACGACACCGGCGAAAGCGTGGCGGTGCTGTCCGATGGCAAGGTATTGATCGCCGGTTTCGGCTACAACGGCAGCAATAACGACTTCGCCCTGACACGCTACAACGCCGACGGTAGCCTCGATACCGGGTTTGGCACCGATGGCAAAGTCACTACCGCCGTTGGCCAGCGCGATGATATTGGCCACGGCATTGCGATCCAGCCCGACGGCAAGATTCTCGTGGCGGGAAGCACCTGGGTGCCGACCAACCCCGACGACATCTACTTCAACACCGATTTCGCGCTGGCACGCTACAACGCCGACGGCAGTATCGATAGCACGTTCGGCGCGGATGGCGTAGCCACTGTCAATGTTCGCAGAACCCGCGCCAGCGATGATGCGTTCACCGTCCGTGTGCTCGATGACGGCAAGATACTGGTGGCCGGCACCAGCGATATCGGGCTCTTTGCCGATTTCGGTCTGGCTCGCTTCAATGCCGACGGCAGCGTCGATACCAGTTTCGGCGCAGCCTATTCGCTGGGCGGCACGGTGGCCTTCGCTACATCCGGTGCGGCCGTGGTGCTGGACAGCAGCGTGACGATCGCCGACGCCGAACTCGATGCCCGCAACGGGGGTGCCGGCGACTACGCCGGCGCCGTAGTGACACTAGCGCGTCACGGCGGCGCTAGAAGCGATGACGTCTTTGACTTCGCTGCGACCGGTGCTGCATTTACCGTCGCCGGCGACAGCCTGCTCGCCGGCGGCTTGGCCTTCGCCACCTGGAGCCAGAACAATGGATCGCTGAGCATCGTCTTCACCAGCAGCGGGACGGTGGCGACCAATGCACTGGTGGACAATGTGCTGGAACACATCGGCTACCGCAACATGAGCTTTGCGCCCCCGGCGTCGGTGCAGATCGACTGGACCCTTACCGACAGCCACGTCATTGCCGGTGAGCCATTCCCTTCCCTTATGGACATGCCCCGCAGCGTCACCGGCAGCACTACGGTAAGCATTACGGCGATCAGCCATTCCAACACCGCCCCCGAATTCAGCACGCTGCCGCCGGGTATCGTCACGACGCCGGTTGGAACCGGCCGCGACGAAGCGCGCGCCGTCACCCTGCAAGCCGACGGCAAACTTCTAGCGGCGGGCTACAGCTACAACGGCAGCAATTCCGACTTCGCCCTGGTGCGCTACAACCCGGACGGCAGCCTCGACACCAGCTTCAGCGGCGACGGTAAGCTCACCAACGCGATCGGTTCGAGCAACGACTACGTCTACAGTGTCACTACGCAGGCAGATGGCAAGATTCTGGTCGCGGGAAAGACTTACATCGGTGCGACGGGTATTGTTCTCAATAGTGTGGGCGGCAGCAGTGCCGACTGGAGTTCGGCGCTGGCTCGCTACAACGCGGATGGCAGCCTGGACACCACCTTCAGCGGGGACGGAAAGCTCACCACCACGTTCGGCAGCAACGACACCGTGGGACGGAGCCTTGCCGTGCAAGCCGATGGCAAGATACTGGTCGCCGGGTACAGCGGCAGCACCCACAGCAATTTCGCCCTGTTGCGTTACAACGCCGACGGCAGCCTCGATACTGGTTTCGATGCGGACGGTGGAGTCACCACGGATATCGGCTATACCAGCAACGACTACGGCACGGCGGTCGCAGTGGAGGCGGATGGCAGGATCGTGGTCGCCGGCAGCAGCAATGGCGACTTCGCCGTGGCCCGCTACAACGGCAACGGCAGCCTCGATACGAGCTTTAGCGGCGATGGCCGGCTGACTACCGCCATCGGTACCGGCAATGACGAGGGACAATGCCTGGCGCTTCAGGCCGATGGCAAGATTCTCGTCGCGGGAAGCAGCAACAACGGCAGCAACGGCGATTTTGCCGTGGTCCGCTACAACGCCGACGGCAGCCTCGATGCCGGCTTCGGCGGCGATGGAATCGTGACCACCGCCATTGGCAGCGCCTATGATTCGGCCGAGAGCATGGCCTTGCAGGCAGACGGCAAGGTCGTGGTGGCAGGCTACAGCTGGAACGGCCACGATTATGACGTGGCACTGGTGCGTTACAACAGCGACGGCAGTCTCGACACCAGTTTCAGTGGTGACGGCCTGGTCACCACGGATGTCAATGCCGTCAACAACTATGGCTACAGCGTTGCCGTGCAAGCGGACGGCAAGATCGTGGTGGCGGGGCAAAGTTACAAGGCCGGCAGCCCTTACTCGGACTCCGACTTCGCCGTCATCCGCTACAACGGCGACGGCAGTCTCGACACAACTTTCGAGTCCGCACCAACGACCGATGCAGCCAGACTGTTCCACGCCGGCGGCGCACCCATCCTGCTCGACACCAGTCTGGCTTTCAGTGATGCCGAACTGGATGTCTTGAACGCTGGCGCGGGCGATTACGCCGGTGCGTCGGTAACGCTGGCCCGCTTTGGCGGCGCCAATGCCGACGACGTGTTCAGCTTCGATTTTTCCGGAAGTTCGATTTCTATCACGGGAAACTACTTACTGAGCGCAGGACAGGCCTTCGCCAGCTTCGGCCAATCCGCCGGCACGCTTGTCATATCCCTCGATAGCAGCGAAACCGTCGCGACGCATGCGTTGTTGCAGGAAACGCTCGAACACATCACTTACCAGAATACAAATGCAGCCCCTCCGGCGGGGGTACGAATCGAGTGGACTCTCAACGATGGCAATACCGGTGACCAGGGCCTGGGTCAAGCTCTCGGTACGTCCGGCAGCAGTGTGGTGGCAGTTTCGGCAGCGGCATACTCGCCTGCGCTTGGCCGCCTTATTGCCGACCAAGCGGTGATCGAAGGGCTGGCCTTCAGTCTTGCGCTGCCCGCCGATACCTTTGTCGATGGCGATGCCGGCGACAGCCTCAGTTACAGCGCGTCCCTCGCGAACGGCGCCGCCCTGCCGCCCTGGCTTGTCTTTGACCCCGGCACGCGCACTTTCAGCGGTACGCCAATGCTGGCGGATTTGGGTTCCATCGAAGTCCAGATTAGTGTCGCGGATCAGAGCGGTCACACGGCGAGCGGGACATTTGGCATTGCTGTCGCTCTCACCACGATTCAGGGCAGTGACTGGCATAACGTGCTGACCGGTGGCAACTCCAACGAGGCCATCGTTGGCCTCGCGGGCGACGACATTCTCGACGGCGCTGCCGGCAGCGACACCCTGAGCGGCGGGGCCGGCAGCGACATCTTCCGCTACACCGCCAAGACCGATTCGACAGCGGCGGCGATGGACGTCATCACCGATTTCGCCGGCGGGGACACGCTCGACTTCGTCGGCATGCACGGAATCACCCGGCAGCCACTCGCCTATGCCTACCAGACGGATGTCGCGACGACGCTCGCAGGAATACAGGCCGACGCCTCCATAAGCAATACCACGGTGTTTTTCGACGATGGCAACAATGGCTATCTCTACATCAAGGGCAGCGGCAGCGGCGTCGACTTCGATGGCAGCTTGATCCAACTGGCGGGACATGTCGCGACACTGGGGCCACACGAGACGGGACTCAACGCGGCGCCCACGATCTCGGGCACAACAACGCTGGCGGATATCGCCGAGGATTCCTTACCTGCAGCTATTCGCATCTCGACCTTGTTGGCCGGTACCGATTTTGCCGACGCCGATTCCGGGGATTTGCAGGGTATCGCCGTCGTTGGCGCCGCGACTTCATCCCTAGGCGTGTGGACGTATTCTACCGACGGCAGTGCCTGGAACCTTCTGTTTAATACTTCGTCTTCAGAAGCGGTGCTTCTCGATGCGAACAGCGAGATCCGCTTCCAGCCATTGCCTAATAGTGCGGGCACTGCCAGCCTCACGCTGCGTGCCTGGGATCAGACCTCCGGAATTGCCTCGACCCACGAGCTGCCGCAGTTCGCCAATACTTGGATCAACGGCGCGACTACGGCGTTTTCGAGCGGCACGCATGACCTGCAGGTCACCGTTACTCCGACCAACGATGCACCCTCCCTTCGCCTTGGCGCAACCAAGGCCAGCACCTACTCCGGGCCAGACTATGCGGGCGCACGCAGCATCGGCATTCAGTCGGACGGCAAGATCGTGTTGGTCGGCGGCAAGACTGACGGCTACCAGACCGACCATGCCGATTTTGTCGTGGCGCGCTTCGATGTCGATGGATCGCTCGATACAAGTTTCGGTGTTGACGGCAAGGTGACAACGGATATCCGCTCCGGAGTTGACTGGGCAAGAGATGTCGCCATCCAACAAGACGGCAAGATTGTGGTGGCAGGTTACGGAAAGGAAGCGAATGGCGACGACTCGGATGTTGTCGTGGTCCGCTATAACGTCGATGGCAGCCTGGATACGAGTTTCAGCGGCGATGGCAAACTCACCACTGACTTGGGCTCGTGGAGGGGGGACTCGGCCTACAGCATTGCCGTCCAGGACGACGGCAAGATCCTGGCCGCTGGAAACAGCAGCGCCGGTTTCATGGCGATCGGGAACGATTTTGCCCTGGTCCGTTACAACCCGGACGGTACGCTGGATACCAGCTTCAATGGGGATGGCATTGCCACCGCCGGTTTCATGGGTGGCACGTATCTCAAAGAAAAGGATATTGCTATTCTTGGCGATGGCAAGATTCTCATTGCCGGCACCGCGGGTGTCCTTGATGACGCCACCTTTGCTATGGCACGCTTCAATGCGGATGGATCGCTGGATACCGGCTTCAGTGGCGATGGCAAGCTGACGACCGATATTGGCGCCACCGGTTACGACTACGCATCTGCCCTTGCCGTTCAAGCCAATGGGAAGATATTGCTGGCTGGCCAATCGGATCATCAACTCGCGCTCGCGCGCTACAACATCGATGGCAGCCTGGATGCCGATTTCAGTGGAGACGGCATAGTCACCACAGCGCTGCAGTCGATATTTTCACTTGATGTCAAGGGCATTGTTGCGCAGGATGACGGCAAGATCCTGGTGTCCGGCTACAGCTCCATCCTCGCTGTTTTCTCCTTCCCTTTGGCTTCTGAACCGACGACGGAAATTGCCCCCGGCGTAACGATTCCGGCAGGACAGAATCCTGCCCTACTGGTGCGCTACAACGCCGACGGCACGTTGGATACGGGTTTCGGAAGCGGCGGCATTCTCGTCGCAAATGCCGGTGGCGTTGCAGAGGTTCAGCCCGACGGCAAGATTCTCGTCACCGGTGGCGACGGATTCGCCCTGGCGCGGTACAACAGTGACGGTACAGTGGATTCGAGCTTCGGCATTCCGACTTTCCGGGAGCAGGGTGCGCCCGTAATTCTCGACCGCACGGCCAGAGTCTCCGACCTCGAACTTGATGCCACGGGAAACTATGCTGGTGCCTCGCTGACACTCACCCGCCACGGCGGCGCCGATGCCCACGATGTGTTCTCCGCCAGCGGCAATCTCGGCATACTGACACCGGGCGGAGCCCTGACCCTGTCGGGTACGACGATCGGTACCGTGGGCGCCAATGCCGATGGGACGCTCATCCTTGCGTTTGATACCAGCGCGACCCAGGCACGCGTGAATGAAGCGCTAAGTTCGATCGCCTACGCCAACACCGGCAATACGCCGCCGGCCTCGGTGCAGATCGACTGGACCTTCAGCGACGGCAATACGGGTGGCCAGGGCAGCGGCGGGGCGCTGGTGGCAAGCGGCAGCACTCTCGTAAACATTGTTGCGGCCAACAATGTCCCCACCGGAATAGTTGGCGTTGGCGGCACGGCGACGCAGGGGCATATCCTGACTGCAACGGATACCCTGGCCGATACCGACGGTCTGGGCGTCATCGGCTACCAGTGGCAGTCCAGCCTCGATGGCATCCTCTGGAACAACGCCGACACCGGGCCGACGCTGACGCTCACACCCGCCCTGGTCGGCCAGGAGATCCGGGTCGTTGCCAACTACATTGACGGCTATGGCACTACGGAGTCGGTCGCTTCGCTGGCGACCGCCAAGGTGGCGGGCTACCAGTCCGGTACGCTTGATAGCGACAACCTGCTCGGCACCGCCTACGCCGACACGCTGCTCGGTCTGGCCGGTAACGACAATCTCATCGGTGGCGACGGCAACGACCGACTCGACGGCGGTCGCGGTGCTGACCAGATGCTAGGCGGCGGCGGCAACGATCTGTATGTCGTCGACCACCGCTTCGATCAGATCAGCGAACTGGCCGACAGCGGCATTGACAGTGTCAGCGCCAAGGCCAGCCACTCCCTCGCCGACAACGTCGAGAACCTCTACCTCACCGGTTCCGTCACGCTGCGCAGCGGCGGCTTCTTCGGCAGGAAGACCGTCAGCTTCGACCTGAGCATCGACGGTACGGGCAATGAGGCCGATAACTTGCTGCGCGGCAACCGGGGCCACAACCAACTGGACGGTCTGGGCGGCAACGACACCTTGCTGGGCGGGGCCGGGGCGGACGTTCTGAACGGCGGCACGGGGGCGGACCGGCTGGTAGGCGGCGCCGGGCCCGATGTCTTCGTCTTTGCCGCCGGCGATGGCGGCGCCGGTCTGGCCGCGGCCGACATGCTCTACGACTTCGAGGACGGCATCGACCGCATCGCGCTGGCGGGCGGGCTCGACTTTTCCGACCTGACCATCAGCCAAGGCAACGGCACCGACACCGCCGCGAGCAACACGGTCGTCGGCACCAGCAGCGGGGAATATCTGGTCGTGCTGCTGCACACCAGTGCCAGCGCCATCACCGGAGCCGATTTCCAGTTGCTGGGCTTGTGAGTGCGGTGCAAAACATGGAACGAGCCTGTGAGCAGCGGGTATCGGGTGCCGAACGGTCAGGCGCATGTTGCCGGCTGCTGCCGAGGTGAATCCCGCACCACCATCGGATTCGCTTTTCTAATGTCGGGCGAAGGTGGAGGTCTTGCCGTCCGGCCCGACCAATAGCGTGTTGTAGGCCTCGCGGCGGATTTCGCGGTCCTGGCTGGCGTTGTCGAGGATGGTGCAGGCCGTTTCGCAGAAGGGATTGGACAGCTCCCGTCCCGGTGCGCCGCGCGGCAGGCCGGGCACGGCCAGGCCGCGCGCGCTAGGCTTTTCCTTGAGCAGCAGCTTGATGTCTTCCGCCGGCACGTGGCCCTCGATGAAATAGCCGGCAACCCGTGCAGTGTGCACCGATTCGACTTCCGCCGGCACGTTGAGCCAGCGCTTGAGCTTCGGCATATTGGCAATGGGGACTTCTTCCATGCTGACCTCGAAGCCGTTCTTGCGCAGGTGGTCGGCCCAGTCGATGCAGGCCAGGCAGGGGCTGGGCGCATAGACCAGCACGGGCGGCAGCGGCTCCGCGGCGGCGGCGGGCGCGCCGCAGGCCGCGGCGGCAACCAGCAGGAGGGCGCCGCGCATGGTCTTCAGCACGGCTTGCCGGGCTTGCAGCCCTTGAGTATCCACAGCGAGATCTCGCCGGCCAGTTCGTCGGCGCGCACCTTGCGCGCCATGCTCAGCACGTCGCGCCCGGCATCGGTCTTCAGGGCCGGGTCGGCGCCTGCCTGCAGCAGCAATTTGCCGTTCGCGGTGCGCGTCGAAAACGCCGCCATGTGCAGCGGCGTGCGGCCTTCGCCGTCGCGTGCGTTCACCGCCGCGCCGGCGGCCAGCAGGGCCTTGAGCGGGCCGCTGTCCTCGTTCATCGCCGCATAGTGCAGGGGCGTGATGCCCAGCGCGGTGCGCGCGTCGCGCGCCTGGGGCGTGGCCTTGAGGATGGCCTCGACCTGCTGCCGATCGCCCATGCGCGCTGCGTCGTGGATCGGCTGCTCGTTCATGCCCAGTGTGGCTTGTGCAAGAATGGAACCCGGCGCGAGCGCACAGGCCAGTAGCAGGACACTGCGGATGATGTTTTTGAGTAGGGTGGTCATTGTGCCTCTCACGCCTGTCGATGCAGGAAATCATAACCCGGGCGACCTGATGCTTCCTTGATCGCGCACATTAATCCCGGTCGATAGTTGACGCCTGTCAATGCGCCGGCCACCCCCTTTGGGCTTGAATGAGACCATGTTCAGAATCTCCCAGTTCATGCAGGAAATCGCCGCGCCGACGCCGCTCGGGCCGGTGCGCAAGCCTCCCGGGCCGGTGGTTATCTGGAACCTGATCCGCCGCTGCAACCTGACCTGCAAGCACTGCTACTCGATTTCCGCCGACAAGGATTTTGCCGGCGAGCTGAGCACGCAGGAGGTGTTCCGCGTCATGGACCAGCTCAAGGCCTTCAAGGTGCCGGCGCTGATCCTCTCGGGCGGCGAGCCGCTGCTGCGGCCGGACATTTTCGAGATCTCGGCGCGCTCCAAAGCCATGGGTTTCTTCACCGCGCTGTCCAGCAACGGCACGCTGATCGACGAGACCGTGTTCGAGCGCATCCGCGGGATCGGCTACGACTATGTCGGCGTCAGCCTCGACGGCCTCGGCGCCACGCACGACAAGTTCCGCCGCAAGCAGGGTGCCTTCGATCTGTCGCTGGCCGGCATCCGCCTCTGCCGCGACGCGGGGCTCAAGGTCGGCGTGCGCTACACCATGACCCAGGACAACTTCCAGGATCTGCCCGGCCTGCTCAAGCTGGTCGAGGACGAGGGCATCGACCGCTTCTATTTTTCGCACCTCAATTACGCCGGGCGCGGCAACAAGAATCGCAAGGACGATGCGCTGCACCAAATGACGCGCAATGCGATGGACCTGCTGTTCGACACTTGCTGGGACTATCAGCAGCGTGGCCTGGTCAAGGAATTCACCACCGGCAACAATGATGCCGATGGCGTTTATCTGCTCTACTGGCTGCAGCGGAAATTTCCCGACAAGGTCGAGCACATCAGGAAGAAGCTCGCGCAGTGGGGCGGCAATTCGAGTGGCATCAATGTCGCCAACATCGACAACCTGGGCAATGTGCATCCCGATACGATGTGGTGGCATCACACTCTGGGCAACGTGCGCGAGCGTTCCTTCGGCGAGATCTGGATGGATACCTCCGACCCGCTGCTGGCCGGGCTCAAGGCGCAGCCGCGCAAGGTCAGCGGGCGCTGCGGCGCCTGCGTGCACTTCGACATCTGCGGCGGCAACACCCGGGTGCGCGCCCAGCAACTGACCGGCGACCCGTGGTCGGAAGACCCCGGTTGCTATCTCAGCGACGAGGAAATCGGCATTTTCTGAGAGCTTGCGAATAAATCTACTGCGCGTGCCGGATCGGGGCTTGGGCGGTGCTCGCTATCCTCGCGTATAACCACATACGCTCCGGTAGCTGTGCTCCGGCCGCACCCCGCTGCGACCCGCTCGCTACGATTTCTTCACAAGCTCTGCGGCCCTCAGATCACCAGCAGCAGCCGCCGCAGCCCCAGCACGATCAGCACGGCGGCGGCGCCCCACAGCAGCCAGCGCGCCAGCCAGGCGCGGCCGGCGCGCAATTCGCGGCCCATGCGTCCGGCCAGCGGCACCAGCACCAGAATCGGCGTCATCGCCGCACCGAGGCCGAAGGCCAGGCCGTAGGCCGCGCCCTGGGCCGCGCTGCCGGCGTTGGCCGCCAGCGCCAGCAGCGAGGACAGCGGCATGCAGGGGGTCAGCGAAAGCGCCGCGCCGAGGAACAGCGGCGGCAGGCTGTCGGCCTGACGCCGGTGCAGGCGCACCGGTGCGACAAGAGTTGGCGCTGGCGCTACGGCGTTGCAGGATTTTCCTGCCGGCCGGGTCAGCAGCCAGAGCCCGGCCAGGATGCTGGCGCCGCCGATCACCGCATTGCCCCAGGTGCCGCCCAGCGCCCTGGCCAGTCCGATACCCACGGCACCGGCCAGCGCGGCCAGCAGGGTATAGGTGAACACGCGGCCGGCGAGGAACACGCCGGTGTGCAGCAGGGCCTCGCGCTGCCCGCTGGCGCGTCCCAGCGCCCAGGTGCCCATGAACGGCAGGCAGGTCACGGTGCAGGCGGTGAGCCCCATCGATACGCCGAGAAACCAGACGGTGGCCAGCGTCACCTGGCCGACGGCGAGTTGTTCAAGCATCGGTGGCATCCGCTGCCGGTCTGGCGGCGTTGCGCACGAATTTCAGCGGCTTCACCGTGCCGTCCGGCAATTCGCGCTTCACCTTCGCCTTGTAATATTCGCGGCTCGACGAGAACAGCGCCAGCGGCCCCCATTTCAGCTTGATGATGCCGTCCTGCGGGCAGTATTCGACGCAGCGGCCGCACAGCGTGCAGTCTTCGTTATAGGCCTTGCGTCCGCTTTGCCGGGCGATTTCCGGTATGTCCATCGGACAGGCCTCGGTGCAGATGCCGCACTTGCTGCAACTCTCGTGCATGGCCGGCTTGGCCAGGCGCATCGGCGAAAGGCGCTGGAATACCGAGTTGAAGGCCAGCAGCGGGCAGATGCGGCAGAACGGCAGGCGCAGGGCCAGGCCGCCGACCAGCATGAAGCCGAACAGCGTATTGGCGGCGGCGCCGAGGCCGAATTTCCAGCCGTCGCCCATGCGCAGCGCCAGCTCTTCGGTATTGCCGGTGAGCAGCGTGGTCGCGACGCGCGACGGACAGATCTCGCAATACGGATTGCCCAGGGCATGCGGCGTCACGCCGAGCCCGGTCAGCAGCGGCAGCAGGAACACCAGGCCGAGCAGCAGCACCCACTTCCACGGCCGCACCCGCTGCACCGCGCCCAGGTCGCCCTGCTCGAAGCGGCGCAGGCCGATGTTGAAGCGCCGTCCGATCCTGCCGATCCAGTCCTGCAGCGTGCCGAGCGGACAGACCCAGCCGCAGAAGGCCTTGCCGATGACGAAGAAGAAGGCGAAGAAAGTCAGGAACACCATCAGCAGCGGCAGCACCATCTGCACCGTCAGTTGCTGCGCCTGCACCATGGCCTGGCCGATGCGGTGATGCACTTGGTGCTGGGTCGGCACCAGCACGCAATAGCTGCCGTTCATCTGGTCATAGGCGCAGGACAGGGCCGGCAGGGCGGCGGATATCTTGTCGGCGGCGTAGTGGCCGACGACGACGCTGCCATACACGGTGATGAACAGCATCAGCGCCTGGACCACGAAGCGCAGGCGCGACAGGGTGGGGAAAAGTTTTTCAAGCATGGCCGTTTGCTCCTTCCCTGGCTTGCCGCCGCCGCAGCAGCGGCGTCGCCGCCGCCATGCCGAGCACGCCGAAGGCGGCGCCCCAGGCGAGGCTGCGGCTGCGCTCCGGGTCCGGGCTGTAGGTGTAGTTGAATGCCGTCAGGTAACGCTTGCCGTCGGCCTCCTTCTCGGTGGCCAGCACGAAGCGCGCGCGGTTGCGCGCCTCGTTGCCTTCGCCCTCGGCGGCCGGCTTCAAGTCGCGCGGGAAGACCAGCGTGGCGTGGCCGGCGGCATCGGTCACGCTGCTGGAACGGCTGCCGAATTCGGTTTCGAGACTGAGGCTTTGTCCGGCCAGCGGCTGCCCCCTGAAGCGCACCTGGAAGCGCCATTTCTCGGCTTCGCGGTAGCTGCGGTGTTCGCGCGGCAGCGGCGCGGGCACGATTTCGAGTTCGTGTTTCGGCTGTGTTAGCAGCTCCTTCGGCGAATCGCCGGGATTGCCGAAATACCAGGCGGTCGAGGCGACCCGCACACTGTCGGCGTTCTCCTCGCGGGCGACGACCCAGTGGTAGTTGCCGATCTGCGGCGTTACCGCCGCGATCCTTGCCCCCGCCGCGCCGACCGGGTATTCGGTCTTGCGCCGCTCGGCCGGCCCCTCGGCCGCGTACACCGTGACGCTCGGTGCCGTCAGGCCGCGCAGCGTGAGCACGGCACCGCCGCGGTCGCCGCGCTCACCCTTGCCGAGCAGCAGCGGCTGCGCGGTCCACTCGCGGCCCTCGGCTTGACCGCCCGGTCGTCCGCCGGGTCGCCCGCCGGGCCGACCTGCGGGGCGTGCGGCCGATGCCGCCGCGGCATCCGCGCCGTGCTCGTGCTGGGCCAGGGCCGGCAGCGCAAGGCCGGCGGCCGGCAGCGACAACAGCAGGATCAGGATATTCATGTTTCCTCCGTGGATAGATGACTGGGTCGCCGACCCTGCGCGGGCCCGCCGCCGTTCTCAGAACGCATAGGACACGCCGGCGCGCAGGATCAGCGGCGTGTAGCTGCCGGCATTGCCCTGGCTGGCCTGCGCCGCGAGCACGTTGCGCACGCCGCCGACCGTGCTCAGTTGCACCCGCGTGGCATATTCCCGGTCGGTCAGGTTGATCGCATGCAGCCACAACGACCATTGCTTGCTGCGGTAGCTGGCGCGCAGGCTGAGCAGGTCCGGCCGCTGGTAGCTGCCGTTGTCGTTGGTGTTGTCCACGTAGTAGTCGGAAATGTGGTCGGCCTCCAGTTCCACCAGCCAGCCCGGCGCCGGCTTGAGGCCGAGGCGCAGGTTCAGCTTGTGCTTCGGCGCCGCCTGGTAGGTCTTGCCGCTGTAGTCGAAGGTGGTGGTCTTGTAGTCGGGGAACCAGACGCGCTGCCAGGTGTAGGTGGCGCCCAGGTCGAGCCAGGAATTGATGTTCCAGTTCAACATCGATTCCAGGCCCCGGGCCGCGGCCTTGCCCGCCGCGTCGTTGATGGTGCAGGCCAGGCCGCCGTTGTAGAGCGTCTGCTCGGCGGCCGAGCAGTTGCGGGTGATGATGAAGCCCTCGCTCTGGGCATCGTAGTAGGTCAGGTCGTAGTGCAGGCCGAGATTGCCGAAGCGTCCGCGCAGGCCGATTTCCCGGGTCACGCCGCGCTCGGGCGCCAGCGCCTGGCCGATCACGTTATTCACCGTGGGTACGGCGAAGGAGTCGATCAGGCTCGATGTGGATTGCGGATTGAAGGTTTCGCCGTGGTTGGCCCAGACCAGGTGGCTGCGGTTCAACTCGTAGGTGGCGCCCAGGCGCAGCACATCGCCCCGGCGCGTCATCGTCACGTCCTTGTCGGCGGCCGTGCGGTCATCCACCGCGTAGTCGATCTTGCCGAAGCGCTGGCCCAGATGCAGGCGCAGCCGGTCGAGCGGCGAAAACTCGACATGGACGAAGGGCGTGGTTTCCCTGGTATTGGTCAGCGAGCCCTGGCCGCTGGCGGTCATGCTGCCCTGCGCCCACATGCCGGCCTGGGCCTGCAGCGCGCTGTAGCTGTTGTTGTAGGTGGTCGAGTCGCTTGCGACCTCGACCGCTTCGGCGCCGACATAGGCGGTGGTCTGCGCCAGGTCGAACTCCTGCCGGTACATGGCCAGGGTGGTCTTGGTCACGATCGCCGATTTCTTGATCGTGTTGGTGATGCTGGGCGCGCCGAAATTGACGTCCTGGCATCTCACCTTGCCCGGCGTCGCGGCGCCGGTCCAGTCGCAGATCACGTTGTTGGCGCCGCCGGAACCGCCGTTGCCGTTGTTGATGCCGTCGTCGGTGATCCGGGTGTGCGCCAGGCTCAGTTCGCCGCGTTCGCCGACCAGTTGCTGCAGGCGCAGCGAGGTGGTTGCGTAGCGGTCGATGTATTGGCCGTAGGAACCTGGCACCACCTGCTGCCAGTCGTTCTCGAGATGGACGCTGCGCAGGTTGGTGCCGTTGACCGCGACATTCTTCAGCTTGGCCGCCTCGGCCGCATTCAGCGGTATCGGCCCGGCCCAGCGGTAGTCGTAATCCAGCCGGCTGTAGCCCAGCGTCAGCCGGGTCGAATCGGTCGGCCGCAGCAGGGTGCGCAAGCTCAGGCCGTCCTTGTGCTCGGCCGCGGCGTCGTTGGCGCCCGGCGCGGTGTTCTTGCGCCAGCCGTCGTTGTCCAGCGTGCTGCCGGTGACGATGAAGCCGATCCGTCCGTCGGCCAACGACGTTCCGGCATGGGCCTTGGTACGCTGCAGGCCCCAACTGCCGAACTCCTGCGACAGCCGGGCCCTGAAATCCTGCGGCGGCTGGCGGGTGAATACGCTGATGGTGCCGCCGAAGGCGCCGCTGCCGTAAAGCGCCGAGGCCGGACCGGTGATGACCTCGATGCGCTCGATGTCGGCCGTGTCGATTTCGTCGAGCACCGAGGTGTTGGTCGCCGTGGCGCGCATGCCGTCGATGCGGTTCTCGGTATAGAGCTTGCCGCCGTCGGGAAAGCGCATGTTGCGGATCATCGCGATGCCGGGCACGCGCTTGCCGAGTTCGAGCAGATTGTTGCCAAGCTGCAGATGGTCGAGTTGCTCCGCGCTCACCACTGCGCCCGAGATCGGCGTGTATTCGGTCAGCCGGCCGAGCTCGGTGCGCAGCTGCACCGGCTTGTTCGACTCGGCCGAGACCTTCATCTCCTTGAGCCGGGCCTCCGTCTCGTCGGCCAGCGCCGCGCCCGTGCCGCAGATGCCGAGCACCGCCGCCGCAAGGCGCGCGCGCCGCCGGCTGCGCCGCTGGATGAGCGATGAAGAATTGCGGACCATGGTGAAGGACTCCCTGTGATGTGGAATGGATTTCTGCGGCGGGCAGACAGGCCTAGCGCGGCGGTTCGGTGACGAAGGCGATGCGGCTGATGCCGGCCTTCTGCGCGGCGGCGAGGATCTCGGCCACCTTGTCGTAGCGCGTGGCGCGATCGGCGCGCAGGTGCAGTTCGGGATTGCGGCCGGCCGTCGCGGCGAAATGGCCTTCCAGGGCGCTGCGCCCGGCCGGCGCGCCGTCGAGGTAGTAGCGGCCCTCGGCATCGAGCGCGAGCTGGATCAGCAGCGGCTTGTTTTCGATGCGTTGCGCCGCGACCTGCGGCAGGTCGATCGGCACGGCCTGGTGCAGCACCGGGATGGTGATGATGAAAATCACCAGGAGCACCAGCATCACGTCCACCAGCGGCGTGGTGTTGATCTCCGCCATGGGCTGGACGCCGCCGCCTTCGCTGAAGGAACCGAATGCCATGGCGCGCTCAGGCGGCCTGCCGCACCAGGGCGGCGGGCGCCGCGCCGGCAAGCGGACCCGTCGCGGCCGGGCGGCGGACGCCGGTGGTGAAGTAGGCGTGCAAGTCGTGGGCGAAGCCGTCGAGCTGCGCCAGTACCAGCCGGTTGGCGCGGGTCAGCGCGTTGTAGGCGAGCACCGCCGGAATCGCCACGAAAAGCCCCGCCGCGGTCATGATCAGCGCTTCGCCGACCGGACCGGCGACCCGGTCCAGTACCACGCTGCTGGAGCCGGACAGCGCGACCAGCGCGTGGTAGATGCCCCAGACCGTGCCGAAGAGGCCGATGAAGGGCGCGGTGGAGCCCACCGAGGCGAGGAAGGTGAGCCCGCTTTCGAGGCTGGCCTGCGCCGCCAGCATGTGATTGCGCAAGGCGCGCGTGATCGATTCGGAGAGGCTGACGCCGGCGCCGATGCAAGTGGCCGAATCGTAGCTCTGGTGATTGCGCGCACAGGCGCGCGCCATGCCGGTAAACAGGCCGCTGCGGTCGGCCGCGGCGATCGCCTGCAGCGCCTCGGGCAGCGCCGGCGCCTGCCAGAAGGCCTCGGGCGCGCGCTCGCTGGCCAGGCCGATGCGCAACTGGCGTGCGACGCGGCCGGCGATCAGCGCCCAGCTGGCGATGGACAGCAGCAGCAGGATCAGGGCCGTGGCATGGATGACCGCGTCGCCTTGCTGCCAGAAGTGCGTCAGACCGAATTGAGTTTGCATAATGGATCAGCTTTCCAGTTGGAAGGTGATGGGGACCTGGACCCAGGCAGCGATGGTCTGCTCGCCGCGCCGCGCCGGGACGAAGCGCCAGCGGCCGACGGCTTCCTGGGCGGCCCGGTCGAGGCGGGCGAAGCCGCTGCCGAGCTTGAGTTCGACTTTCTCGGCCAGCCCGGCGGCGCTGACATAGACGCGCAGCAGCACCTGGCCCTGCTCGCCGAGCCGGCGCGACGCATGCGGATAGATCGGCTGCGGGTTGTCCAGGTAATCGGCATCGAAGCGCGCCGCGGTGATCGCCGGCGCGAGCGCGGCGGCTACGGGACCCGCCGGCGCCGCTTGCGCCGCCTGCACCGGCACGACAAAGCTCGCCGGCGTCTCGCCGGGCGCATTGGATGTCAGCAACGGCGCCGCAGCCGGCGGCTGCGCGGGCCGCGGCCGCGCTGGCCTGGGGGGCCTGGCCGCTTGCGGCTTGGGCAGTTCCGGCAGGATCTCGACCAGGCGCACCGCGATGGGTTTGAGGGTCTGCGTCAGCGCTTCGGTCGGCACCACCGTCGCGACCAGAAGCAGCAGCACCGCATGGGCCGCCGCCGCGCCGGCAAGCGGGAACAGCGGGCGTTCGGCCCGGTCGATCCCGGGCGGGCGCGGAAACAGGATACCCATCGGCTTCAGTAAGGCACGGCGACTGCGGCGGCGAAACGGCGGTTCATGGCTTGCGGCCCTCGGCGAACAATGGCGCGCATTGTGAAGTGCGGCGGACCGCCGCCGCTGCGACAGAAAGCCGCATGCGGCCATCTGTCGCGCGGCATGTCGTCGCACATCGGCGGGTCCGGCCGGTTTGTTGAGCGCGATCAAGGACGCGCACCGGCATGCCGCTGCAGACTCGTGCTGCAGGCGCGCGCGGCCGATTCGAGCCGACGGTGCGCTAAGCTGCAGGCCGCGTTTCACTCGCAAATCCAAGGGGACGATGCACAACATGAAGCCATCCTTCGCTGCCGCCGCGATCGCCGAACCGGCGACGCCCTGGAAAGTCCGCCTCCTGAAATGTGCCGCGAGTCTCGGCCTGCTGGCTTCCGCCGTGGTCGCAACGGGCGCCACTGCCGCCGATGCCCCGGCGCTCTACCAGCAGCATTGCGCGGTCTGCCACGGCGCCGGCCGGCTCGGCCTGACCGGGCCGGCGCTGCTGCCGGAAAGCCTCGCGCGGCTGAGGAAGCCCGAGGCGATCAAGACGATTGCCGCGGGCCGCGCCGCGACCCAGATGCTGGGTTTCGCCGACCGCCTGAGCAAGGAGGAGATCGCCGCGCTGGCCGACTACATCTATACCGCCGTGTCGCCAGCGCCAACTCTTGCAGAAGCCGACATCAAGGCCTCGCGCGTGGCCTATTTCGCGCCCGGCAGCCTGCCGGCCAAACCCGCCGCGGTGTTCCGGGGCGTGGATATGATGAATCTGTTCATCGTGGTCGAGACCGGCGACCACCACGTCACGGTGCTCGACGGCGACAAGCTGGAGCCGATCCACCGCTTCCCCAGCCGCTATGCGCTGCACGGCGGGCCGAAGTTCACGCCCGACGGACGCTATGTCTTCTTCGCTTCGCGCGACGGCTGGATCACCAAGTTCGACATCTGGAACCTCAAGGTGGTGGCGGAGATCCGCGCCGGCATCAACACGCGCAACGTCGCCGTCTCGGGCGACGGCAAGTACCTGGCGGTGGCCAACTACCTGCCGCATACGCTGGTGCTGCTCGATGCCGACCTGAACCTGCTCAAGGTGCATGAGGTGTGGGACAAGGAGCGCAAGGAAAGCTCACGCGTTTCCGCCGTGTATGACGCCGCGCCGCGCCAGAGCTTCGTCGCCGCGCTGAAGGACGTGCCCGAGGTCTGGGAGATCAGCTACAACCCGAAGGTCGACGACATCCCGGTCGGCATGGTGCATGACTTCAAGTACAAGGAAGGCGCCTTCATTCCCGGCTTTCTCAATCCGCGCCGCACTTTCCTGTCCGAACCGCTCGACGACTTCTTCTTCACCCAGAACTATGCCGAGCTCATGGGCTCCTCGCGCTCCGCCGGCAAGGGCCAGGTGGTGCACCTCGACGTGCGCAAGAAGATCGCCGACCTCCAACTGCCCGGCATGCCGCACCTGGGCTCGGGCATCACCTGGCAGTACAAGCCGCCGCAGGGCGCGCAGGATCGCACCGTGATGGCCACGCCCAACCTCAAGGAAGGCCTGGTCACCGTGATCGACATGAAGGACTGGAGCACGGTCAAGACCATCCCGACCCTCGGCCCCGGCTTCTTCATGCGCAGCCACGAGAACACGCCCTACGCCTGGACCGATTCGATGATGTCGAAGGGCAAGGACACGCTGCAGGTGATCGACAAGCGCACGCTGGAGAAGGTCGCCGAAGTGAAGACCGATCCGGGCAAGACCCTGGCCCACGTCGAATTCACGCGCGACGGCAAGTACGTGCTGGCCAGCCTGTGGGAGCGCAGGGCCGACGGCGGCGCGCTGATCGTGTTCGACGCCGCGACGTTCAGGGAAGTCAAGCGCATACCGATGGACAAGCCGGTCGGCAAGTACAACCTCTACAACAAGATCAACCGCTCGGAGGGCACCAGCCACTGAGCCTGGTAGTCAGTCAAACTCGATCTGACGGGAAAATCTCACCACCAAGACACCAAGTTCACCAAGGGACACCAAGAACTTCTCGTTCTTCTATCGGTTTCTCTTGGTGCATCTTTGTGTCCTTGGCGTCTTGGTGGTGAATGCTCTTTTCTTGTTGACTACCTACTAGCCGCGCAGCGCCGGGCTGATGTATCGTTGCGGCATCGCGATACTCGAAGGACCCGGCCATGAGTCACAAACACCGAAATGTCCTGCAGGCGATTTTCCACGATCCGCTGAGCAGCAATATCCAGTGGCGCGAAGTCGAGTCGCTGCTGCACCACCTCGGCGCCACGGTCGAACCGGGCCATGGCGCGCGCTTCCGCGTCGTTTTGAACCGGCATGAGTTCACGGTGCACCATCCGCACCACGGCAACGAGTTCGGCAAGACCGACGTCAAGTACCTGCGCGAATGCCTCGCCGCCGCCGGCGTCACGCTGTCGAGCTACGACGAGCAGCACAAGTCGGCCAGCGGCGATGGATGAAACCCGGGCCGGCGATCCGCTGCACGGCGTCACGCTGAAAATGATCCTCGACAGCCTGGTCGCGCGCTATGGATGGGCGGAACTGGGGCAGCGCATCGATATCCGCTGCTTCACCCACGATCCGAGCATCGCCTCCAGCCTGAAGTTCCTGCGCCGCACGCCCTGGGCGCGGGAAAAGGTCGAGGCCCTGTATCTGCGCCTGCCGCGTTCGACGGCAGGGCGGCCACCGGCAGCGCCGCCGCGGCCGGGCTAGCGGCGGCGGCCGCCGCGGCGATGCACCGGCCAGCAATGGCAGAATGAAAGCTCCATGGAGGCTCGATCATGACTATCTCGATGTACGCAGCCAGCGCCCCGTGCTTCGTCAACATGCTGCGCAATCTCGACGCGATCCTCGTCAGGGCACAGGATCATGCGGTCGCGAGGAAGATCGATCCGGCAGTCCTGCTCGGGGCGCGGCTGTTCCCGGACATGCTGCCCTTCGTCAAGCAGGTCCAGATCGCCACCGACCACGCCAAAGGGGCGGTCGCCCGGCTGGCGGGCGTGGCGGTGCCGAAGTTCGAGGACAGCGAACAAAGCTTCGAGGAACTTCGGGCGCGCCTCGCCCGGACGATCGAATTCGCCGAGTCCTTTTCCGCGGCGCAGATCGACGGTTCCGAAGAGCGGGAGATCGCCCTCAAGGTCGGCGGACATGAAATGAGCTTCAAAGGCCTGCCCTACCTGGTCGGCTTCGCCTTGCCGAATTTCTATTTTCATCTGGTGACGGCGTACAACATACTGCGGCACAACGGCGTCGAAATCGGCAAGCGCGATTACATCGGCAGTCCCTAACGCTCATGGCTCCGATGGATCATCCCGCACTATGAAATCTCGCAGCTTCGATGGGCCTCAAGCTGGCCAATGGGCCCGCCCCTCCCATCCTCCCCTCACGGGGAGGCTACTGATCGGCTCGCTGCGCTCGAACCTGACACAGCGCGCTTGGCGATGTGTTTCACGTTAACTGATCGAAGCGACATGCGCTCGACTCGTGCCACCGCTGCCCTGGCCAGGCTGAATTCGCGCAGCGAGGGCCATCAGTACCTGATGGTGCTCACGGGCAGCGGCCAGTTCATTCTGCGCGAACGGACCGACGGCGGCGAGCGGCCGCTTTCCGAGGCCCTGGCGCTCGACGACTTCGTGCGCCTGCTGGATTCGATGGGGCCGAGAAAAGTTGTCCGCGTGACCAAGAGCGAGGCTGCCTTCATGAAGCAGTTGGGGAAAAAGACGTAACAGGCGTGCTGCGCGGAATTCCCGGACTTCGATCGGCTGCCCGCGGCGATTCAGGGCTTGCGGCTCCACTTGCCGTCGGCGTCGCGCAGCCACCAGCCCGACTTCCACTGCTGGTGCCAGCGCGCGCGCATCAGTTCCCATATTTCCGGCTCGGCGTCGCGCCGGCCATTGCTGTCGGCCAGGGCCTGGATCAGCGCCTTGCGTTCCAGGTTTTCCACGTCGATCAGCTTTTCCGCGATCTGGCGCTTGGCCAGCGACATCTTGAGGCCGTCGCGCAGGTAGATGAGGCCGTCCGCGCCCAGGGCGACTTCGCCGGCTTCGTAAAAGCGCACCAGGCGCGAAGTGCGCTGCGCCAGGGAGTGCTTGACGACGATGACCGACGGCGTGCCGATATCCAGGTTGATCGCCGGTTTGGCTGCCGCCTTGGCGGGTTCGGCGGCCTGGGCGTGGAGCGCGGGAAGGGCGAGACAGGCGAGCAGCAGGGCGATTCGTTTCATCGGGATTCCTAGGTTGTCATTTGCCGGCCAGCAGCAGCTTGAGGTCGGCGGCGATATTGGCCGGGGCTTCGCCATGGCGCAGCAGCAGGCGCAGCTTGCCCTGCGGATCGAAGGCGAAGCTGCCGGTGGAGTGATCGATGCTGTAGCTGCCCGGCGTCGAGCCGGGCTGCTTGGCATAGAACACCTTGAATTCCCTGGCCAGCGCGGCTATGCCATTTTCATCGGCGTAGAGGCCGAGGAAGCTCGGGTTGAAGGCCGGCACGTACTGCGCCAGCAGTTGCGGCGTGTCGCGCGCCGGGTCCACGGTGGCGAACAGCACCTGTACGCGTTTGGCATCTTCGCCGAGCAGCGCCATGGCGTCGCGCATGGTCGACAGCGTGGTGGGGCAGACGTCGGGGCACTGCGTGTAGCCGAAGAACAGCACCACCGCCTTGCCCTTGAAATCGGCCAGGCGGCGCGGCTGGCCGTTGTGGTCGGTGAGGCTGAAATCCTTGCCCCAGTCGACCATCGACAGGTCGGTCGAGACGAAACGCGGGGGTTCGGAACAGCCCGCCAGCAGCATGGCGCAGCAGAAAAAAATGGCCGACAGCAGTTTCATGGAAGGGGCGATGCGAGGATGCAGGAAGGGCGTTCAGTGTACCATCCGGGTTGCCGTAATCCTTTCATAATTTTCGCGGGGTGATAGTGAATTCGCATAATGTCGCAATTTCCGGCGAGGCGTCAAAAGCCCTTGCCAGGGCATGGTTGTGGCTGGGGCTGATGGCGCTCATCGGTTCCGGTCTGCTGGCCATTTTGCTGGTGCTCTCGCGCACGCCGGGAATCCAGGACGTGTTCCCGCTGAAGGACTTTTTCCGCGCCGCGCTGGTGGTTCATGTGGACCTCTCGGTGGCGATATGGTTCATGGCCTTCGCCGCGGTGATCTGGAGCGCGCTGGGCCGCGACGGCTTTGCCTGGCTGGGCTGGGCCGGCTTCGCGCTGGCCGCGGCGGGCACCGCGCTGATGACCGTCTCGCCCTTCCTGCCGGGCGCCGATCCGGTGCTCAACAACTACATTCCGGTGTTGCAGCAAAAGTACTTCTATGCCGCGCTGTGGATCTGCGCGGCGGGTTTCGGCCTGGCCGTGCTGCGCGCGCTGCTCACCACCTGGCCGAAGCCCTTCCTCGGCGCGCCGCTGCAAAGCGGCGCCTTCCTCGGCGCGGTGGCGGCCTTTCTCGCACTGGCGGCCTTCGTCTGGTCCTGGATCGTGGTGCCGCGGATCGAGGAAAAGATTTATTTCGAAGTGCTGTTCTGGGGCGGCGGCCATACCCTGCAGTTCCAGCATGCGCTGCTGATGGTGGTGGCGTGGCTGTGGATTGCCAGCCATCTCGGCCGGCCCGCGGAGCAGGGGGCGGGGGGCGGGCTGCCGGTTTCCGCACGAGCGCTCTCCGCCATGTTCTGGATCGCCGCGCTGCCGTTGCTGGTGGTGCCGGCGATCTACTTCACGATTCCGGCCGGCGAACTGCCGCACATGGAGCTCTTCGCCAAGCTGATGATCTGGGGCCACCCCTACATGGCGCCGCTGATCCTGGTCGGCTTGCTTGCCGTCTGGGCCACGCGCCGGATGCCGCCCCATGCGGCCAAGTCGGCCTTCATCGCCTCCTTCTCGCTGTTCGCCGTGGGCGGCGTGCTGGCCTACATGATCCAGGGTGTGAACGTGGTGATCCCGGCCCACTATCACGGCTCCACCGTGGGCGTGACGCTGGCCTTCATGGGCCTGGCCTACGTGTTGCTGCCGCAACTCGGCTTCGGCGAAGTCGAAGGGCGCATGGCGCGCTGGCAGCCCTATGTCTATGGCGGCGGCCAGCTGATCCACATCCTCGGCCTGGCCTGGTCGGGCGGCTACGGCGTGCAGCGCAAGGTGGCCGGCGCCGAGCAGGCGCTGACCACGCTGCCGCAGAAGATCGGCATGGGCATGATGGGCCTGGGCGGCCTGATCGCCGTGATCGGCGGCATCATGTTCGTGCTGGTCTGCCTCAAGCTGATGCTGCCGCGCAAGCGCTGATATACGCGGGACCGGCGTCGCGCGCCGGTCCCGCCGCAACGCTCTTCCTGCGGCCTACTGCTTGCGGCCGTACCTGCCGGTCAGCGTCGCCTTGCCTATGGAATTGGCATTGACCATGAAGCCGGCCAGCGATGCCGTCGCTCCGGCGGGCAGTTCGAGCTTGTCCACCTTCAGCGCGTGCAGCGTGAAGTTGTAGCGATGCGGCTTGTCGCCGACCGGCGGGCAGGGGCCGCCCCAGCCGGGGCCGCCGAAGTCGGTGGCGATCTGCGCCGCGCCCTTGGGCAGCGCCGAACCGTCGGCCTTGCCCGCGCCCTTGGGCAGTTCCGCGACATCGGCCGGAATGTTGGTCACCACCCAGTGCCACCAGCCGGCGCCGCCGGTCGGCGCGTCGGGGTCATGCACCAGCAGCGCGAAGCTCTTGGTGCCCTTGGGCGCGCCCGACCATTTCAAGCCGGGCGAGATGTTCTTGCCGCTGCAGCCGAAGCCCTGGAACACCTGCTCCTCGGCGATCGGCGCCGCGGCCTTGATGTCGTCGCTGCCGAGCTTGAATTTTTCGGCCTGGGCGCCGCCGGCCAGGGCCAGCCCTGCCGCCAGCAAAAGACCGTTACGGATCATGATGGCTCTCCTTTCTGAATGAGATGGAGCAGCGATTCTAGAAGCATTGTCGGCGAGGCCGTGAAAGTTGGCGCTTGCCGGCCCGCGAAGCGGAATCCCCGGCAGACAGAGTCCGGCACGGCGCCGGCGGCCTCGCGTCGTGTTCGGCCGGTTCAACGTCAACAAGCAGTTGCGCATCAAGTCGCCGAGGACGCTGCCGCCGGTCGTCGGCAGGCATCTGGCGCAAGCATGAACGCCGACTACGCCGGCGACCACGAGATCGTCGCGCGCTTTCTCGATCCGACCGACGCCTACCTGCTCTGTTCCTGTCTGAAGTACGAGCTGACCAAGCAACGCCTTGATCCATCTGCGTGAATCGGCGAAATCTGCGGATCAAATGCGTTCTGCAGGATCAGTGAAATAGCGCCGGCGATAAAACAGCCCGGCCGCCTTGCGGCGCGCCGGGCTGCTGCCTGGGGGCCACTTATTTCGGCTGGAAGGCCATCGAGCGGGCCGAGATGGTGAAGGCGTCGGAGAAGCACATGCCTTCCTCGGCGCCCTGGTTTTTCAGAGTCGGGAAGATCGCCTCGACCATTTTCACCGAGCCGCAGGCATAGATTTCGTGGCCCTTGAGGTCGGGGAAATCTTCCAGGATGGCTTCGTGCACCAGCCCGGTGCGACCGCTCCAGTGGTCGCCCGGCGCGGCATCGGAGATCACCGGGATGAAGTGGAAGTTGGCGTGCTCGCGCGCCCAGCCTTGCGGCAGTTCGGGCAGGTAGAGGTCGGCCAGCTGGCGCACGCCCCAGTAAAGAT
Source organism: Sulfuritalea sp. (assembly GCA_023700805.1). Taxonomy (GTDB): domain Bacteria; phylum Pseudomonadota; class Gammaproteobacteria; order Burkholderiales; family Rhodocyclaceae; genus Sulfuritalea. Next base: position 38,062 of record JAMPYF010000004.1, read on the forward strand.
AGATCGGGCGCTTGAGGCCGCGCTGGAAGGCGTCCTCGACCATGCTCTTGACCGGGGCGAAGCCGGTGGCGCCGGCGACGAAGACGATCGGGCGCTCGGATTCGCGCAGCGAGAAATCGCCCAGCGGACCTTCGAAGCTGACGGCATCGCCCACCTTCATCTGCTCGAAGACGTGGGTGGTGTAGCGGCCGCCGGGCATCAGGCGGATCTGCAGTTCGATCAGGTCGGACTGCTGCGGCGGATTGGCGAAGGAGAAGGCGCGGCGCTGGCCATCGTCGAGGATGATGTTGATGTACTGGCCGGCCTTGAAGGGAATATGCTGGCCTTCCGGCAACTTGAGCAGAACGCGCATCACGTCGTGGGTCAGCTTTTCCAGCTTCGCCACGTGGGCCGTGTATTGGCGGATGGCCTTAGGCGCGGCGGCCGCTTCATATTCGATCTCGACGTCGCCCAAGGCCGTCGCGCAGCACAGCAGCACCTTGCCGGCGGCGAGTTCCGCGGCCGACAGCGCGCTCGGCTGATACAGCCCGGGGTCGACATTGCCGGAGAGCACGGTGCATTTGCACTGCCCGCAGCCGCCGTTGCGGCATTCGTAGGGCAGGTTGATTTCCTGGCGCAGGCCGGCATCGAGCAGGGTTTCGTCGAAGCGGATGGCGACCGCCTTGTGGTCGGGGTGGAAGGTCACCGTCGCCTCGGCCTTGGCCGCGCCCATGCGCTTGGGCGGCAGCCAGGGGGCGAGGAACAGCAGGCCGGACAGGCCCAGGATGGCGAACCAGAGATAGATCGGATCGACGACATAGACCAGGGCCAGCACCGGCATCTGGAACCAGTCGATGGCGATGTTGGTCGGCACCACCAGCATGTCGGCTTCGCCGCCCTGGCTGACCACCGGCTTGACCAGGGCCAGCACGACGAACATCGCCGTGAAGGCGATGGCGATCGCGCGCGGCGGATTGACATGGGCGCGCGGCACGCGCTGCACATGGACCCAGGCGATGACGCCGGCGATCAGCGGTGCGCCGAGGTGGATGAAGGCGAGCAGGGTGAACAGCCGGCTGGTGACGTTTTCCTGGTAGATGAAATTGCGGATCAGGGTGCCGTTGAACATCGGCAACGCATCGAACCATTCCGCGGTGGCGATGACGACGAACTGCGCCAGCTTGTCCCACACCAGCATGAAGCCGTTGAGGCCGGAGATGTAGACCAGCCAGATCAGCGCCACGCCGGTGGCCCAGGAGAACCAGCGGAAGCCGCGGTAACGGTCGTAGGCGAAGTGCCGCAGCATGTGCAGCAGCATGGTCAGGATCATGCCGTCGGTGGCATAGCGATGCACGCTGCGCATGATGCCGCCGGCCCACCACTGCTCGTGGGTGATGCGCTCGACCGATTCGTAGGCATCGTGCACGGCGGTGTCGGCGAAGACGTAGAGATAGATGCCGGTGCCGATCAGCAGCCAGAACTGCCAGAAGCTGATGGTGCCCAGGTGGTAGAAGGGATTGAGCTTCTCGCCGAAGGCCGCGTTGAACAGGTTCTCCGCACGCATGAAGAACCAGCGCACGAGTTTTTGGAGGTGGGTCAGCATGATGTTTGTCCTGGAGTTTCGTAGGGCGTGTTCAGAGTTTGTTCGCGGCGCTTTGCTGGAAGAACAGGCCGCCCTTGTCCGGATTGAAGTCGACCACCAGCACCTGCGCCGGCTTCAGCGTGACTCGTGCTTCCTTGGTGAAGTTGAACCCCGGATTGACCAGGTTGTCGTTCATTTTGACGGCCAGCTGGTAGGTTCCGGCCTTGATCTCGAAACGCTTATAGACGGTGGATACGCCGTCGCGCGAAAGCCCCGTCGGATGCATCACGGTTTCGAACATCGGCTTGCCGTCGAGTTCCAGCACCAGCTTGATGTCGGAACGCCCGCGCGGACAGTCCAGCGGCGCGCGCATGTTGGGCGGCAGCTTGGAAAGCTCCTCGGCGCTGCGCTTGCGGCAATCGCGCCCGCCGAGATGGCTCATCGACAGCTTGATCAGCGCCACGTCGTCGGGAATCTGCTTGTAGGTCGGGTTGGTCGAGAAGTAGCCGATGAAGGCGGCGAACGCGCCGTAGAGGACGATCTGACCGGCGATGGCGGCGGGTTTAGCCATGATGGGTTCCTTCGCAGGGCCGTCCCGAAAAGGAACAGCCAGGTGTATGGAGCGGGCATTGCCCGCGAACAATCGTCACCCCCGTCCTTGGGAAGGGGGTTGGGGGGAAGGTGGTCATCTTGTTCTCCTGGAGAAGGGGGGTGGCCGGGTGTTTTGCACCCATTGCATTTCGAGTCGGTTTCTGAATTCAGCGACGGCGGCGGCGAGCAGCCCGCCGTCGCCGCGCGAGGCATGGACCACCTGCAGGCGCTGCAGCGGCACCAGGCCGCGCAGATGAGGTTCGCGGCTGCGGGCGAGGCGTTCCCGCGTCCATTGCATGCCGAGGCGGAACTCGCAGCCGCCTTCGCGGCAGCCGGTGACGACGATGCCATCGGCGCCGCTGCGCAGTGCGTATTCGACGAAGGAGGGCGGCAGCATGCCGGTGCACAGCAGGCTGATGGCGGCGGTGTCGGCGGCGTCGAGGCCGCGCACATCGGCGCCCTTGTCGCAGCCGAAGACGACCAGCCGGGCCTGGCCCGGCGTCGGCGTTCCCCATGACGCCAGGCGCGCTTCGAGTTGCCGGCGCAGTGCGTCGACCGGCTGTTGCGGCATGTCGATGCCGGTCACGAGTTTTTCCTGGCTGCGGAAGGGCGTCGAGGAGGGGCAGGCGCCGGCGCAGATGCCGCAGCTGGCGCACAGGTCGGCGTCGACCACGGCGATCTTGTGGCCCGGTTTGTCGGGATGGATCGCCATGGTCACGGCCTCGTAGGGACAATCGGCGTGACAGCGGGCGCAGCCGTTGCAGTTCGCCGCATCGACCACGGCGACCGGCGCAGCAGCAGGATGGGGCAGGAAGGGCAGGGCGAAGAGCAGCAGGGTGGCGCCGAAGACCAGCCCCCACACCGCCGCCGGCGAACTGAGGTCGGTCAGCGGATGGATGAACAGCAAGAACCAGTCGAGCCGCAGTCCGTTCGGCACCAGGGCCAGGTCGGCCGGTGCGTCGGAAAGCGCCGGCTTGAGCAGGGCCAGCGCCAGGAAGCTGATCATGGTGGCCAGCATCAGGCGCCGCGAAGGCAGGTAATCGACCCGGCTGATGCGATTGACATGGGCCCAGAGGCCGAGGAGCAGCATCAGCGGGACGCCGATGTGGATGAACACCAGCACCGTGAAGAAGCGGTCGTTGATCGAATCCGGCGCGAGGAAGTTGCGCGCCGCGGGCTCGCTGAAAATCGGCAGCCAGTCGAGCAGTTCCGTGGTGGCGACGGCGGAGAACTGCGCCAGGCGGTCCCAGACGATCCAGTAGCCGCCGATGCCCGAGATGTAGGCAAACCAGATCAGCGGCACGCCGGTGATCCACGAATACAGGCGGAAGCCGTAGTAGCGGCCATGCGCCCACTCGCGCAGCAGATGCAGCATCATGACCAGCACGAAGGCATCGGCGGCATAGCGGTGCAGGCTGCGCAATATGCCCCCCAGATACCACTGCTCGCGCGACAGATAGTCGATCGAGCTGTACACGCCGTCGATGCTGGTGTCCAGCACGGTGTAGAGGTAGAGCCCGCTGGCGACCAGGATCCAGAGGAAATACAGGCCGAGCGCGCCAAGGTGGCGCAGGGGATTGTCGGCGCCGCCGAAGTATCCATCGAAGAAATTCTCGATGCTGTCGAAGAGGGTTTGCGCGTTGCCGCGCAACACTGCGTGCAAGCTCACGTTGGGAGATTCCGTCAAGCCGGCACTGGAAGACGGCCGCCGACTATTAGCGGTCAATGATATTTAAGTCGGAAGATTTCCGACTTGACTGCAATCAACCGGATCAAATCCTGTTGTCGCGTTTGCGCAGAAAGAAACTCCAGGCCAGCCAGCCCATGAAGAAAGTGAAGCTGATGAAGCCGCCGATCTCGAAGTACAGCGCGTAGTTGGTCCGGTATCTGCCGCTGACGGGGTCATACACCGAGCACAGGATCCGGATGCGGTCGGCGATTTCGGCCAGGGTGCTGGTTTGCTGCGGTATCGGCGCGCCGGTGATCATCGCCTTGAGCGGCTCCGCAAGGTCCTCGGCGGTGAATTTCTCGCCATAGATCTGGCGGTAGATCCTGCCCTCGGCATCGACCAGGGTGACCTGGTTCACATGGTCGAATCCGGCGGTGGTGGCGACATAGCTGAAGCCGAAGTTCTGCGTCAGTTCGTCGACGATGGCCGGCGCCGGACTGAGGAAATCCCAGTTGGGCAGGTGGATGCCGTACTGGGTGGCAAAGGTCTTCATCGCCTGCGGCGAGTCGAAAGGCTGGTTGAAGCCGATGCTGACGATGTTGAAGCGATCCGCCCCGAGCATGCCGACGGTGTTCTCGACGGCCTTTTGCAGGTTCTTGGTGGTGGTGGGGCAGACCTGGAAGCAGGCGGTATAGACGAAATTCACCAGCAGCGGCTTGCCGCGGTACTTGGCCAGCGCCGTCGGCCGTTGCTGGCGGTCGAGCAGCACGTGATCGCCGACCGGCTGGCCGATCACGGCCTGCGAGCGCTTCAGCGCCGCCTGGGCGTCGAGCGTGGTGAGCGCGAGGCCGGTGCGCGCGCCTTGCGGCACCGCGGTGAGGCCCGGCGTGGTCGCCTTCGCCGTGTCACCATCCGCTACGGCGAGGAGAGCGTTTTTCGCTCGACCGCCTTGTAGCGCAGGGGCTTCATCAGCGCCAACTCCTGCGGCAGCGGCAAGCACGACTGCCGCGAGCGCGGCATGGAGCGAGAAACGGATCACGGGGATTGCCTGGCTAGAAGCGGGCGTCAATGATGGCCGCGGTTAGCACCAGCGTCAACTGCGCCAGGGAGGCGTGGAAGCAACTCATCGCCGTGGCGCGGTTGGTGTTCTGCACCAGGCGCCAGGCCTTCAGGATGAACAGGAAGCCGCCGACGGCGGCGCCGGCGAAGTAGATCGCGCCGAGGCCGAAGGCCAGCGGCAGCAGGGAGGCCGCCACCAGGGCCAGGGTGCTGGCGAATATGGTCTTGGCCGCACGCTGGTCGCCGACCACCACGGGCAGCATGGGCACGCCGGCGGCCGCGTAGTCGTCGCGGTAGGCGATCGCCAGGCTCCAGAAGTGCGGCGGCGTCCACAGGAAGAGCACGAAGGCCAGCGCCAGCGGTACCGCGCCGACCTGCGGGTCGGCCGCCGTGGCGCCGGCCAGCACGGCCCAGCTGCCGGCCAGTCCGCCGAAGACGATGTTGAGCCAGGTGCGGCGCTTGAGCCAGACCGTATACACGATGGCGTAGAAGAAGGCGCCGAGAAAGGTGAACAGCGCCGCCCAGGCATTCAGTGCGAGCCAGGCTGCGCCGACCGAGATCGCCATGAGGCCGAAAATGACTGCCAGCCAGACCGGGCCGTGCTTGATTTCGCCGGTGGCGAAAGGCCGGTTCCTGGTGCGCGACATCAGCGGATCGATGTCGTGTTCGTAATACTGATTGAAGGCGCCGGCACTGGCCGAGGAAACCAGCACGGCCAGGGTCAGCGTGATCAGCTGGACCAGGCTCAGGCTGGGGCCGCCGCTTACCGACAGGCCCGCCAGTGCGGTGAAGGTGATGACGACGCCGATGCGCAGCTTGAACAGTCCCGCGATGGCGCGGAAGGAGAGTCCGGAGGATCTGTTGGTGGGCAGCGTCGATTCCATAGGTGTGTTCGCGGGGTGGTCGTAGTGGTTATTTTTACTATCCTAACCTGCTTGAATCGGGCCTGGCGGCCAAGCCCGATTCAGGCAGCTTCCCCGCACCGGAGTGCGGGGAACCTGGATCAGCTGGGGGTCAGCTCATGTTCAGCTGAGGCCCCAGACTTCGGACAGATACTTCCAATTCACGAAGTAGTAGAGCACGAAGCAGACCAGCAGCGTCATGGCCAGCACCACCGTGCCCGGCACGCCGATGTGCTCTTCGCTGCCGGTGTGGGATGCGGAAGACGCGGCGGACTGGTCGGGGATCGGCGTCGGCTTGTCGGACAGGGTGCCGCCGTCGAGCTTCTTGCCGAACAGCAGGGACCACACCACGAGGAAGATCCACAGGCCGCCGCCGATGACCGCGATCACGCCGAAGATGCCGGTGAGACCCATCATCAGGTAGGCGGCGCCCGGCCATTCATACTGGAACGGTGCTCCGGAGAAGGCCATGTCCCAGTGCCGACGGGAGACGCCGAGGGTACCGGCGCCCATCATCACCAGGCCCAGCACCGACATGCTGATGCCGTAGAGGTAGGGCTGGATCTGGCACAGCTTGGGGAACATCATTTCACGCCTGAACAAGGTCGGCACCAGCAGGTAGGTGATCGACATGAAGGCCAGCGTGGTACCGACGACGACCGTGGTATGGAAGTGGCCCGGCACGTAGAAGGTGTTGTGCATCAGCATGTTGATCTGCTCGGTGCCCAGCACGACGCCGGAGATGCCGCCGAGGAAGCCGAAGCCGACCAGCGAGATGAACATGCCCGAGAACACCGGGTTGCCCCAGGGTGCCTTGCGCAGCCACTCGAACAGGCCGTTGGTGAAGCCCTTCTTGCGCTGTGCCGCTTCGATCGCGCCCGGAACCGTGAAGCCGTGGATCATCGAGGCGAGAACCGCGAAGTACATGAAGTAGGAGGTGTTCAGCACCTTCCACTCCGCGCTCATGCCCGGGTCGGACAGCAGGTGGTGCGCGCTGGCCAGCTGCAGGAACAGGATGTAGAGCAGGAAGGCGAAGCGCGACACTTTCTCGGACAGCGGTTTGGCGCCGAAGATCACGGCGGCCGTCAGATACCAGATCGAGACGTGTGCGGCGACGTTGACCTGCTGCGAGGAGTGACCCAGCGCCCACCAGACCATGCGGTACAGCTGGGCGTCGATTTCCTTGATCCAGCCCATCGACCAGGCGAAGGTCGGGATCAGGATCGCGGCGCCGGAAGCGATGGTGAATACCGCGATGATCGCCGCGGTCATGGCGCCGAAGGTGACCAGCGGCAGCGAACCGGTGTAGGTCTTGTCCTTCTTGGCCACTACCAGGGTGCCGAAGAACACCCCGGTTCCCAGCAGGGCGCCGACTGCCACCAGGATGATGCCCAGGTAGAAATGCGGCGCGGCCTGCATCGGCACGTAGGAGGTGAACATCACGGAGGACGAGCCCTGGAAGATGGCGACGTTGGTCATGATGCCGCCGACGACCATCAGCCAGAATCCGAGCCAGGCCACTTTTGGAGTCGCAATCCGGCAGCGCAACAGGGTCGATGAGGCGAAGTAGAGCACCGCCATTTCGAAGAAGAGTATCCACAGGATCAGCATGTCGATGCCGTGGGCCGTCAGGATCAGGTAGAACTGGTCCGCCGGCAGCAGCTTGATCGCCGGCCAGCGGGTGAGGATCACCAAGAGGGCGGTGATGCCGCCCACCAGCAGCCAGAGCACGCCGGCTACGGCGTTCCAGCGCATCAGCTTGTCGGCATCGAGGTCGAACTGCAGCCCGGTGCGCGGACAGGTACGGTAAGTAGTTGCCATCTGTTTATCCCCTTATTTCACGTAAATACGGCCAAGCATCGTGTGGTGCCCGATGCCGCAGTATTCGTTGCAGACGATGGCGTACGTGCCGGCCTTGGTCGGCGTCATCTTGACCACATGCTCATAGCCGGGAATGACCTGGATATTGATGTTGGTCGGCTGCAGCGAGAAGCCGTGGTTGTAGTCGACCGCCGACAGATGGATCTTGTAGGTCTTGCCGGCTTCCAGTTCCAGGATCGGATACCAGGCCCAGAGACGGGCCAGCAGGAAGGCCTCGCCATTGGCGTTCGGCTTGACCACCGGGATGTTCTGTTCCGTCTCGGTACGAATGGTGTTTTCCTTGACGAAGGCTTCGGTCTTCGCGGTAAACATTTCGGTCGTGGTCTTGTACACCTCGTTCGAAAGGTTCTGCTTACCGTTGATGTGCCAATAGACCATCATCACGAACATGATCATGGCCCAGACGAAGGCGATGCCGATCCAGGCCCATTCCTGGCCCGATATCGATTGTTTCCACCACAGCCGCTCTGAAGGCGGCAGGATTGCGCTCATATGATTCTCCCTGGTTGACTGGATTGCTTACTTGGCGAGGGGGACACTCATGATGTCCACGATTCCCCACAGGATGTAGATGACTCCGGGAGAAGCAACTCCCAGGAAGAGGAGCAAGAAGTGGTTGTCCAGCAACTTCTGCATGAATGGAACATCGTCGTCGTCATTGTTATTCGCCATGGTTCTGCCCTCTAACGGTTGGCGCTGCAGCGCGCGGTGGATTCGAACTTACTGAAACTGATGGCGGCGATGGTATCCCGAGCACCCTTGTCGGACAATTGATTCAGGACAAGAAATCGCTGCGTCAGCAAAGGTTTCCATGCTGCGCCGCGACAAAACGCCGCAGCTGTTTGTCACTGCATTGCCGAGAACCTGCGGCCGCCCGCCCGTCGGTGCGGGACCAACGGACACCCCGGTGCGGCGGTCAGACGGTTTCCTGGGCTTCCAGCCAGTAGGCCAGACCCTGGGCGTTGAGCTCCAGGTCGAGATGCCAGATGTCGAGTATCTCCGCATCGCTGAGGCGGCAGCCGTGGGCATGGGCCTCCTTGAGCAGCAGCGCGGTCAGGCCGTCGCGGATGCGCGCCGTCTTGTCTTCGTCCCCACTGGCAGCAAGGGTAATCGCGACGTACTGGTCGAGCAGCTCAAGTACCTTGCGGCCCAGTTTGGCGGGCGGCGCCAGGCGGCTGAAGTGAGTCAGATAGACCGCCTCGGGATTGAAGGACAGCATGCGCAGGATGGAAGCGCGCATTTCGTCCGGGTCGAACTGGATCGGCGTCGAGGAGGGGAAGATCAGCGGCCGGCCATCGACATCGAGCTCGCGGTAGGAAATGCCGAAGGTGTCGCCGGTGAAAATCCCGCTCGATTGCCGGTCGACGATCGCGATGTGGTGGCGGGCGTGGCCCGGCGCGTCGATGCAGAGCAGTTCGCGCGAACCGAGCCTGAGCACGGTGTTGTCGTGGGCCTCGATGATGCGCTCGGCCGCGATCGGGATCAGCTTGCCGTACATGCGCCGCGCCCGCTCCCGGCCGTAGACGCCCTCGACCCCGGCCATCAGCTTGGTCGGCTCGATCATGTGCCGCGCGCCGCGCGGATGCACCACCAGCCTGGCCTTGGGGAAGGCATCCATCATGACGCCGGCGCCGCCGGCATGGTCGAGGTGGATGTGGGTCAGGATCACGTAATCGACGTTTTCCGGCCCCAGGCCGCGCGCCGCGAGCGCCGCCAGCGCCTGCGGCATGACTTCGAAGTTGGCGGTATCGACGAAGGCGGCGCGGCCTTCGCTCTCGATCAGGTGGATCGCGGCCAAGAGCGGCCGCACGTAGCCGGCATCGAAGGCGTAGATGCCGTTGTGGTAGTCGATCAGCGGAGTTTGCATGGAGCGTTGCACCGAAACATGGAGTCAGTCTTTGCGAAAATCCTTCACCACCAAGACACCAAGGACACCAAGGAGCAACAAGCATTAACGCATCAAATGATCTTCTTGGTGCATCTTCGTGAACTTGGTGTCTTGGTGGTAAGGCCCTTGTCGTTCCTACTTCCTCCTTGCGGCACGGATCAGCGCTGCGCCGCGTTCGGCGATCATCACGGTCGGCGCATTGGTGTTGCCCGAGGTGATGGTCGGCATGATCGAGGCGTCGACCACGCGCAGGCGGGCTATGCCGCGCACCCGCAGTTCGGAATCGACCACCGCGTTCGGGTCGTCGGCCCGGCCCATGGCGCAGGTGCAGGTCGGGTGGAAAATCGTGGTGCCGATGTCGCCGGCCGCCTTCGCCAGTTCCGCGTCGCTCTGCACCTGCGCGCCGGGCTGGTGCTCCTGCGGCCGGTAAGGCGCCATGGCCGGTTGCTCGACCACGCGCCGCGTCAGGCGCAGGGCGCGCGCGGCGACCAGGCGGTCGTTCTCGGTCGATAGATAGTTCGGCGCGATGACCGGCGCCGTCGCCGGATCGCGGTCGCGGATCTGCACCACGCCGCGCGAAGTCGGGCGCAGGTTGCAGACGCTCGCGGTGAAGGCCGGGAAGGGATGCAAGGGGTCGCCGAACTTTTCCAGCGACAGCGGCTGGACATGGAATTCCAGGTCGGGCGTCGCCACCTCGGGTGAGGAATGGAAGAAGCCGCCGAGCTGGCTCGGCGCCATCGACAGCGGCCCCGAGCGGAACAGCGCGTATTCCAGACCCATCATGGCCTTGCCCCAGAGGCTGTTGGCGCGCTGGTTGAGCGTGGTGATGCCCTGCACCTTGAAAATCATGCGCAACTGCAGGTGGTCCTGCAGGTTGCCGCCGACGCCGGGCAGCTCATGCAGCAGCGGCACGCCGCGGCTTTGCAGCAGCGCCGCGGGACCGATGCCGGAACGCTGCAGGATGGTCGGCGAGCCGATGGCGCCGGCCGTCAGCACCGTCTCGATGCGCGCCGTGACCTTCTGCGGCACACCGTTCAGGCTGAACTCGACGCCGCGCGCTTCCTTGCCCGCCATGACCAGCTTGTCGATCAGCGCGCCGGTGACGACCTTCAGGTTGGGCCGGTGCCGCACCGGGCGCAGCATGGCTTTCGAGGCATTCCAGCGCACGCCCTTTTTTTGGTTCACCTCGAAGTGGCCGATGCCGAAATTGTCGCCGCGGTTGTAGTCCTGCTTGAACGGGATGCCGGCCTGCTGCGCCGCCTCGGTGTAGCGGTCGAGGATGTCCCAGTGCAGGCGCTGCTTCTCGACGCGCCATTCGCCCTGGTCGCCGTGCATGGCGTCGGCGCCGGCCCAGTGGTCTTCGCTGTGCTTGAACACCGGCAGCACGCTGTCCCAGTTCCAGCGCGAGTCGCCGGTGATCTGCGCCCATTCGTCGTAGTCGCGCTCCTGGCCGCGCAGGTAGAGCATGCCGTTGATCGACGAGCAGCCGCCCAGCACCTTGCCCCTAGCGTAGATGATCGAACGGCCGTTGAGGCCCGGCTCGGCCTCGGTCTTGTAGCACCAGTCGGTGCGCGGGTTGTTGATGCACTTCAGATAGCCGATCGGGATGTGGATCCAGATCCAGTCGTCCGGCCCGCCGGCTTCGAGCAGCAGCACCGTGACCTCGGGATCGGCCGAGAGGCGGTTGGCCAGCACGCAGCCGGCCGTGCCGCCGCCGGCGATGACGTAGTCGAACTCGCCGAAGTCCTTTGCCGGCGTCACTTGTTCACCGGCATGACGAACTCGGGACCCTTCGATTCGGAACCCGGCCAGCGCTGCATGATGGCCTTGTAGCGCGTGTAGAAGCGCACGCCTTCCTCGCCGTAGATGTGGTGGTCGCCGAACAGGCTGGCCTTCCAGCCGCCGAAGGAATGCCAGGCCATCGGTACCGGGATAGGCACGTTGATGCCGACCATGCCGACCTCGATCTTCTGGATGAAGGCCTGTGCCGTGCCGCCGTCGCGCGTGAAGCAGGCGACGCCGTTGGCGAAGCTGTGGCGGTTGATCAGCTCGACTGCCGCGGCGAAGGTCGGCACGCGCACCACGCAAAGCACCGGGCCGAAGATTTCCTCCTGGTAGATGCTCATTGCCGGCGTGACGTCGTCGAACAGCGTCGGGTTGATGAAGAAGCCTTCGGCCAGTTCGCCGGTGAGGCCCTGGCGGCCGTCGAGCACCAGTTTCGCGCCTTCCTGCACGCCGGCGGCGATGTAGCCGGCCACCTTGTCGCGATGCACGCCGGTCACCAGCGGCCCCATTTCGACGTTCGCCGCATCGCCAGCGCCAACTTTCAGCTTCCTCGCGCGTTCGAGCACGCGCGCCACCAGTTCGTCGGCGCAACTGCCGACCGCCACGGCGACCGAGATCGCCATGCAGCGTTCGCCGGCCGAGCCATAGGCGGCGCCGATCAGCGCGTCGGCGGCGCCGTCGAGGTCGGCGTCGGGCATCACCACCATGTGGTTCTTCGCCCCGCCCAGGGCCTGCACGCGCTTGCCGTGGGCTATGCCGTGGGCCTGGATGTACTTGGCGATCGGCGTCGAGCCGACGAAGGACACGGCCGCGACGTCGGGATGTTCGAGCAGCGCATCGACCGCTTCCTTGTCGCCCTGGATCACGTTGAAGGCGCCCGCCGGCAGGCCGGCCTCGCGCAGCAGTTCGGCGGCGAACAGCGAGGGCGACGGGTCGCGCTCGGAAGGCTTGAGGATGAAGGTGTTGCCGCAGGCCAGCGCCATCGGCGCCATCCACATCGGCACCATGAAGGGGAAGTTGAAGGGCGTGATGCCGGCCGCGACGCCCAGCGGCATGCGCTGGCTCCAGTGGTCGATGCCGCCGCCGATGCCATGCGAATGCTGGCCCTTCAAGAGTTGCGGAATGCCGCAGGCGAATTCGATGACTTCGAGGCCGCGCTGCACCTCGCCCAGCGCATCGGGCAGGGTCTTGCCGTGTTCGGCGGAGAGCAGCTTGGCGATGTCAGTCGAGTATTTGTCGACCAGGTCGCGGAACTTGAACAAGACCCGGGCGCGGCGCTGCGGCGCCGCGGAGCCCCAGTCGGCGAAGGCGGCGCGCGCGGCGGCGACGGCGCGGTCGACGTCGGCCCGGGTCGCCAGCGCGACCTGGCGCGCGACGCGGCCCTCGGCGGGATTGAACACCTCGCCGACGCGGCTGCCGGCGCCGGCATCGGCGTGGCCATTGATCCAGTGGCCGACCAGGTCGGCGGCATTGATGAATTGGAGGTTCATGGCGGTCTCTTGATCGGGATTGGGGGATTGGAACTTGTCATTAGAGCGCGATGCCGGGACGAAATCCAATGAGTAATGCTTGCGCACGATATTTGCCGCGCTAATATCCAGGCATGGACTTCAACCTGATCCGCACTTTCGTCACCCTCGCGCGCGAGGGCAATCTGACGCGCGCGGCGCAGCATCTGCATCTCTCCCAGCCGGCGCTGTCGCTGCAATTGAAAAAGCTGCACGAACAACTCGGCCTGGTGCTGTTCGAGCGCACGCCGCGCGGCATGCGCCTGACCCGCTGCGGCGAGCAGCTGCTGCCGGCCGCGCAGCGCGCGCTGGAGGCGTCGAGCGAACTGGTCAGCCTCGCGGCGGGCATCAGCGGCCAGGTCGGCGGCCGGCTGCGCATCGGCACCATCGTCGACCCCGAGTTCCTGCGCCTGGGGCCCTTCCTCAAGCGCCTGGTCGAATACCACCCCGGCCTCAGCACCGATCTCGCCCACGGCATGTCGGGCGCGGTGCGGCGCGAGGTGGCGGCCAAGCGCCTCGACGTTGCCTACACGCTCGGCGAGCCGGGCATGGGCGACGTGGATGCCGCATTCGACGTGTTGCGCCTGACCGGATTCAGTTACCGCGTCATCGCGCCGCCGGGCTGGCAGGAGCGGGTGCGCGGCAAGGACTGGAAGGAACTCGCGCGCCTGCCCTGGATCGGCACGCCCGAGGATTCGGTCCATCACCGGCTGCTCGCCGGCATTTTCAGGGAAGCCGGCGCCAGTCCGCGCATCGTCGCCCAGGTCGATCTCGAACCCTCGATGCTCGACCTGGTCAAGTCCGGCGTCGGCCTCTCGCTGGCGCGCGACAGCATCGCCCTGCGCGCGGCGCATGCCGGTGGAATCGTGATTGCCGATCGCGTGGAGGTGCCGGCCGAGCTCGGATTCCTGTGTCTGCGCACGCGCCGCAAGGAGCCGGCGATCGCCGCCGCCTTCAGCGTAATCGGCAGCGTATGGAGCGCGGCCTGAAATTTCCGCGACAATTCGTTGCGCGGTCGGGTTGCCTGTGGCACAATGCGCGCCTTCCAACGCGGAGTGGTAGTTCAGTTGGTTAGAATACCGGCCTGTCACGCCGGGGGTCGCGGGTTCGAGTCCCGTCCACTCCGCCAATAAAATCGATAAAAAACCGCCACTTACGGCGGTTTTTTATTTTCTGTGTTTTTTCGCAACAGCAATTCTGGTTGGTTTTTGCGCGTTCACTGTTCCCGAATTGTTCCCGAAAATCCCCCGTTGTCCCGGCCTGAATGTTCCCGAATTGTTCCGCTTCAAGATAATGCGGTAACTTATCGGCATAACCGGACCTGCCCGTGAAAACCTCTTGACGGGGACTCCTGAGGGCGATAACTTCACCTCGTGGATGCTCTTTCCCTCCTGTTCTGCAAGTCCCCAGCAAATCGTCGCGCCGAGCAGATGATCTGGATCGTTGCCTCGATTGTGGCGGTGCTGACTGTCCTTGTCCTTGATGGCGATGCGCTGGTCGGTCTTTGGATCGCGATGAGCGTGGCGGCGTGCCTTCGTTATCGAGCCGCGGCTACAGCACATCGTCTGCGCTCAGCCAGCAACCACATCAATGGCATCGCGCTGCTGGCGATCCATGAAGGCAAAGCCCTGTCACGGCGCATGGCGTCGCTGGCGCAATCCGTCGCTATCGCTGGCCAACGACGTACCGCCGCCGCCAGACAAGCTGCCTTTGCGCAGTTCGGCCTCACGCATTCCTGCATCGCCACTCGACTGCTCCCCATCCCCATTTCCGCTGCCCGGCGCTAAGCCAGGGCGGAATGCGCAGTCATCACGCGGGAACTGCCCGCTGACCACCCGAGCTGACGGGCATCTCAACGCTTCACACCGTCTCCCGCGAAATTCTCGGAGACAAGCATGCTTCCATTTGATTTCGGTGGACGCCTCGCCATCCACCCTGGCGAAGCACTTTACATCGTCGGCTACAGCCGCACTCTCGAGGGCGGCAAAAAAACCGCTCGCAACCTGATGTCGCGCAACGCCTACCCGCTGCCCATCACCCTGGTTGCCCGACAGCGCCGGGTTCTTGTCAGCGATGTCCTGCGCGCAGTCGGGATAGGCGAACCCGCCAGCAGCGGCCCTCAGGCGCTGGCTCCGCTGCAAGTCCCTGTCGCGGTCAAGCGCGGCCCCGGCCGGCCTCGCAAAGCGGCACAGATACGCGCGGTGGATCATGGGCAATGACTCCATCACTGTCCGCAAGCGCCGCAAATGGTCGGCTGTCCCCGACGATGTTCTCGAAGATATCCGGCTCAGCCTGAGGGCACGTGCCGTTCTGGGATGGATGCTGGGCCGGCCCGACGGCTGGGAAATCCAGATCGAGCACATGCTGCGCGTCCTGGGCCTGACGGAGTTTGTCTGGGCAGCCATCCGGACGGAACTCCAGCAGGCAGGCTATTACCGGCAAACCAGAGTCCGCCAAGCCAACGGCACCATCACCTGGATCAAGGACGTTCTCGATCCGCCGGAGCCACCATCCCCGAGAGAATCAGGGATGGTGAAAACCATCCGTGGCTCCGCCGGGGATGGCTCAGCCGCGCGCGGTGCGGCCATGCATGGTTCCCTCGGGGATGTACCACCAGTAGTTGACCAGAATGAAATACCACCACCACCTACCGCCTCCAAAGTACCTGTATCGAAGGTAATCAGCGGACCAACGGAGTCGGTGGTGGCGGTGGAGCTTCTCGATGAACTGGTGGAAGCGGCTTTCTGGAAAAGCCGGCAGTCCGGGAAATCCATCTGCAACCTGAACGGCTGGCGAGCCACGGTCAGAAAGCGTATTCAGGAAAAAGGCCCCAGCCCGGAAGATCGGGATTGCCTGAAGGAGTGGCGTGAAGCCATGAGCGCGCCGCCGCCAGCGGAAACGCCGGCAGTCGCTGAGGCGATCAATCCCGATCCGGAATTGCGAGAGCAACGAATGAGCATGCTCAATTCCGCCAGCAAAAAACTGAAGGGGCTGACGTGATCCCGAACCCATCCACAGACCTGATGTATCCGCAATGTCGTTCCTACGGAGAGTTGATGCAATGATTCTGGCAATCCTCAATACCAAGGGTGGCGTCGGCAAGACCACCACCGCGCTCAACCTGGCCATCGCCTGCAAGCTCCACGGCCGTGATGTCCTCGCCGTGGATGGAGACCGACAGGGCACCCTGATGGCCGCGCTCTCGGGCCGTGAAGTCGAGCCCACGATCCCCTGTGTCCACTACCCCGACGGTCAGGCGTTGCGTCAGCAAGTGATCTTGGCCAGGGACCGCTATACCGATATCGTCATCGATGCAGGCGGGCGGGATTCGACGGCACTGCGCGCTGCACTGGTCCTGGCCGATCACGTTCTCATTCCGCTGCAACCCCGATCTTTCGACCTCTGGGCATTGAATGACATGACCGGACTGCTGGCTCAGGCCAGAGCAACGAGGGATATATCGGCCTCCGTCTTCCTCTGCATGGCCGACCCGACCGGCAGCGACAATGCCGCGACGGCCGGATCGCTACCGCCGGGTGTTGGCTATGTCGACGCACCCGTGGTGCGGCGGAAGGCAGTGGCCAGCATTGCGGCGATGGGCTGTTCGATCCTTGAATTCCCAGCCAGAGACGAGAAAGCTGCCCATGAATACCGCTGCCTGGCGGGGGCCGTGTTCGGCTGGCCATTCAGTGAAATGCGCAGTGAAACGTGCAGTCAAACGACGGAAGGGCTACGGTGAACCGATGGCGATCCTACGTAGACCTGCCGCAGTTCCTGCAGTAGTTCCGGCGCAGGACGACATCAAGGATTTCATTGATCAGGCACCGGACGGCAGGAAGTCGATCAAGCGGACAGGGAAGAAAAACGTGATCACCGTCACGATCGATCCGGCCGTACTGGCGCGCCTGGACGATTGGGCGCAGAGCAGGGGGATCAGTCGCGCGGCGGCGATTGCGGTGGCAGTGGCGAAGTTGAAGTAGCACGCTGCCGTCAGCGCAAGACATCCTGCGCCAGATCAGCGCAAGGAAACACCCGCCTCCTTGCCCGGCACGAATCCTCGTGAGGACGCCCATGCGTCGAAATATGGTCGCAACTCGTCGGGCAGGTCGAGCACGAAGTCGATATCCAGCGGATAGCTGATCGGCATCCGATCCTTGACCAGGTCGAGCAGGGCTTCACCCTGCTTGCGGTCCTTCGGGCGCTTGGTGGCCTTGCGCTCCGGCTTATCGGCCAGCCACAACTTGTGCAGGGCCATCCAGCGTGGATCCGGCGCGTAGATCGGGCAGGTCTTGAGATCGCGGGAAACGATCACGTGCCGGACCGCCCTGCCTTGCAGCAGCCACTCCTGTTCCTGAAATACCGGCAAGGGTTCGAAGACTTCGTTTTCCGGCAGGGTACGAAATACCGAGGGGGCGGCAAGCAGTTCGACTTCATAGCCGGTGCGGTCCAGTGCCTGGTAGCGTTTGCCCCGATTGATCGTGAAGCTGGCGTCGACCGCCTTGAGCGCGCGCATCAATGACGAACCTGTTGGACGATCGTTGGCCTTGGAGAGCGACACCGTGGTGCCGCGGCACCACGAAAGATCAAAATCATCCGTCTCGTCTGCAATACCCGCCGCGAACCGGGCGCCCGCCTCGACCTCGTAGGCCGCAAAGGCGTTGGTGCCGACAACCAGCAGATCGGAACCCAGCAGCCCCTGGATATCCAGCTCGCGCAGAATGGCGGCAGGCCGATTGGTCGCCATGGGCAAACGATGTCCGCGATAGGAGCGTATCGTGTCGAGCAAGGCTGCCTCGGTTTCGACAAGCGCCGCCTTTGCTGCGTCACGATCGCGCTGATAGGACTCGTAACGCGCCTCGGTTTCCGGGGCGCGAATGCCTTGAGATTTCCCCTGATCGCCGGCAGCGTGCTTGACGGTCAGGTACTCGCCCGAGTCCTTGACGACCCAGTACATGGACGAGGGAAAGCTTTCCAGTTGGCGGAGTGCGCTGATCCACGCATCATGGCGCTGCGCCAAATTCGCGCAGAGCCGCCAAGCCTCATCCGAAAAGGTGCTGAATATCATAGTGAGATGAATTGTAAAGAATTCCACCTGAAATTGACGAAAATTGGCGATTTAGGTGGAAAACTACTGCAAGCAGCCGTTGCACGCCAACCACAGGCTGCCCAGAAAAAATAATTCCTGCGATTCATCTCCCTCCGCCCCTGTCAGTTTTGCTGTTTCTCTGCCTGTCCCGTTGTTACGGGCTACCTGTCGTAACCACGCTTGACACCGGATTTCTCGCTCGATATCGTGCATTCCATCAACCGTGACGCATAATGCCTCGCGGGCGAAGTGGTAGCTGGCCACACGAAATAAACAGCATTAAAAATCGCTGCTCATTACGCATGTGGTGGCAGCGAATGCGCAGGCGGAACTCAAACGGGTTTCGTCGTTATCGAGTGGCGGACCTTGAGCTGCCCTCCTCAAAAGCAGTGATGACGGTCTCGCTCGTTCCTTGAATACAGCCTCTGGCTGTTTTAATTTCTCTTCTCCGCCCAAAGAGACGGAAGCGATGGAGAAATCCTGCAACACCCGTCGTGACGGGCCTGGCAGGCGCGGACGGGATCAATCGCCGCGCACTACTACCCGCACTAAAACTCCTTTCGACCGCAGCAACGGGGGCCGCCAACGCAAATGGCCGGCCAGCAGGCCAGGCAATCTGCCATCCTCGCGCCAACGTCCCAAGAGCCATAAGTACTCTCCCACTTCACCGTCGGCCGCCATGCCGACAGCCATCCCCCCGCCGGGCGCAAGCCCTTTGCGATGGCGTGCGAGTGCAACTCTGGGCGTGAGGCTCGCCCGAATCTATCCCTCATCCCGGTCGTGATCGACGACCAGCACTCCGCAGCGACCGGCTGAATCCGGTTCAACACTCACCGACAGGTGGCGGGGATCGGAGTGCGGCTGGACCTTGGACCGTCGGGTACGCCTGACGGTCCGAGTCCAGTCCTCGATCATGGCCAGCATGGACAGAATAAATGTTGACAAGGAGCGGACATGAACAAATTCCCGACGGAGCGCAACTTCGGCTACGGCAAACAACTCGACTGGGCCGGGCACCAGGCATTACTCGATCTCTATGGCCGAGGGCATTACGCCACCGTCGCCACCCATAGCCGGCGCTGGAGCCGGTTCTGCGCCTGGGCAAGGGCCGAACACGGTATCCGTGATGCCAGACATATTGATCAGCACGTCATCGAAGATTACGCCGCCACCCTGCAAGGCCAGGTCAATGAAGAATCCCTGAGCATCAGCTACGCCCAGAACCTGCTTTCGACCCTGAACACCGCCCTCGAAGCTATGCGACGAGACAAGTTGGTCAGGCTGGATTCTCCCTCCGGGTGGGTCGGGCTGCGCTCCATGGTGAGAACCGATCCACCGGGCGGCATGGATCGGGTCCAGGTCGATGCCTTGATCGCCCGTCTGCGCAAGCTCGATTACCGACGCGCGGCGTCGGTCGTGCGACTGGTACGCAACTTTGGACTGCGATTACGTGAGGCTGTCCTGGGCGATCTTCATGAATGGCAGCGTCAGGCAAGGACGTTCGGAAAGATCGATATCCGCGAGGGCACCAAGGGCGGCCGGGGCAGGGAAGTAGAACGCTGGGTCGTGGTTAGCGAAGACGGCATGCTGGCGATCAGTGAAGCCATGCATCTGAGCCAGTCGCTCGGCTGCGAGCGCAACCTGCTGAAGTCCGCCGAATCCTTCAACGATCTGGTCAACAACGGCGAGATCAATCTAACCCGCCGGCATCTGCATGAATTCGGGATCAAGGGGTATCACGAACTGCGGGCGGCCTGGGCCTGCGAGCGGTATCTGCAGGAAACCGGATGTCCGGCGCCGGTGATGCGAGGAAGCCGACTAGCGGATCCCGCTGTGGATGCCGAGGCGCGCCGGATCATTGCCCAGGAATTGGGCCACAACCGGATCGACGTGGTTGTGGAATACATCGGGGCCCGACCATGAGCATCGCCATGTTGTTGAAGCGTGCGTTGCCGGGAGCGAAGGCAAGCATCAACGGGCATATTTATCGGGGTGAGCGGATTGCGGTGGCGATTCAGGGGCGATTCCAGATCAGCGAACCGCACCAGTGGCAGGCCAAGCATCTGCGCTGGGTGCTGGAACGTTGGGCCGAGCCGTTATCATCCAGCACCCGCTACGATTACTGGCGCACGGCCCGGGCGCTGGCATCGGCACTCGGACGATGGGCGGATTGGGAGCCCCATTTGCGCGGGCCATGGTACCGACGGGGAGTAGGTGGGCGGCCGGCGAAGATTGCTCAAGGCAAAAGGCCATAGACTCACTACGGTCGCGATCAGATTCGCTGGCACCGGCACATCCAGCGCCTCCCCACGCCTTGCCATTCTCGGTCCTCGCCACATAGACGATGGCGCCAGCGAGATTTCCACCCTCCGTATTGATCTCGACTTGTTTCGCCTCCTTCGCATATTCACCGGTGCTTGCATCGATGCAGCAGTCGCGGCAGCCGAGCGCCTTGCCCGGGAGTCGGCGCTGGCGAAAAGGTGTGCCGCGAATGCGCAGTCGGTCTCTAGCGCGACGGCATAAAAGAATCAGGCCGAGCGGCCAGTTGGTTTCCGCACCCGCGCCCAAACCAGGGGAACAGCCGAATTTGCACATTGACGATAAAGCTCAGCGTCCGGGTAAAACAAGTTCAACCGTTCTCCCGCCGTAACCGAACTTCTGGTCGCGCGCTTGAACCACTACGCTGCGAACGGTGCGCGGGATTCTGACGCCATGGATATCGCGGGTAAATGGTTGCTCGGTAGCATGGTCATGCCACAATTTTCGCTCGCCGTAGACTTCTCCAACCTTGCCCGTCACCCGAAAGCCGTCCGCGTAGCGCTGTGGCGTATCGTAGGGCGAAGATACCGTCACATTGAAGTCGAAAGTGTCGACATTCCGGGCTTGAACCGTTGCGGCAATTACATCGGGATGCTTTTGGGACGCCAGGTCGGCGGCGAGAACCGGGGCGACCGACAGGCCGGCCGCGATCAGCAGTACCGCGAGATACCGGATGCGCTCGCGTACGGTACCGGGCATCTCGCTGCGTCCCGGGATGCCGGCAAGTTTTTGCTTAATCCGGTCGGCGCTCATCCGGTATCCCCTTGTCGGTATAACGCTTGCACGCGGCACGCAAAAAGTCCATCTGCTTGCTGAAGTTCTTGCAGCCGCTGCACATGGCGAGGTGCATTTTCAGCTGGAGCGCCTCCGACAGGCTCAACTTGCGATCCTGGGCCTCGGACAAACGCTGGGTGGTTTCCTTGCAACTCAACATGATGGTGATTCCTCTCCGGCAAACCAGGATTTCTCCAGACAGCGGCGCAGGGCGTTTCTGGCCCTGTGCAAAATGACGTGGCAATTGCTGATGCTGATGTGCAGCTCGGCACATACCTCATCGGTATCGAATTCCAGGAATTCCCGCATCATGAACACGCGCGCGGTGTTTGCCGGCAGGTGATTCAGGCAGGCGTCGAAGACGATCCAGAACTGGTCCTGGCGCAAGGCCGCTTCGGGATCGCCCCAGTCGCGCGGCCTTGCCTCCGGTTGCCAGTGGGCATTGGGCTTGAACAGGGATTCGAATGCTTCGTCGAGCCCGGCCTCCTCGTCCGCCAGCGCGCTGACATTGACCGTTCGGCTGCGCACGCGAATGGCATCGACAATCTTGTTGCGAAGAATCCCGAAGACCCAGGTTTTCAGGGCGGAGCGTCCTTCGAACTCGCGTTTCCCGCTCAATGCGGCTGCCAGTGCTTCCTGGACCACATCCTCCGCCAGATGTGCGTCACGCAACTGTATCTGGGCGAATCGGAGCATGTCGTGGCGTATCGCCGTCAGGTAATTCTCGTCGTTCGATAACCGATCTGCATTGCTGTCCACTAAACTCTCCCGTATCGCCTCGTGTTGTCATGGCATCAGGATAACCCGAGTAAAGGCGTTCGAGGTCCCGCGGCAGATCGACATCCCACAACGGGTCCGGCTCATTCCAGCACCATCCAATGGTGGCCAACCGCTTCCGGGTCTGGGCCATGACGCGGTCGCTGCCCCAGTCGACACCCGCAAAAATCTCCGGAGCCGGTGTTTTCATCCCTATCAGTACATAGCCGCCGTCCTCCGCCGGGATCACGACCGCATCGCCTTCGCCGAGGGCTTTCGCGGCATTGCGCAAATGCGTGGAACTCAGTGCCGGACAGTCGGTACCGATCACCAGGGTTCCCGCTGAAGCGGCAGATCCGACGACAGCGGCCAACATACGTTCGCCTAGGTCGCCCTCGGGTTGGCGGCGAAGCGTCACTTGGCCAAAGGCACGACAAACCGCGAAATCCCGATGGGAGGGATCGCCGGCGCACCACAGGCTGACCGGACCGACGTCGGCGACCAGGGCCATTGCCACGGTACGCTGCAGCATCCAGCGTTGCAGACGCGCCGCGCCGTCGGCGCCAAGCGCCGGAATCAGCCGTGTCTTGGCCTGGCCTGGAATCGGTGCCCGGGCCAGGATGGCCACGCCGACACGGCTATTCACGCGCGGATTCCCGCGGTGAAACCGTCCGGCGCCGGGCCGCACAACGTCCGGTCCTGCGCAGACAGTCTGAGGTTCCATATCCGTTTCATGTGCATCGCTGTAATCCCTGGTCTGTGCCATTGTAAATAGGCCTTGGTCGGAACCGTCAAGACTCACGCCGGCGGGCAATCGCCCGCGCTTGCGACGAAGCGGAAATCGGCGAAGCCGGATCGCGCTTCCTCGCCGGTGTTGTCGGTGTCGGCGGCGATGGCGATGCCGGTCAGCCGCAGGGGTGGGTGGCCGAACGCGGCTTGAAAGTCGGCGCTGACGTTACGGCGTTCGTCGACCCAGCGTCCGGCAAACGTGCTGCCGGAGCGCAGGACCAGCATGCGCGCGCGCTCGGTGTAGGCATTCGGTTGCCAGGTGCCGACGGCATGCCGGTTATCCCAGATGTAGGTCAGGGCGGCATCGGGCACCTGGTCGCCGTGGATGCCGCGGGCCAGACCGAGCCCCATGCGCGTCGCCATGCCGAGGTGGTCGGGCGCCACCGCGAAGCTCAGGTAGACGCGCGCGGCGTAATCGTCGCCGGATTTTCGTGTCATGTCGGCGGTCTTCAGCGGCGCATCGATGCGCCAGCGCCAGCACAGTATCGGCGTCGCCGCCAGATCGATCGCGACCGGCCTCGCCAGCATGGCCATGCTGCCGACGGCGTGGGCCTCGACGGCATGAACTCCGTCCCACGGGCGGGTGCGGTAGCGCGTCGCCGGCACCTGTGGATTTGGCCGTTCGATGCGCCACGGCGGCGGGATTGCCCCGTCGGCCGCGCTGAAATCGCCGACCCAGACCGGCGCGGAAATGGCCGGCAGCGGCAACAGTGCCAGGCAAGTGCAGAGGACGCGCCGCGTGCTATTCATACCGCGCCTTCCTCTGTTCCACCGTCAGATTCGGCCCATTCGGCGCGGCGATAGTCGAAACCGGCCGCCAGCGTCGGCTTGACGACTTCGAAATAAGGCGAAACGTCGAAGTCCCGGGGTACGAACAGGCTGTGATGGCGGATCTTGAGCACCTCGGCGCGGCAGCCGGGGCACTCGGGGCTATCGATGGAACGGCTGGAGACGTGCGGCAGGATCGGATAACGCACGGCCTGGAAGCACTGTGCGATCAGCGTCGAGCAGATGGCCCGGGTCGGATCGCCGCTGCCCAGGGCCAGCATGCTGCGCCGCCAACCCTGCGGTACCGGCGGCGTCGGAACCAGGTAGCGGACGAGGTCGACGACGTTCTTCAGATCGTAGTGATGACCGATGCGCGCGCAGGCGTGGTCGATGAGGCGCCGCCGGTCGTCGTCGGTCAGCCGGACCGGACGGCAGATCCGGCAATGCGCACCGGCAAACACGGAAAAGCCGACGGCGCGAACACCCTCGACGATGTCGGCCTCGACGAAGCACAAGGGCGTTCCGTCCTTGGCCTGTCTCCCCAAGGTATCGCCGACGTAAAGCGCGGCGTGCGACCAGGTGGACTGGGTCAGGTATTTGATCGCCGTGCTGATGCGGGTGCTGCCCTCAACCAGCAGGACGTCGCCCGGTTGCAGTGCCCTTGCCAGCAGATTCATGTCCGTCGCCGGCGACGAACTGCAGGTGTGCGCCTGGCCGCTCAGCCAGCGCGCCAGTCTGCCGCCGATCCACTGTCCGAGCCGGTTCATGGTCGGCGCGTCCCGCCGTCAGCCGCCCCGCCGGCGGCTGTCGTTGAGCTTCCAGTCATAGTCGAGGAACTCCAGTCTGTAGTCGCCGCTGAGCACTTTCGCTTGCGCCTCTGGCGTCACCGCGAGCTGGGCGGCATGGCGGCCGAAGGTGGTCTTCAGCGAGTCGTAGCCCTTGTGCCCTTTCTCGAAATCCTTGCCGTACCAGTCGAAGATTTTCGAGACCAGCAGGCGGCCCGAAGCGGCATCGAAGCGATTGCGCGAGGTATCGGCGAGGAAGCGCCGCATGCCGTCATCCAGCTGGACGTCGAGCTTCTCGGCGGTGAATGACTCGGCCCGCAACATCGGGCAACCGATCGAAGCGCAGACCACGGCAGCATGGATGCGCGGATCGTCGAAGGCGCCGGGGGCGCGGATCAGGCCGTGCTCGACGTCGTCGAGAGTGCGCTCCTGTCCGAGCAGGCTGAAGAATTTCTTCTTCCACGGTGACTGGAACACGGAACCGAGGTCCTTGATCGATTCCAGGTCGGGATACTTCGTCAGGATCAGTTCGACCGTCCAGGCGTTGTAGGCATTGATCAGGAAGGCCAGACGCTGCGGTTTGCTCCACTTGCCGTAGTCGGTCTCGCCGACCGCCGAAAGGCTGGCGAGATAGGCTTGCAGCGCCACCCTCTCGTTCTTCAGTGCCGCGTAATCGACGGCGCTGGCATTGCCGCCGGCAAAGGGTTTGACATGCTTCCCAAGCAGCGAATGCCAGGCGGCATGGTTGTGGTCAAAACTCTGTGCCCGGACGAGCGTAGCCGATGCGACGAGAAAGAGGCCAATGAGCAATGTGCGTAATTTCATGTTGAGTCTCCCCGCCGCCAGGCATGGAAGCGTGCCACCCAGGCCAGCAAGGCTTGCGGCGCGTGGGCCTTCTTCCAGACGCCGGCGACGTACTTGTTGGCCTCCGCCATGGTTGGATAGATGTGGATGGTGCCGAGGATCTGGTTCAGCCCGATGCCGTGCTTCATCGCCAGCACGTACTCGGCGATCAGGTCGCCGGCGTGCTCGCCGACGATGGTGACGCCCAGTATCCGGTCCTTGCCCGACACCGTCAGCACCTTGATGAAGCCGTGGGCCTCGCTGTCGGCAATCGCGCGGTCGAGGTCGTCGATGTCGTAGCGCGCCACTTCATAGGCGATGCCCTTTTCCTTCGCTTCCGTTTCGTTCAAGCCGACGCGCGCCACTTCCGGCTCGACGAAGGTCGCCCAGGGGATCACCGAGTAGTCGGCCTTGAACTTCTTGAAGGGATCGAACAGCGCATTGACCGCCGCATACCAGGCCTGGTGCGCGGCGGTATGGGTGAACTGGTAGGGGCCGGCGACGTCGCCGGCGGCGTAGATGTTGGGGTAATTGGTTTGCAGGAAGTCGTTGGTGTCCACCGTGCGGCCGGTACTGACGCCAACCTCTTCCAGGCCGTAGCCCTTGAGGTTTGCGACGCGACCGACGGCGACCAGCACGGCGTCGAAGGGAATGCGGACGTCACGGCCTTCATGTTCTGCGATCAGGATCTTCTCGCCGTTTTCGACGACGAATTGTTTGGCCTTGTGCTCCAGCAGCACGTCGATGCCCTCCCGGCGGAAGCGCGCGGCGACCAGGTCCGAGACTTCCGGGTCTTCGCGGATCATCAGACGCGGCAGCATTTCGACTTGCGACACTCGCGACCCGAAGCGGGCGAAGGCCTGGGTCAGTTCGCAACCGATCGGCCCGCCGCCCAGCACCACCAGGCGCTTCGGCAGTTCGCGCAAATTCCAGACGTTGTCCGATGTCAGGTAGCCGGTTTCCTCGATGCCGGGAATCGGCGGCACGAAGGGCCGCGCGCCGGCGGCGATGACGATGCTGCGCGTGCTGAGTTTCTCGGTGGCGCCGTTGTGGTGCGTGAGTTCGACTTCCCAGGGCGAGACGATCTTCGCGCTGCCTTCGATGACGTCGACGCCGAGCCCGGTATAGCGTTCCACGGAATCATGCGGCTCGACGGTCTTGACTACGCGCTGCACGCGCTCCATGACCTCGGCAAAGGAAAAGTCGGCGCTGGCGCCACGGCGAAATCCGAACTCCTCGGCCCGTGAAAGATGCGAAAGGAACTTCGCCGAGCGGATCAGCGCCTTGGACGGCACGCAGCCGGTGTTGAGGCAGTCGCCGCCGAGCTTGTGCTTTTCGATCAGGGTGACCTTGGCCTTGACCGCCGCCGCGATGTAGGCGGTGACCAGCCCGGCGCTGCCGCCGCCGATGACGACGACGTTGCGATCGAACTTCGCCGGCCGGGTCCAGCGCGCATAGACCTTCTTCGCCTTGATGCCGTCGACGATCTTTTTCGCGATCAGCGGGAAGATGCCGAGCAGGGCGAAGGAGCCGATCAGCGCCGGCGAGAGGATGCCGGACAGGCTGCTAATGCCGGCCAGTTGCGTGCCGGCATTCACATACACCAGCGTGCCGGCCAGCATGCCGAGCTGGCTGACCCAGTAGAAGGTGCCCGCCCGCATCGAGGTCAGGCCCATCAGCAGGTTGATCATGAAGAAGGGAAACACCGGCACCAGGCGCAGGGTGAACAGGTAGAAGCCGCCATCCTTCTCGACGCCCTGGTTGATCGCCCGCAGGCGGTCGCCGAAGCGCGCCTGCACCCAGTCGCGCAGCAGGAAGCGCGAGGCGAGGAAGGCCAGCGTGGCGCCCAGGCTGGAAGCGAAGGACACCAGCACGGTACCCCACAAGAGGCCGAACACCGCGCCGCCGGCCAGGGTCATGATCGCCGCGCCGGGCAAGGACAGCGCGGTCACCGCGACGTAGCCGACGAAGAAGATGCCGGCGGTCAGCCAGGGGTTGGCCGCGCGATAGGCGTCGAGCGCCGCCTGCTGCGCTTTCATCGCTTCGAGGCTGAAGTAACGCCCCAGGTCCAATCCAAAATAAACCGCTACAAACACGGCAACGGCGACAACGACAAGCAGTTTGCGCAATGACAAGAGAGTCTCCCTGATAGATCGCCGAACATGATGTCGCTTCGGTCTTGTGTATTGGTCGTGCAATTGACCAATAACTTACATGGTCACGGCTTGTTCCCGACGTGTAAGGTCTGCGTATGGAAGCGCGACCGTGTACAACACAAGCCGATTGAGGAGGATGCAGAAATGGAACGCGCCATCGTAAGCATCAACAAGCACGAGGTCGTGGTCGAATGGACGCCGGCGGCGGCGCGCGAGCTGGCGCGGCGCACGGCACCCCTGATCGTCGAGCTGGAACTGTACTTTTCCTGCCTGGTCAAGAAGTTCGTGCACTTCAGAGAGGACTCGCGAGGCCGGCCGACGGTAGCCGCTAACGAAATGCTGCAACTCTATTTCCGCCCCGTGACCTCGACCGCCTGCAGCTTCGAAACCGCCGAGCGTCTCGGTCGCCAGCCCGAGATGGACATCGATACTCCTGCGACGCGGCGAATCGCACCCAAGCGAGTCAGCCTGGATCACGTCCGTGGAGCCTGGCGCGGCAGTTTCAGCCTGTGACCGGAAGGGCCTGAGCGCGCACCCGTGCCAGGAAATCGTCCAACGGCATCGGCCGCGCCACGACGTAGCCCTGTACCAGGTCGCAGCCGTTTTCTCCGAGCCAGGCCAGTTCCTGCGGCGTTTCCGCCCCTTCGGCGACAACCGACAGGCCGAGTTCGCGGCACAGCAGGATGGTCGAACGCACGATGGCGGCATTCTTCGAATCGGTATCGACGCCATCGACAAAGATACGGTCAATCTTGAGCTCATGAACCGGCAATGTCTTCACATAGGCCAACGAAGCCTGGCCCGATCCGTAGTCGTCGATTGACAGCTTGACGCCGATCGCTGCCAGTTCATTGAGGTGTTTGAGGGCCAGCTCCGGGTCGTCCATCAGCGCGCTCTCGGTGATTTCCAGGCAGAGCCGGTCGGGTGGCAGCGCCGATTCGTCGAGCAGGCGCCGCACCGTGCTGACGAGATCGCGATTCAGCAAATCGAGCGCGGACAGGTTGGCCGAGGCGATCACTGCGATGCCATCCCGGCGCCACTGCGCGGCGTCGGCGATCACCCGCGCCAGTACCCAGGGCGTGACCTCGCGGATGAAGCCGGTCTGCTCGGCGAAAGGGATGAAGTTTCCCGGCGGGATCATGCCTTTTTCCGGATGACGCCAGCGCAGCAGCGCTTCGGCTGACGCGATGCGTTTCTGCGCCAGGTGCAGCTTGGGCTGGTAGTGCACCAGAAAGTCGCCACGGGCCAGCGCCTCGCGCATTTCGCCGATCAGGGACAGTTCCTCGTGAGCGGCTTCGGATTCATCGTCGTTGCTGAAGGCATGGCCTTCGTGCCGCCGCTTGGCGCGTGTCATCGCCAGTTCGGCGCGTCGCAGCAGCGCGGCGCTGTCTTCGCCGGCCTGCGGATACATTGCAATGCCAAGGCTGGCATCGATGTCGAGACGCTGGCCGTCGACCATCATCGGCGCGCGCAGCGCTGCAAGTATCCGTTCAGCCTGAAGCGCGGCCGTGGTCCGGTCCACGTCCTGTAACAGCAGGACAAACTGATCGCCCCAGAGCCGGGCCAGCGTGCAGCCCTCGCCCTGGACTTGGCAAAGGCGCGCGGCGAATTCGCGCAACAGTCGATCCCCCACCCCATGGCCCAGCGCATTGTTGATCGGCGCGAAGCGATTGATGTCCAGCATCACCACCGCACCCGTGCTGCCGGCCGGCAGCAAGCCGAGAATTTCGAGAAAGCGCGTGCGGTTGGGCAGGCCGGTGAGCAGGTCGACATAAGCCAGGCGGGAGATTTTTTCCTCACGGCTGGCGATGCTGTCGCGCATGGTGGTCAGTGAACCCAGCAACGCTCCGATCTCGTCTCCCCTGCCGGGTGGTACCGCCGTCTTGTAGTCGCCGCCCGCAATCCGTTCGGCGACGGCGACCGCCTTGCGCACCGGCACCACGATGCTGCGCGCGATCGCCCAGGCCATGGCAATGCCGGCAACGAGGGCGCCGGTCGCCAGCAGAATCACAAGCCGACGCGCATTCGTCGTGATCTGTCGCAGTTCCCCCAGTTCGGCCTGCATCGCCTGTTGCAGCTGGCTTTCCAGCGCCTGGGTCTCGAACAGCAGCGTGTTCAGCACCTTTTGCGTCCGGTCCTCGAAATGGCGGCGGGCGGCGGCCGTACCTTCGATTTCGATCAGCTCCACGGTTTGCTGAAACAGATCGCCATAGCGCTGGCGCAGATCGGCGATGCGCTCGATGTCGGTGCGCACGGCCGGGCTCAACATCGCCTTTTCGAGACCGGCGACGGCCATGTCGGCCGCCGCGAGTTCGGCATCCATTGCGGCGTACTGCGGCACGCGCGCATCGCGCTCCGCTGTCTGCATCAGGTTGAGCAGACCGATGGCCGCCGCCTGGGCATGCTGGTTGGCACGCTGCGAAAGGATCACGAGTTGCGCCTGGCGGTCGACGATGTCGCGTGTGCGCGCGGTCAAATCTTCCAGCCGCTGCAGCGGCACGGCCGCAACGGCGAACAGCAGCCCGAGCAGAACCGCGAAGCCGATGATAAGGCGGGCACTAATGGAAGCCAGGCGGGAGACCGGGTTGTACATGATTTCAGTCATGCCGCCTGCGGGCCTGCTTCTCGCGCAGGGTCACGAATTCTTCGGCGGACTTCGGATGGATGCGCTCCACGGCCGGTCGATTGGGCCTGCCACCGGTAGCGGCCAGGACCGGGCGGCCACCAATGATGGAACAATGAACCTCAAAATTGCTCACTGCATTTCTCCTGGAACCTGATTCATCTGCATTGATCGCTGCTGCATTCCACGATTGGCAGTTTTCCCGCCATGACTCGCATGACAAACAAGGTGGCCGCGACCCCGGCGATCAAGGCGAAGTAGCTTGCCAGCGCCCAGATCGACGCCGTCGGCACCGCCGCGAGGATCAGCGTGTCGTTGCCGCCGGGAACCAGCGCGCCGCCGACGCCCATCAACAACCCGCCCGCGACACGGCGCGGCCAGTGGCGCCAGTGGTTGCTCAAGGCAAACGATCGTCGTTGCCGCGAGGACGCCAGCATTCCGGCGAACATCGCGATCACCAGGAGCGCGTGCAAGGCCGAGGGTGCCGGCGCGGCGCCCTGCCACGACACCGCTTCCGCCCGCAAGAAGCTGGTGTACGACCAGGTGCCCTGCAAGCTGTACAGAAGTCCGGCGGCGACACCGAGCAGCGCGGCGGCGCTCGACAGGCGGTAGGCCGGAGCGAACAGGCGATCCCTGAAGCCGGCAGGGACAACGGACGAGCGCCACAGTCGAACGATTTCCGTCAGTACCCACAACCACAGCAAGAGCAGCAGCGGCAGAACCAGCACATGCCCGCTCAGCCAGAATGACGAAACGTGGCGCAATGTGCCATTGCCCAGGTGAGTGCCGAACCCGTTCGCCACAAGCACCCCGATCATGAAAGCCGCCAGGGTTCCAAGCATGCTCAGATCGCCATCGGCGAGACGCTGCAGGGTCGACAGCGAGCAGCCGCCATTGATCGTCGCTCCGATGCCGAACACAAAACCGCCGGCCAGGGCGAGCGCATGAGGGGTCCGCTCCAGCGCGGGTACCGCCGCGGTGGGATAAAGCAGGAGCAGCGCGCCGGCAATCGCCGCGGCCCATGCCGCCGCCTTGAGAAAGCTTGCCAGCATCCAGGCCGTTCCCGAACTCATCATTTCCGCCACCGCCCGCACCGTGCATAGGCTTGCCCGGTGCGCGGCAAAGCCGATGCCCATGACTAAGATCAGCGACAGTAAAGAAAGCAAAAACACGGTGGCTACCTCGATCTATACCAACACGATGTCGTCGGGCGCGACTTCGAGACGCTGATTGAATCCGTAACAAATCAGCTTCCTCCCCGTGCCACTCACCGCTCCAATCAAGAAGCAGTTTTCGAGGGCTTGTCCCCGGCGCCTGACGCTTGCCAGCAGCAAGCGGAATCGCGCCGGATGAAGCCGAACCAGCTTGCCGACATAGAGTTTCAGATTCTTCATGACCGACAGTGAAGTTCCTTTTTCCTTATCGACGCCGATAACAGGCGTGATCCGACGTCTGGCCATTGGTCGCAAGACGATCCCAAATACTTACAAGGCAGACAGCTTGATTTTGCTCACGGTGCGGCTTTTATTCCGGACTGTAAGTTTTGTTCCGACACCAGCGACTAAACGGTACAGCGTGACGGAAAGCTTGGCCTGTCATTCGGGCGTGTTTCGATTTTGATCGTTTGCCGATCATTCCGTTGTGCCGCATGAAATCACTTTTGCCGAACTTGCGCGACCCGCTGCTTGCCTTCCTGAAAATGGAAGAAGTCCGTGTGTGCGCTTGTGAGCTTGGTTTATGGAGTCCGCCACGATGTCCGAGCATTTTGATCAGTCCAGAGCAGGATGCTTCGATCCATCGACTGGGCTGACGCTACCCGCCCGTCTGGTGGCCCACCTGATGACGGCGGCTGCTTATTTCAGCGCCGGGATGCTGGCGTATGCCGTCTTTCCGATCGGCAACGGCGTCGCGGGCATCTGGCCCGCCGCGGGTGTCTCGGTGGCGGCGATGCTGTTGCTGGGGCCGTCAGCTTCACTGGCGATTTTTCTCGGCGATTTTCTGGTCGGCCTGAATATCGGACTGCCGGTCGGCCATGCCTTGCTGCTCGCCAGCGGTGCCGTCGGTGAAGCACTGGTCGCCTGGTTCCTGCTGACGCGTGTCGCCGCCATCGACTTGCGCTTGAAGCGCATCCGCGACGTCACCGCCTTCATCCTCGCCGGCGTCCTGCCTTCCGCGGTGCTGTGCGTGATGCTCAGGATGATGCTGATCGCGGCCATGGCCGATCCAGGCCCGATGTTGGCAATGGATCGACAGATGCTCGTCATCGGCCTGCTGGGACACGGCCTCGGCGTGCTGCTGGTGGCGCCCGTGATCCTTTGCTGGACCGCGGAACGTCCCCTGCCGCGCCCAGGCCTTGAGTTCTGGCTGATGCTGCTGGCGGCCATGCTGCTGAACGCCGCAGCCTTCACTGCGACACCGAGCGGGCCGGCATCGGCCCTGCTGTATGCGGTTTTCGTCATCGTGCTGTGGGCCGCCCTGCGCTTTGGTCCCCGCGAAACGTCGGGCGTGATGCTGCTGACGGCCATTTTCGCAACCTGGGCAGCCGGGAAAGCCACGGGGCCATTTCTGATCAGCAACCAGGTCGAAGCCCTGTATTCATTGGGCGCGTTCCTGCTGATCGCCTCCGCCACAGCCTTGCTGCTCGCTGCCGCCGCGAAAGAGCGGGCAGCCTCGATCGAGCGGGTCGGGGAAAGCGAATACGCGCACCGGATGCTGATCGAGCGCATGCGGGAAGGCGTGATCACGCTCGATGGTGAGCGCCGCTTCAGTTTCGTCTCGGACCGCTTCTGCGCGCTGTCTGGCTGGTCGCGCCAGGACTTGCTGGGGCACCACATGGAGGAACTGGTGGCGCCGGACGATCGTGCCCGCCTCGACCAGGCACTGATCGATACCGAGCGCGGACAGGATGTCCATGTCGAGATTACGCTGGACCGTGGCCGCGACGGACCCATCGTTGTATCGATGGCGCCGCGCAGGCTCGCCGGTTCCGCAGGACAAGCATCCGGAATCATGGCGGTAGTTGCCGATGTCACGGAGCCGCGCCGCGCCGCGGAATTGGCCCGCATCCGCCTGCAGCAAATCGCTCACATGAGCCGGGTGCAGTCCATGGACGAAATGGCCATCGCCTTCGCCCATGAAATCGCTCAGCCGCTGACCGCGATCACCAGCTATGCGCAAGCGGCCCGGCGCTTCCTCGCAGCCGACGCGGGAGCCGTCGGTTCGGCCCGGGAGGCCCTCGACGGCGCCGAGCGCGAGGCCCGCCGCGCATCGGAAATCGTGCGCCGGATCCGCGGCTTCGTGCAGGACCGGGAGTCCGAGCGCGTCGTGCAGGTGGCGGATGCCCTGGTCGACGATGTGGCCCGTCTCGCCGGGCCGGAGGTTCGCCAGCATGGCGTCGTGCTGCTCACCGATCTGTGCGGCGGCGGCTGCAGGGTTTTCGTCGATCCTGTACAGATCCAGCAGGTTCTGCTGAACCTGGTGCGCAACGCCGCCGAAGCCATCGACGAGGCCGCTTGCGAAACGCGGGTCGTCACGCTGAAAAGTCGCGCCGTCCCGCCGGACGGCGTCGCCTTCTCGGTCATCGACTCCGGCCCGGGGATCACGCCGGACGCGCTTGAAAGAATATTCGAGCCGTTCTACACAACCAAGGCCAATGGCGTCGGCATCGGCCTGGCGCTATGCAGGTCGATCATTGAGGACCATGACGGCCAACTTGATGCCACCTCGGAACCGGGGCATGGCGCGGAATTTACGTTCACCCTTAAGGAGTACCGGAATGCTTGAGTCGACAGCAGGGATGCCGACCATCTATGTGGTCGACGATGAACCAACGGTGCGCGACGCGCTGCGCTTGCTGTTCCAGTCGGTCGGTATGAAAGTGGTCGAGTTCGACAATGCGCGCGCCGTGCTTGCCGGAGCGGACGAACTGGTGGCCGGCTGCCTGATTACCGACCTGCGCATGCCGCTGATGAGCGGCATCGACCTGGTCAAGGCCCTGCGCGAGCGGGGTTGCCGCCTGCCGATCGTGGTCATCAGCGGGCATGGCGACGTCAAGCTGGCGGTCCGCGCGCTGAAGGCCGGCGCCAACGACTTCGTCGAGAAGCCATTCAACGATCAGGATCTGCTCGATGCGGTCAATTCGGCGTTGAACCTGCCCTGCGGGGTAGTCGGGAGCGAGACTGCCGGCGATGACATGGCGGCGCGCATCGGCCAGATCACGCCGCGCGAACTGGCGGTGCTGAAGCAGATCATCGCCGGCCGGCCGAACAAGCTGATCGCGCGCGAGCTCGACCTGAGTCCGCGCACCGTGGAAGCGCATCGGGCGCGCGTGATGCAGAAAATGCAGGCCGGATCGATAGCCGAGCTCGTCGGCCTGGCGCTGCGCGCCGGCATCGCACCGGATCGTGATCCTGCCTAGGCGGCTGCCCGTGATTGCGGGTGTATACGTAGTCAACCCATGCCAATCAAGTAGCACTACGAATATCCATCGCGATAACAAATGCCTAAAGTGAAGTCATCGGATAAGCGCAGCTTCCAGGCGCTCTACCCGAAGAACAACCAGTCAGCCGACTGGCAACCATTTGACTACATCAAGGAGATCATCATGAGCACACGCAAATCCATTTCCATCCTCGCGCTTTCCCTCGCTCTCGGCGGCGGCATGCTGGCCACCCCGGCATTTGCCGAGCTGCCGAAGGGGCCCACCGACGTCCAGGTGATGGACACCAACAAGAACGGCAAGATCGAGAAGGACGAGTACATCGCCTTCCACTCGAAGATGTTCGACAAGGCCGCCGGCGCGAAGGGTTACTGCACTTTCGAGGAAATCAAGAAAGGTTTCCGCGATCTGCAAATTAACAATCCATAACCACGCCCGACGGCTAAGGTTTAACAGCGGCAGGCGCCACGTTGGACAGAAATTCGCAGGTGACCGGCGTGGCGTCGATTCATTGCCGCTTACGGCATGGTGTGCGCCACGACTGCCGCTACACCCCAGCCATTCTGGCAGCTCATTGCCGGTTCGGGGTGTAATCACTCTGCCTGCGTACGTGCGCGGTATAGGGGGATATCAAGGAGAAACGATCATGCAGGCGCTGAAAAACATTCTGGCTGCAATCGTGCTGGGCCTTTCCGCTTCCGCCGCGTTCGCCGATCTGGAGCCGGGACAAACGCTGCCGCGGCTCGACATCGAACTGCTCGACGGCGAGACGCTGACCGCGAATCAATTGGCCGGCAAACCGGTGGCCTATCTGTTCTGGGCGACCTGGTGCCATGTTTGTCGCGCCGAGTTGCCGACCTACCAGAAACTGCACACACAGTATCAGGCGCGTGGATTCCGGGTGGTGGCCCTGTCGCTCGACGAATCGGCGGCGGTGGCGAAGCGCTTCTGGGCGATCACCGGCTATACCCTTCCGGTCGCCATGCGCAGTGATGCGCTGCGCGAGGCCTTCGGTGGCATCAAGGGCACACCCACGCTGTATGTGGTCGATCGCGCAGGACGCCTGGTAAAGAAACAGCTCGGCGACATCGATCCCGGTGAACTGGAAGCGATCATCAAGCAACTGCTTTGATGCTGTCCGTCAGCGAACTTTCGTAGCAAAACGCCGCGCGATCAGGCGGTCGATCGACACCGCGCCCGGCCCCCTGGCGATCAGGAACAGGAGCACCGCCGCCCACACGCCATGGGTCGGGTAGGCGTCGGGATACACAAGCAGCTGGATAGTCGCCGTCATCACCAGCAGGGCCAGTGCCGAGAATCGCGTGGCCAGCCCGATCAGGATAAGCAGCGGGAACAGGTGCTCGGCAAACGCCGCCATCGGCGCCGCGATCTCCGGCGGTACCAGCGGCAGGCGGTACTCGTCGCGGAACAGATCGATGATGGAATCGGACAGCCGCGGCATCCCCAACTGGAACTCGCCGCCGACGATGTCGATGGCGAAGCCCTGCACCTTGGTCTGCCCCGATTTCCAGAACACCGCGGCAATCGAAAAGCGGCCGAGCAGGGCGATCAGCGAATCCGGAATCCGCCCGGCGAGGCCGATGGCGCAGCGGATCGGGCCTTCCAGGCGGGAGAGGCTGCTGCTCGGCGCGTCGGCAGGTGTGGAGGTGGAGGTGGTCATGAGTGGGTACTCCCTGGAAATTCCACGCCGGCAAGCACGCCGCCGCGGATCAGCAAGCCGAGGCTTGCGGCCAGGTCGAATCCGGCATCGGCCGCGAGGGCCTGCCCGGCTGCCTGGCCAAAGGCCACGCCCTGCTGAAGATTAAGGATGAAGGTCGCCGGGCCTTCGGCGATGGCCGAGATTTCGACGTCAAGCACGTTGCGCAGGACCAGCGCCGTCTCGGCTTGCGCCGGATCGACAGCGGCCAGCGCCAGCGCCGCGGACTCCGATTGGTGGGCGGCCCATAGCGAGACCACGGCGTATGGCGAGCGAAGCAAGCGGACAGAGGGATGCAGGATGAGTCGTGCGTCGGGCAGCGCCGCGGGATCGCCCAGCAGTCGGGCAATCTCATCCGGGGTGAGCGCGTCGGCATCGGCCGCGTGCCAGGCCTGCACGCGCAGCAGTTCCATGCGCGCAACGTCGGCCAGATACGGCACCCCGGTGGCGGCAGGAAACGCTTCGATGAACTCCGCGAAACCGTCGCCATACAGTGCCAGCACAGGCGAGCGCGGCGGTGCCGCACGGACGAACTGGCGCGCCAGGGCGCGGAAGAATTGCTCGCCGACCAGCTCCTGCGTCACCGGAAAGCTGTCGGCCAGCGCGTCGATCAGCGAGACGATGACGTTGTTGCGATAGACGGCAAAGCGCTTCCCGGGGGCGGAGCCGTTCCATGTCGCAAGTCCCGGCGGGCACACCACCTCCTCGGCGAGCAGTGCCTCGGCAAAAGCACTCTGGCTGCTCATGCGCAGGCCTCGTGGGCCCGGTTCGGCTGCAGCCGGCACAGGATGCGCTCGGCCTGCTGCGCTTCGGCGAACAGCACGGGGAAGGCCGGAATGTCGTTGTCGCGTTCGAGCAGGGTCGGCGTCGGCCCGACCCAGTCCAGCGCGTAGCAGTAGAGTTCCCACACCGCCTGCGCCACCGGCGCGCCGTGGCTGTCGATCAACAGCGGTGCCCCGTCGGCGTCCTCGTCCTGGGCGAAGCCGGCGAGGTGGATCTGGGCGACGTCGTCGAGCGGCAGTGCGCGGATGTAGGCGTGGGTATTGCGGTGATGGTTCACGCAGGAAACGTAGACGTTATTCACGTCGAGCAGCAGACCGCAACCGGTGCGCTTGACGATCTCGCTGATGAATTCGGGTTCGGCCAGGGTCGATGCGGCGAACTCGACATAGGTGGCCGGGTTTTCCAGCAGCATGCGGCGCTTGAGACGGTCCTGGACTCGATCGATGTGCTCGCAGACGAGCGCCAGGGTGCCGGCGTGATAGGGCACCGGCAGCAGGTCGTTGAGGAAGGCGCCGCCGTGGCTGGACCACGCCAGGTGCTCGGAAAACGATTCGGGCTGGTAGCGGTCGAGCAGCAGCGCCAACCTGTCGAGATGGCGTTCGTCGAGCGGACCCTCGCCGCCGATCGATAGTCCGACGCCATGGATCGACAGCGGGTAACGCTCGCGGACGCGGGTCAGGAAGTGGTGGAAGGGACCCCCATCCACCATGTAGTTTTCGGCGTGGATCTCGAAAAAGCCGATGTCCGGTGCCGTGACCAGGATTTCGCGGAAATGCTCCGGCTTGAGGCCGATCCCCGCCCGCGCGGGCAGGGATCGGGGCTTCGTCGACGCGACGTCGGCGATGGAACGCAAGCGACCGGGTTGGGCTTTCATGGCTGGCGCTCCATCACGCTCGTCGAAGGATCAGGCCTTCTTTTCCTTGAACTCGGCGAGCTGGCCTTTGCCGGTGGGCGAGGTCTTCGAGGCGGTTTGTTCGCAGCTGCCCTTGGGCACCATCGACCAGGCATTGCCCTGGTGATCGATCTTCGAGGTACCCGCGCAGGACGTGCCAGCGCCGGCCTTGCAGTCGTTCTTGCCCTTGAGGGCAACGCCGTAGCACTTTTCCTTGTCGGCCGTCTGGGCGGCTACCGGCGTGGCGGCAATGGTCATGGCGGTTCCGAGGGCGATTGCGAGGGCGGCGGCAGTCATCGGTTTGTTCATGGTGAAAAACTCCTTTAAAAATTCGATGGGCTTGATTGGGCGCAGCGATGCAAATGCATGCTGCTGGACAAGTAGTCGCGGAAAGGCGGCGTTTCCTTACATGGTCGCGACAATCCGGCGTGGCCCGACGATCCGGATCGAGCTCAGTTCGCCAGGCCAAAGCGCGGCCGCAGGCGCACGCCGAACAAGCTTCCCCCCAGTGCGGCGACGAACCATAGCCAGCCGTGCAGGCTGGTCGAGGCGATGCCGGAGAAGTAGGCGCCGATATTGCAACCGAAGGCAATGCGCGAGCCGTAGCCCATCAGCAGGCCACCAAGGACGGCCGCCGCCAGCGACAACGGCGCCAGCCGCCACTGCGGCGCGAAGCGACCCGTCGCCGCGGCAAACGCGGCTGCCCCGAGCAGGATGCCAATGTCCATGAGCGAAGTGACGTCGCCGAAGACGCTTGCCGACAAAGCGCCGCTCTGGAACGGCGCCGACCAGAACGCGTCGCCCGCCGACTGCCAACCCAGCAGCGTGGCGGACTTGGCACCCCACAGGGTGAAGGCCCATGTGATGGTCCACGGATGGCCGGCGAGGATCAGTGTGGCGAAATTGAGTACCGCCAACAGCAGACCGCCGAGCAACAAGGGATCGACGCCCGCCGCGCCACGCGAGGAATCCCATCGTCGCAAGGCGCCATAGATGACGACCAAGACCAGTATCTGAATCGCAGCGGCACGATCCCAGCCCAGCGTCTCGCCCAACGAGAATTCGCCCCAGTCCGGCAACGCCTGCCAGGCACCCATGTCCAGGCTGGCCCAGAAGGAGCCGACGCAAAACGCCGCCAGCACCGTGAACATGCGCGGGCTGCCGCCGCCGGCGGCGTACAGGGTGCCCGAACCGCAGCCGCCGCCCAATTGCATGCCGATGCCGAACAGGAAGGCGCCGGCGATCACTTGCAGGCCGAGCGGCGCCACCGCGCCGCCTACCGGCTGGCCAAGGAATTCGCCCGCCGCTAGCACCGGCGCGAACAGCAGTGTCGCCAGCGCCAGCATGGGCAGTTGCGCGCGCAGGCCGCGCGTGTCGCGGTAGGCGATCAGCCGCCGGTAGGCGGTGGCAAAGCCGAAGGAAAAGCCGAACAGCGTGGCACCGAGCAGCAGGCCGACCACCACCAGCGCCGCCGGCCGCCAGCCGTCCTGCGCGGCGCGGCCCGCCAGCCACAGCGCGACGACGGCAACGACGACGAGGACAAGCCATTGCCGGCGAGCCGGCGCGACATCACTTTGCGGCGGCGTCGCTGACGATTGCATCGAACACCGGATCGAGTTCCTTCGCCATGGCATCGAGCGTCGCGTTGCCATAGGGCGCGAACACCGCGCTGGGCCGACTGTAGCGAATCGTCGTGCTGCCGTCGGATTCCTCGGTCAGGTAGAGCCGCAACGGCGCTTCGATGCCGGCCGGGACGCTGGCCGCCAGCATGCGCACGGCGTAGTCGTTGCGGAACACCATCAGCACGATGTTGCCGGGAATCTTGACGCCGCGCGCCGCGGCGCCGCGGCTGGCGCTGGCACTGGCCACCAGGCCCATGCCCCTGGCCGCGATGGCCTTCTCCGTGCGCTGCACGGCCGCGTCGAAGCCGTGTGGCGTCTTCACCGAGATGACTGGCGACGGCGCGGCGGCGGCCAGCGTCGCCACCGCCAACAGGCTGGCGGCAGCCATGTTTCTCATCCATTGCGTCGCATGCATGAACTTCTCCATGGTTATTTGACCACCAGACGATAGTCCGGCGTCGGGTTGAGCGGACAGGAATAGATGTACTCGCCCGGCTTGAGATCGATGACGTAGTCCTGGGTCTTGCCCGTAGTGAGGCCGCCGCCTGAAACGCTGGGCAGCGTGGCGCGGCCGGCCAGGGTCGCGCCACGCAGCCAGAAGCCAAGCTCGTAGGGCACATTCTGGTTGCTGACGCGGAATATCGTCTTGCCGGGCTTCAGCTCCAGGGTCTTTGCACTGGCCAGGCGCGCCTTTCCGGACTTGGAGTTGATCGCTTCGCAGTCGCCGATCTTCGCCGACTTGTAGCCGTGGTTGGTGCCCTGCTCGGACTCCAGGAACTGGCAGGGCACCTGCCTGAGTTCCACCACGGACGGCGCGGCCTGTGCCACTGAGCAGAAAAGTGCCGCCGAGAGCAGTATGTTCAATATCGTGTTCTTCATGTCAGCCTCCTTGTTTCAGCGCTGCATCGATGGCGGCGATCTGTTGTTCCACCGAGATCGCGATATGGCTGGCGATCTCCAGCTCGCGATCCTCGAAAACATCCACGCCGGGATGCCGATCGGCCCATGCCACGACGATCTCGTCGCGCTCAAGGATCAGCGCCTCGATCTGCGGCCGAAACAGCTGCAGCATGGCGCTGATCCAGCGGTTGGCCGGCCACGAGGGGTTGGCATGATCGATCTCGAAATGATCCAGCATAGGGATCACGTCCTGCGCCACGTACCAAGCATCGCCCGTCACCCAGCGGTTCACGGTGAATAGTCCGATCGGGTAGCCGTAGGCGTCCATGGAAATCGCCACGAGATGCGACAGCGACTCGTCGCCGGACGGCCAGGACTCAGCACCGGTGTTGGCTACCGGCCGCGTTCCCGGCGGCATGCCCGACGCGCGCAGGAAGGTATGGAAATGGCCGTGCTCGCCCTCTTCACCGCGATGGGCGTGGTAGTAATACTGCGAGTGGCTGTCGGCGTCAAAAACATCATCGTTCGGATAGTGTTCGAATTCGACGAAATCGCCCTGTCCGCGCAGCATCTCGCCGACGATGTTAAGCCCTCCCCTTTCCAGCACACGCTGGCATTCGAGGATCTCGCGGCCCGCCGCGCGCATCGCTTCGAGCCGACTGTGGCCGAGCGTCGCAAAGTCGATTTCAGTTGCTTTCATGGTTTCCCCGCGCCGTCCCGCAAGGGCCGACTTTCCTCGAACAGCACGAAGTGCGACGCGAGGGAATCGGCCAGCGCCTGGCGGATCAACTTTTCGCCGCGGCCGGCGCCGTCGGCCAGCAATGAACGATAGAAGCCGGTGTAAAAATTATCCGGCTCGACGCGCACCCGGTAGCCAAGCGTCCGCGCCTTCGGATCCAGCGGCCGGCGGTAGTCCAGCCGGGCCTCTGCATCCGGCGCCAGCCGCGTGTCGGCGATCTCGCGCGAAAGGTCGAGTGCCACCTGACGGCCGATAACGTATTCCACTCGGGTGCCGGCGATGGCCCGGCCGTTGGCGCCGGCCTGAAAGACTTCGGCGACGATGCGCGGCGTGACATAGGTCGGAAAAAAGTGGCCGGTGCCGCTGTTGAGCACGCTCAGCATTGCACTCACGGCGCCGGATTCGATGCGCGGCGCGGACACGGCGATGGTGACGCCGCTCCGGACAGTATCTCGGTCATGAATACCGCGCCAGAGATGGCGTCGGTCTGGCATGTGGCAGGACTGGCAGGTTTTTCCTTCCTTGGCGTAACGGCTGGCCTGCCATTCGGCATAGGTGTTCTCCAGCAGCTTGCCGTTGAGCGCGAAGTCATCCGGCTCGAACTGGTGACAGGAAGCGCAGAAGCGCGAATCGGCAAAGGCTGCGCTGACCTGCCAGCCATCGTGCGGCAGCTTGTCGGCGGGTGTCGGCACCATGCCGTCGCGGCGTGCCGGGCCAAATACCTGGTAGCCGCGCATATGGCAGGTGGCGCAGACCATGCCCTGCTGGTGCAGACCGCCGCCCTTGTCGGGTTTTCCACGCGAAAGGGCCGCGACCAGGCTGTCGGCCTGCTCGGCCAGCGGCGCATGGCAGCGGATGCAGGCCTGATGTTCGTCGCGATCCTCGGCCGGCATGTTCTGCAATTGGCCGAGCAGCCCCGGCCCCATCGCCTTCGCGTGCAGCGCTCCGCTCCAGTCCTGATACTGCTGGACATGGCAGGTGCCGCAGGAAGCCGGGTCGA
Source organism: Sulfuritalea sp. (assembly GCA_023700805.1). Lineage (GTDB taxonomy): Bacteria > Pseudomonadota > Gammaproteobacteria > Burkholderiales > Rhodocyclaceae > Sulfuritalea. The sequence continues at coordinate 79,896 of JAMPYF010000004.1, forward strand.
GCGCCGCTTCCAGGGGGCTGAAATGTGCTGGAGCCGGGCCCTGGGCGGGCAGCGGACGCTGCCAGTAAGCCTTGAGAAATGCCGCGGCATCCTCGCCGGCAAGCGATGCCTTGCTGACCGGGGGCGGCGCCTCCGAACAAGCGGCGAGCGCAACCAGAAACAAAGCGGGGAGAACCAGTCTCCCCGCTTGCCGCCAGACCGTCAGACGGGATGGCGGCACGGGATCACTTTTTGGCCGCGCAGGGATTCTTGGCCGCGCACGGGTTTTTCGCTGCGCAGGGGTTCTTGGCGGCACAGGGGTTGGCTTTTTTCGCGCTCTTCGTCTTGGCCTTGGGCGCGCAAGGGTTCTTTGCGGCACAGGGATTCTTCGCGGCACAGGGATTCTTTGCGGCGCAAGGATTCTTCGCCCCGCAAGGATTGGCCGCGTAGGCCGCCGGAACCGCCAGGGCGAGCGCCGCGGCGCCCAGGATCAAACGGATTTTCTTCATGCGTGTATTCATTGTGACTCCTCTGTCAGATTAACAACAAACCGCACCGCCGACGGCAGCACTGGATACTATTTCTTCGCGGCGCACGGGTTCTTCGCGGCACAAGGATTTTTGGCGCCGCACGGGTTTTTCGCCGCGCAAGGGTTCTTTGCCGCACAGGGATTGGCCTTGCCCGGCTTGAAGGTCTTCTGCATGCCGGCTGTATACGCGGTCAGCGCGGCCAGTTCGCGCGACTCCCAGGCCAGCGGCTTGGCCGCCATTGGCATCACCATGCAGGCCTGAACCATTTCGTCCAGATGCACTTTCTTCAGCCCGATCTGGTCCTTGGTCATCTGCACGAAATGCGGATACGGCTTGGCGAAGGTTGCGCCAAACGCCCCGTGGCCTTGATGGCAGGTATTGCAGGACATGCCGTTGGTCGACAGCTTGGGGTCGTTCCACAGCTTCTCGCCATCCTTCAGCAGCGCGGCGGCGTCGCCCTTGTAGGGCTTGTAGCCGGCCGGTCGGGTGACCGACTTGGGATCGATCTTGGCACCGGCGCCACATGGATTTTTGGCGCCACATGGATTTTTTGCACCGCAGGGGTTCTTTGCCGCACACGGGTTTTTCATCTTGGCGGCGCAAGGATTCTTCGCTTTCGCCGCGCAGGGGTTGCAAGGGTTGGCGGCCAGGGCCGACCCCATGCCGAAAGTACAGACCAGCGCAGCAGCCATGGCGAGTTGCAGGGGTTTGGTATGGGTGTTCATGGTTCCTCCTTATTAGTCGGGCAGGCATGGATATCGCGTCTGCTGCTCATTTGTCGCCTCAACTATTGATTCCTTACACACATGTCGACATTTGTTTGGGGTATGGCCCGGAGAAACTCGCAAACCGCGGCATGCAGTTCCGGCGCTGCGAGGATCCCTGCATGACCGTAGCGGTCGGTCTTCAGCAAGTGCGCGCCGGGGGCGATTGCCGCGATCTTGTCGCCTTCCGTGTGATCGACAAATCGATCCGTCGTGTCATAGAAGAGCAAGGTATCGGCGCCCAGCCCCCGATATACCAGGCCGGGAACGAGTTCATCCCAGGTCCTTCCGAACTGCTCGGCGATAAAAGCCTTGTAGCGTTCGACGATGGCGGGGCGCGGCGCGAGCTTCTTGCGGATCACGCTGATCGGCGGAAACGGATGCGAAGGCGCGCAGATGCAGACATACCGGGAAGCGGAGACGTTTCTCCCGTACCGTGCCGCCATCATCGTCAGCGCCCCGGCCGAGTGACCGATGTAGGCGTACGCCTGCTCGCCCAGGGTTTGCGCCAGCGCGGGAATGTCGCGGAGAAAATATCGCCAGTGCGCTTGCCTGCCGGGCGAATCGCCATGGCCGGTGACATCCGGCGCCACCGCGCGAAATCCGCTGTCGGCTATATGCGCCGCCAGCGGTGCCATCTGGGCGGCGCGGCCGTTCCAGCCATGCACCAATATCACGGGCGGCCCCGCCCCCCAGGCCCAGGCGACGTTGGCCCGGCCGGCGCCGAAGCGGATCTGTTCGGCCCGCGCCATCGCTCGCCGTTCGGCATCCTCCAGCGCGGGACGATGGGTCATGGCGGCCAGTCTGTCAGTGAGTGCGTATCCTGCCGCGTCGGGAACCAGCTTGAGTGCCTGTCGAACCAGCCTGACCAGCATCGTCATGAATGAACTCCAAGAATGAATCCGGCGTCGGGTTGAATTCGCCTGGCGTCGGAAAGTCGGTCCTGGCGGTACGGCGACGCGATATCCACTGCCCGGTCTAGCTAGCGCGGGCTCGCATCGATCGGTACCGCGATAGTCGCCGGTGCCAGGCAGACCTCGTCGTTGCAGCCCTGTACGCGCAGATTGGCGACCGACGGACGCCCGGCCGGCGCCGGCGGCAGATGCCCGAGCAGCGTGACGCGGCCGTGGTACACCGCGATGCCCTGCGGCGCGAACGGCGCCTTGAAGCGCTGCGCGGCCGGGTAATCGACCTTGATGTCGGGATACCCCGCAAGCGTCAGCTGCGTCGGAATCAGGCTCGCGTCGGAGGCCGGGTTGGCGTTGATGTGATAGCCGGGATCGACCGCGATGGTCACGATCAGATCGATGCCGGTTTTCGTCTTCGCCAGGCGCGCCTGCGCGCGTATGCGATCCGCGGAATCCGGCGAGGCCGTCTGCGCAAGCGGCGCCTTTTCCAGCGCCGCGACCAGTTGCGGCCGGCTCAATGGCGCCAGCAAGGCGCCCCAGGAGGAAGGCTGGGCTGCGATCTGCGCCGCCAACGAGCTCAGGACTCGCCGCGCGACGGCCGCATAACGGCTGTCGCCAGTGACGACGGACAGTTCCAGCAGCAACCCGATTGCCGAAGATTGGCCGGAAGGCAGCACCGAGTCGCCCTCCGCCGGCGGCTCCACGAGCAGATCGGTCCGGTTCGGAGTATCGGCGAGGCGGCCCGCCGCGCCGCGATCGAAGCGCTTGAGCATGGCCTCGGCGATCTGACGCGCGCGCGACAGCCATACCGCGTCGCCGGTCTGCCGGTGCAGCGTCAGAAACGCCTGCCCCAGTAGCGCATAGTCGTCGAGAAAACCGCCATTGCCGGGATGACCGGCGAAGAACTGATGCACAAGTTCACCCGATGCCGGATCGAAGGCGTGCCGCCAGATCCAGGTGGCGGCGCCCAGCGCCGTCCTGGTCAACGCGGGATCGTTCAGCCAACGACCAGCGTCGGCGAAGCCGATGATGGCCAGCGCGTTGGTGGCGGTGACGATCTTTTCGTCGCGCGCCGGCTGCGGGCGTTTGCCACGCGCCGCCAGAAGCTTTTCGCGCAGCGGCCGCAAGGCATCCAGGGCGGACGCCTGCGGGTTCGCCTTCGCCAGTTTCGCGAAACGCTGGCTATGCAGGCGCAGCACGCCGCCTTCAGCCTGCGGATGGCCGGCAAAACCTTCCGGCATCGGCGTCAGCGTGTAGATTTTCATGAAGCGCCCGGCGTCGGACTTGCCGAGCACGGTTTCGATCTGCCGGCGAGTCCAAAGGTAGCTGACGCCTTCGACGCCATTCACCTCGGCATCCTGGGCGCTGTAGAAGCCGCCTTCCGGCGCCCGCATCTCGGCCGTCAGGTAGTGCGCGGTGCGCAGCGCGACCTGGCGGAACAGCGGTTCCCCGGTGAGCGCATAGGCATGGGCGTAGAGGCTCAGTAGTTGCGCGTTGTCGTAGAGCATTTTCTCGAAATGCGGCACCGACCAGCTCGGCTCGGTGCTGTAGCGGTGGAAGCCGCCGGCCAGCTGATCCATGAGACCCCCGTCGGCCATCGCCGCCAGGGTCGCGGTGGCCATGCGCCGCGCCTTCGCCTCGGGCTGGCTTTTGCCGGTGTCCGTTCCGGCTTCCGGAGCACTGGCGGCCAGCAACATCGAGAGCAGCGGCGATTGCGGGAACTTGGTGACGCCGCCACCGCTGAAACCGCCGTCGAAGTCGTCGTAGCGGCTGCCGGCTTCGGCCAGCGCGGCGGCCAGCCATTGGCGCGGCGCCGGCGGCGGCGAGCCGCTGGCTTCCATGCCGCGCGCGGCCTGTTGCAGCGCCTGGTACACCCGGTCGGCGCTCGCCAGAACCTTGGCGCGATCGTCGCTCCATGCCCTGTGCATGGTCTCGAGGACGCGCTTGAAGCCTGGCCGCCCTTCGCGATCCTGCGGCGGAAAATAGCTGCCGGCGTAGAAGGGCTTGAGGTCCGGCGTGAGGAACACGTTGTTGGGCCATCCGCCGCGGCCGGTCAGGATCTGCGTGGCCAGCATGTAGATGCGGTCGATGTCGGGGCGCTCCTCGCGGTCGACCTTGATGTTGATGAACCACTGGTTCATCAGCCTGGCGATCTCCGGATTCGAATAGATTTCGCGCTCCGCGACATGACACCAATAGCAGGTGGAATAACCGAAGGAGACGAAGATCGGCTTGTTCTCGCGCCGCGCCGCCTCCAGCGCCTCCGGCCCCCACGGGTACCAGTCCACCGGGTTGTGGGCGTGCAGCAGCAGATACGGGTCGCGGCTGTGGATCAAGCGGTTGGTGTAGGTCTTGCCGTCGAAGGTCACGCCGGCCGGATCGGCCGAAGACGCGGGCGCGGCCGTCGCTTGCGGGAGATGCGCCAGCCACAGGCCGGCAATCAGGATGCCCGCCATGACGAATCCCGGCGGGACGCTGCGGGCGGCCGCGGCCATGCCCGGAGAAACCGGCGCTGGGCAAGGCGATATCAGGCAGAAGCCGCGTGAGTCCGCCCGCCAGCGAACAACCGAGGTCAAGGCCGGACCACGGTCCAGCCTTGCCGGCTTTTTTCGATGATTTCGATGACGCCCGCCTTGACGTAGCCGACCTTCGGGTGCATGTCCGCCTTGGTCAGCTTCTGTCCCCGCATCGTGTTCTCGCACATGGAGACGCTTGCGCCGCTTGCCAGCGTATCCTCGATGCGGTTCGCCAGCGGCGAGTCGAACTTGAGCATCCCCGAGCCGTTACCGAACACCACCAGCTCGATATCGACCTTGTCTTTGCCGTATTCGGCCTGGACATTCTTGATGACGTTCAGCGCCTGGTTCCAGCTCTTGGTATCGCCGTCGCTGACCTGGATTACCACTCCCGGCTTGGCCGGCTCGGCGGTCGCGGCGGGAATTCCAGCCGCAAGAATCGTGCTGGCGAGCACGAGTTGGACGAAAGTTCTGCGAATCATGATGGCTCCTCCGTGGTTGGATAACGATGTACCGGCCGCTCCTGATTTCAGTGTCTTACTCTGGCGACCATCACATAAAGACGGCAGCGGACCCCGTTTTATTCCCTCCAGCCGTTGCCAGGATGGAATAAATCCATCGTATGCTGCGTCTTACCGTGGCAGGAGAGGAAAACCGATGAAGTGGTTGCAGTCGCGGGAACAGCGTGAGCTGGTGGAGCAGATCAAGGCAAGCCGCGTGCGGCTCCATCGCCTGGCCTTCGCCTGGTGCCACGACACGGTTCTGGCCGACGACCTGGCCCAGGAGGCTCTGACGCGCGGCCTGTCCGGACTTGAACAGTTGCGCGAGCCAGAACGTCTCGTCAGCTGGTTGTTCGCGATTCTCAACCGCTGCTGGATCGACCATCTGCGCACGCGACGCGAGGATCTCGATGACGAGATTCTTGCCGAACTGCCATCCGACCTGCCGGGACCGGATAGCCATGCGGAACGCCAGCAAACCGTGAACCGGGTACGGGCCGCGGTCGCGGCACTGCCGCTCGGGCAGCGGCAAGCCGTCACCCTGGTCGATCTGGAAGATTTTTCCTATGCCGAGGTAGCCGAAATCCTTGCGATACCGATCGGCACGGTCATGAGCCGGCTGTGCCGCGCCCGAGCGTCGTTAAAGCAGACTCTGGTGGAAGCGCCGCTGGCTCAGCGGCGCTTGAGGAGCGTGAAATGAACGAAGCAAGGGGTTTTTCCGACGAGCGGCTGAATGCCTTCGTCGACAACCAGCTGGGCGCCCAGGAATGCGACGAGATTCTCGCCGCGCTCGGCACCGACGCCGAACTCGGCCAGCGACTTTGCGCGCTGCGTTCGGCCAAGGAGCTGGTGCGCCATGCCTACGGCAACGTGCCGGCGGTACGCCGCGGTCCGAATCATCGCCTGCCGATCTGGGGCGGCGCGCTGGTCGCGAGCATTGTCCTGGCGGTCGGTGTTGTGGCGGGATGGGTGGGACACCATGCCGCGACCACGGGTGAAGCGCCGCGCTCGATGGCCGCGTTGTTCGCGGCGGAACCGGCCCGCATCCTGATTCACCTGGACAGTTCCCGGGCGGAGCAAATGGATGCGGTACTCGACCTGGCGGAAGCCTATCTGGCGAAAACGGGCAGTGCCCAGGTCGAGATCATCGCCAATCATCGCGGCCTCGAACTGCTGCGCGCGGACACCACGCCCTATGCTGCTCGCATTGCGGAACTCAAGGCGCACCATGCGCAGATAGCTTTCGTCGCCTGCGGGCAAACCATGGCGCGCCTGCAAGGCGTCGGTGTCGAGGTCAAGCTGGTACCCGAAGCCGCAATCGCAAGAACCGCCATCGAGCATGTCGCCGATCGCGTGCAGCAAGGTTGGACCTACTTGAAGATCTGATCGGCCGCAACGGGTGCCGACGCACACTGCCTGCGGCATCGGCTGGGTAGGGATGCGGCGTCACTTCGCCCTTCGAGGTAAAGGACGAGGAGCGGCACCAGCAGGATGCGGCCTGGCACGACGGTCACCAAAGCATCGGGGTCAGCGTGGATTGCAGGATGAGTTCGGTACTCATGTCGCCGATTGTCGCAAAAAGTCGGCGGTGGCGACACGGCGGCAGCGCTGTTTAGCGACTTGTCGCACTTATTGCAATGCCGCGTCCGCCTTCAGCCTTGCCACGGCCAGATCGACGAAGCTCCGAACCTTGGCGGATCCGTGGCGACCTTCGCGGTGAATCACGTGGATCGGCAGCGAGGTAACGTCGAAGTCCGTCAGCACCGCCTTGAGCGTGCCGGCCGCCAGCTCTCCCGCCACCTGGTAGGAGAGCAGCCGCGTCAGGCCGAACCCGTTCCTGGCGGCTTCCAGCGCGCCGTCATTGGTATTCACCAGGATGCGCGGATTGAGCCGGACGCCTGTCTTCTCTTTTCCCCTGGCAAACGTCCATTCCTGCCCGGCGGTAATCGAGGTGGCAGCGATGACTGGATGCCTCGCCAGATCCGCGGGGGTTTTAGGGGTGCCATGCTTCTTCAGGTAGGCGGGCGCCGCACAGACGACGCGACGCACGCGACCGACGCGAATCGCGCGCAGCGACGAGTCGGGCAATGCGCCGATGCGGATGCCGACATCGAGTCCTTCATCCAGCAGGTTGACCACGCGATCGACGAACAGCGCCGACACCGTGGTTTCCGTGAAGTTCCCCTGGTAGGCGGTGATGATGGGCATCACAAATGTCTTGCCGAACAATACCGGCGCCGTCACCGCGAGATGTCCCCGCGGCGTGGCGTTGATGCCGGCCGCCGCCTCGTCGGCCTCGTCGGCATCGAGCAGGATGCGTCGCGCGTCGTCGAGATAGCGGGCGCCGGCATCGGTGGTCCGCACCCGACGGGTGGTGCGCGTGAGCAGTCGCACGCCCAGCCGTTCCTCCAGCATGGCGACGGCACGTGTCACGGCGGGCGGCGACATGCGCAGCCGCCGTGCCGCTGCAGCAAAGCCCTCTTCTTCGGCCACGGCAACAAACACGGTCATGAGATGGAATCGAGCCACGGATTATTCCTCGCTATGCAATAGTGGATTTCATTCTATGGCTATTCTTGTTTAATGGGGAATTAGGCACAGTGGCAACCGTCGACAGCACGACGACACCCTCAACCCAAAACAGGAGAACTACCATGGCACGCATCAACATCGTTACCCCCGAATCGGCCACACCGGAACAGAAGTCCCTTTACGACGCCATCCAGGCCCAGCTTGGCATGGTGCCCAATTTCCTCAAGGTTTTTGCCAATTCCCCGGCCGCGCTGAAAGCCTTCCTGGGCCTGCACGGCATCGCCGGCGACGGTTCGCTCGACCCGCAGACGCGCGAACGCATCGCGCTGGCCCTGGCCCAGCAGAACCGCTGCGAGTATTGCCTGTCGGCACACACGGCGATCGGGCGCAAGGCGGGCCTGGACGGTGCCGAGATCGAGGCCAACCGCGCCGGCACCAGCAGCGACGAGAAGGCGGCCGTCGCCGTCCGCTTTGCCCGCTCACTGGTGGCCAACATGGGCGAAGTAACCACCGCCGAACTGCTGGAAATGCGCAATGCCGGCTACAGCGAATCGGACATCGTCGAGGTCATCACCCACGTCGGCATGAACATCCTGACCAACCTGCTGGGCAAGGCCGGTCGCGTCGATATCGACTTCCCGAAAGTCGAATTGAAGCTCGCCGCCTGATCCCGTCCACCGATGCCGGGGGACTTGTCTCCCCTCGGCAACAAGGAGATTATCCATGGCCCTTGCCTTCGCAAAAATTGCATTTACACCAAACGTTCAAGCGGCCCAGGAACGGATGGGCAGTCGCGATGCCTACCGGTCTACTGAACTGGGAGCTCCCGAAACGGCTGAACTCGGCGCCCAGGAAATCGAGTTCATCAGCGCGCGCGACAGCTTTTACCAAGGCACCGTCGGCGAGAGCGGCTGGCCTTACGTTCAGCATCGCGGCGGGCCACCCGGCTTCCTCAAGGTACTGGGGCCACGGATGATCGGCTATGCCGATTTCTCCGGCAACCGCCAGTACATCTCCGTGGGCAACCTCGATGGCGATGACCGGGTCAGCCTGTTCCTGATGGATTATCCGGGGCAGCGCCGGCTCAAGATCTGGGGGCGTGCGCGCCTGATCGACGAGGACGCCGAGCCGGAGTTGTTGGCCCGGGTCGAGTCACCCGATTATCGGGCCCGCGTCGAACGCGGCGTGATCGTCACGGTGGAGGCCTTTGACTGGAATTGCCCGAAATACATCACGCCGCGGTTCACCGAGCGCGAGGTCAGGGAACGTGTCAGTGGCTGGCAGCAGGAGGCCGCAAAACGCGAATCAACCGTTGCGGGCATCGAAGAAATCGGCAGCGGCCCCCTGAAGCTGGTCGTCACCGGCATGCGCCAGATGACACCGCGCATCCGGGCCTATGAACTGCGGGCGCCGGACAGGGGCGACCTGCCGCCCGTCGCGGCGGGCGCACATCTCGCGGTGCCGGTGCGGCTGGCGGATGGATCCGTCGTCACCCGGCAGTATTCGCTGGCGACGCATCCCTATCGGCGCGACATGTACGAGATTGCCGTGCTGCGCGAGGAAGCGGGACGCGGCGGGTCGGCCGCGATCCACGCCACGTGGCAGATCGGGACCCGGCTGGCGCTCGATCGTCCGGCCAACCAGTTTCCGCTGCATGACGACGGCCGCCCTGCCGTACTGATTGCCGGCGGCATCGGCATCACGCCGATCAAGGCCATGGCCCAGAAACTCAAGGCGCGGGGCGTTTCATTCGAGCTGCATTACAGCGGCAGGACCGCCGCCGAGATGGCCTACCGGGACTGCCTGGCCATCGAGTTTCCAGGGGAGCTACACCAGTATTTCACGCGCGCCCCGGGCGGAACCCGGATCGACCTTGAGTCGATCATGCGCGCTGCTCCGGCCGAGGTACGGTTCTACGTGTGCGGCCCCGGCCGCTTGATCGAGGCCGTCAGCGCCGCGGCGCGCGAACTGGCGATTGCGGCCGGGCGGGTGCAGTACGAGAGTTTCGAATGAAGGGGACGGCGCCGGATAAGGGCTGGTACCGACCCTCCCAGCCTGACTTTTCTTCCCCACACACATCGAGGTGATCCATGGAAACCAAGCCCCCCGCCCCCCTTCACCGAAGACGCCGCCCGACAGAAAGTGCGCATGGCCGAAGATGCCTGGAATACACGCGATCCTGATCGCGTGGTGCTGGCCTATACGCCGGACACCCGCTGGCGCAACCGCGCCGAGTTTCCGGTCGGGCGTGACGAAGTGCGCCAGTTTCTGACTCGAAAATGGGCCAGGGAGCAGGACTACCGGCTGATCAAGGAGTTGTGGGCCAGTGCCGGCAATCGCATCGCGGTGCGTTTTGCCTATGAATGGCACGACGCCGCCGGGCAGTGGTTCCGCTCCTATGGCAACGAGAACTGGGAGTTCAACCAACAAGGCTTCATGCAGCGCCGCTTCGCCAGCATCAACGATCTCCCCATCAAGGCCGCCGAACGCAAGTTTTTCTGGCCACTGGGGCGGCGCCCAGATGACCATCCGGGCCTCGGCGATCTGGACTTGTGATCCGCGACCTGCACTGACTGCTGGAGTGTCCGGCAGGCCCGTGATCCGTGATCCCTTCGACTTGATGACCAGCACGCGCCCTTGCCGCAAGGGGATGCCGCGCGATCAGGCCCGGCGCGTCATCGACAAAGTGCCGCCAACCGCACACATCAACAGCAGTGCCCACGCCCGTTTTCCTGGATCGGCGGACAGGGCACCGTACCGTAGGAACAGAACACGCAACAATCGCCTGGCTTCGGCTTCAGCAGGACTCGACAGTCCTCGCATTCGTAGAACCACTGGCAGGCATCGGTGGGCATGGTTTCAGTCTTGACGTGGCCGCATTGCGGGCAGGTCAGCACGGATTCAAGAACGACTGCGCTCATCGCGGCCTCACCGCTGAATGGTCGAGGGATAGCCTGCGTTCGTCGTTGCCTTGCTCAAGGCGTCGGGGCGAACCTGATCCGGGTCATAGGTCACGGTGGCGGTTTTGCGCTCGAAGTCGACCTTGACGCCGCTTACGCCGGGTAGTTTTTCCAGCGATTTCCTGACGGTGATCGGACAGACTTCGCAGCTCATGTTCTTGATATTGAGCGTGACGGCTTTCGGGGCGGCGGCCGGTGCGGCCAGAGGCATTGCGGCGAGGGTGGCAATCAACAGCTTGCGCATGGGAGGCTCCTTTCAGTAGAACAATGGGGCCATTGACGGCACGGCCAACAGGCCGAGCAGCATGACGGCGACGATGCAGAAGGTCAGCCGCTGTCGCTCGATGGTACGCGGATCGGCGCAGGGCGTGCCCGGCGTGCAGACCGGCGCCACCAGATAGAGCCTGCGGAAGGCCAAGCCGAGAAACAGCAGGGTTAGCCCGATGAAGAAGGGCCGCAATGGCTCCATCGCCGCCAGGCTACCGACCCATGTGCCGCCGATGCCGAGCGCCAGCAGCACCAGCGGCCCGACGCAGCATACGGATGCGCCGATGGCGGCGAATGCGCCGGCGATCAATGATCGATTGCCTGTTGTCATCTGTATTTCCTTGAACCTCATCCGCGCTCACCCAGCCAGTTCGGGAATCAGAAAGTAATAGGTGTTGAGCAGGTAGAGCCCGGTCACCACCAGCGTCACGCCGCCGGCCACGTCGAAGGCGCGGCGAAAGCGGCCGAGCGCTGGCTTGCCTTCCAGCCAGCCGACCGCCCAGGCGCCGAGCATGATCGGCAGCGCCCGGCCCAGGGCAAAGGCCAGCAGCAAAACCACGCCGAGCGAGGGCGAGCCGATGACGGCCACCACGCCCAGCAGCGCCAGCAGGACCGGCGTACAGGCCGGGCAGACGGCGACCGAGAACGGAATGCCGAGCGCGAACGCGCCCCAGGCACCGGCCGGCCGTTTGGCGCGCAGTGCGAGCGCCGGCAGCGGCAGGCGCAGCCAGCCGGTCCACAACAGCCCCAGCAGGATCAACACCGGCCCGAGCAGTGCGCCCCAGCCGCGTCCCATGATCGACGCTACCCATTGGCCGCCGAGGCCGGCGACCAGCCCGAGCCCGGCATGGGTCAGCAGCATGCCGGCGATGAACATCCCGCCCAGCCGCATGGCCTCGCGCGTTTCGCGCGCCTGGGTGACATAGGCCAGCATCATCGGGATGGCGGCCACCGCCACCGGGTTGACGCTGAAGGCCAGTCCCGCGAGGAAACCGATGCCGGCCGCGGCAAAGCCCGTCGCCTCGACCGCGGCGCTCAGCGCTTCGGGCGTCAGATCAATCATGGCCGGCGCGCCGCAGCAGTTCGTCGCGCAATTGCGCCGGCGTCGGCAGCGCGGCGAAGACCAGGCTGCCGTCGATGGCGAGCGCGGGCAGCGTCAATACTCCAAGTTCGATCGCGTAGTCGAGCGCATCGAGCACGTTGATCTCGATCCATTCGACGCCGCCAATCGCCGCTTCGGCGGCAGCGCGCAGACCGGCCCTGGCGGTCACGCACTCGGCGCAGCCGGGGGCGTAGATCAGTTCCACTTTCATCGCACCGGCTCCGTGCCGCCGTCGATCTGTTCCAGCGCGGCCATGATCGGGCAGTCCTCGACCGACTGGCTGCCGTCGGCGCATTCGGCGATCAGCCGGTCGAGCGCGGCGGACATGGATTGCATGCTGCGAATCTTGGCGGCGAGCTGCAGGCGTTTTTCGATGGCGCGCTGGCGCACGTCGTTGCAGCAGGCACTGTCCGTCTGGCGCAGTTGCAGCAGTTCGCGGATTTCCGCCAGGGTGAAGCCGCATGCCTGCGCGTGCTGGATGAAGCGGACCCGGCGCAGCGCGTCCTCGCCATACAGGCGATAGCCGCTTGCAGTCCTGGTCGTCGGGACGAGCAGGCCCTCGCTCTCGTAATAGCGCAAGGCATCGGGACTGATCTCGCCCGCCGCCGCCAGTTTGCCGATGGTCAGCATTGGCACCGGCTCAGGGCTGGCCAAGACCGGCGGCGCGCAGTGCCTGCTCGTCGACGCCGCGCCCGACGCAGCAGCCGGCAAGCTGGCCGTCGATGGCCACCGCCGGCAGCGAGCGAACGCCGAGTGCCCTGGCGCGCTTTACTGTTTCGATGTCGTTCATGCTCAGCACCTCCACCCCGCACGAGGGACAGGCCAGGCGCTGCACCAGTGCAACCACGTCCTCGCAGACCGGACAGCCGGCGCTGAAGACTTCAACCTTGCGTTTGATGGTCATTTTCAGGTTCCTTTCAGGCGGATGGCGTCGGGCGGTCCGCGGAGCGGTCGCCACGTCACGAAGCAAGCCTAAACCCTGGAGTTGACTCCAGAGTCAAGCAAAAATTCAGTGTTTCGCAGATTCGGCCCGCGCCGTCGAATTACCGGCCTTTGGTCGCCCTCGAATGCCGTCTTGCGAGCGCCCAACCGAGTATCGCAAGCGCACCCAGCGGCAGCCATATCCAGAACGAGTAGGCCAGAGTCAATATGCTGTCGCCGAATACATTGAGCAATATGGTCAGCGGAAGGATGCCGAGCCCGGTAGCCCAGATGAATGTCCACCACGAAATTTCGGTCAGTGCCGCGCTGTAATTGAGCAGGTTGAAGGCCACGAGCGGAATGAGGCGACCCATCAACAGCGCCATGCCTCCCTTGGTCGATGACCATTCGGCCAGCCGGCGCAATTGGCTTTCCGAGAGCATTCGATGCACGAACGGCCGGCCAAGCAGGCGTACCAGGGCGAAGGTGCCGATGGCGCCGAGCATCGCCCCGACCCAGGTAATTACCGTCCCCCAGAGCGGACCGAACACCATGCCGTTGGCCAGCGTGATGATTTCCGCGGGGAAGGGTAGAAACGAGTGCATGACCATGAGCACAATCGAGCCCAGCGCCGCCCATGGCCCCCAGGAACGAATTCGCGCCACCATTCCCTCGATCGTGTTTTCGCCGTCGAAGCTGAATTCCGCCGGCCATAGCCACCACGCGCCGACGCCGACCACAAGCAGCAACAGCAATCCCACCGCCAAAACGAAGCCGACGGGACCGTACGCCGGCCTGGACGTGCCGTCCGTCATGCGCTCGCCCAATGATCGAGTCGGGCCAAAGTCGCGGAGGGTCCAGCGCCGCGCACGGGCTTACAGCCCGAGCATCCGCAGCAGGCCGCCATAGCCGCCGTCATGAAGGCGCTTCGCGGCCAGCGAGAAGTACTCCGGTCCGGCTTTGATGCCATGCCCTTCGACCAGCCTGTTCATGAAGTTGAACAGCGCGCAGGTCGATACCGCGTCGTGCAGCGCCTGTTCGTTCCATCCCGCGGCGAAGACTGCGTCGGCGTCGGCCTGCGTCATCCGGGATGGCGACAGCGTCAGCTTGCGCACATAGTGCAAGATCGGTTTCATTTTCTCGTCGACCGGCGCCCGGTCGATGTCCTCGATGAGCTGAAGCATCAAGCCTTCGGGAATTCCGAATTCCCGTGCCGTGGCTTCGTGCACCCCGTGGCAGTAGCCGCAGGCATTGAGTCCGGAGACATAGCCCGCGATCAGTTCCCGCTCGGCCACGCTCAGCGGCGACGGCCCCCGGAGGAGAACTTCGTGGTATTCGATCAGGGGCTTCGTCGTGGCCGGAAACGACTTGAACACGTCCAGCAGCACGGCATCGGGTGGCAATGATTTCAGAAACGACACGGCAAGGGATCTCCTTCTGGATAGCCAGCAAATCGACCAGTTATATGAACCACGCCAGTATTGCGACCGGATCGCGGACCCAAGCCGGCAAGCGACCCAGAGTAGGCAGTTTTCTTCGGTTAAGCAACAAGGATTTTTCGCCAATCGGCCTGACAAGACGGCCCGTAACCGATCAATCGGTGGATCGCCGTAAGAAACCGGCGCCCTGGACCGACCAAGCGAAAGCAGCACACAAAATCAAACGCAATCCCACCCAGGAGACCCTTCATGTCAAGAAAACCCCTTTTCATCGCCACGCTGGCTGCCGCGCGCGGCGCCTGCGGTTCCCTGCCCACTTCCAGCACCAGCCCCCTCGTGGTGGCGCCGGCGCCGATCACTTACGACGGCCACGTCTCGGGACAGGCCACCGATTATGTATTCATGCTGGTGCCGGACGCCAATCCGGCGACACCGGGACTGGCCATGAAGGCCGGCGAGGTCATCCGCATCCGGATGCCGGCCGAGTTCAAGCGCAACGACCAGGTGACGGTGAAGGCGAACGCGGACACCAACCTCGTGTTCACCAAGGGCTGGCCGCAGGGGGCCGTGAAGCTGGCGGGGCAATACAAGGTCGGCTATGACGAGAAGGCCCATGCGATCAACGTCACGGCCATCGCGGACGTCGCGGCGACCGGCGTCAATGCGCCCGGCATCAAGGTCATCCACCTGCGCGGTCGCACCTTCCTCAACCCCTTCCCGGGCGACTATCCGGTTGCGGTGGAGCATCTCGCCGCCGACGGCAAGGCCATGGCCGCGTGGTCGGGCGCCATCAAGGTGCTGGAGGATGCGCCCAAGGCCAGGCTGGCGCCGACTAATTTCCATCTGCCGCCGGGCACCAATTCCGATTACCAGAAGGTCGCCCCGGGTCAGGTAATGCCCCATCACCTGGGCCTGCTGCTGTGGGGCGAGTCCGGTAGCGCGATCAACAAGGTCGGCATCGCGCCGCGCGACCTCACGCGCTTCCCGAAGTACACCGGCGGGCTGCTGGTGCAGGACACCAACGGCGACAGGGTGCTGGATGCGGCGAGCGACAAGGTGGTGGGCGGCATCGTCGGCGCCGCGCCGCAAGGCGCCAAGGGCCAGTCGGCGACCAGTCCACTCGGTGCCGACGGCAAGCCGGTGCTGTCGGGCGAAGTCCTGCGCAGCGCGGCCTTCCCGCCCGTCGCCGGTGGCGGCAAGCCCAATCCCGGCCTGCTGACCATCGAGTTTCGCACCGGCGACAAGACCGGGCTGTATCGTCCGACTATCGAACTGATCGACGGCAACAGCTTCCAGTTCACGCTGGAGGCCATCGGCGGTCGCTGACCGGAGGCCATCGCTGTTTCACGGCGGCGCCCATGATGAGCGCGGATGCCTATTCCCGCCGACCGGGCCGCCGCTGGAGCTCGCCGCCGGCATGGCTGGCGGCAGCTTTCGTGTCGCTCGCGGCGGCCTATGACATCGACACCCTGCAGCGACAACTCGTCGCCCGCTTCGGGCTGGCGCAGGCCGGCCTGCTCCGTCACTGGCAGCGGACGATAGTCGAAGCGGGGTCGGCGACCGAGCAGGAAAAGCTGACGAAAATAAACGCGCTGTTCAACCGCGAGATCGAATTCGCGGACGACATTCTGGTCTGGAGCCAGAGCGACTACTGGGCCACGCCGCTGGAAACCATCGGGCGCGGCCAAGGCGACTGCGAGGATTTCGCCATCGCCAAATACTATTCGCTGCGCTACAGCGGCATCCCGACGTCGAAGTTGCGACTGGTGTACGTGAAGGCGACCCTGACCCGGGCAATCGGCCCCTACCGGCCGCCGCCCGGCGCCACGGGGAAACCATTCGCCCAGGCGCATATGGTGCTCGCCTTCTACCCGACGCCCAACGCGGAGCCGCTGGTGCTCGACAACCTGGTCATGGAATTCAAACCGGCTTCGCAACGTCGTGACCTGCAGCCGATGTTCAGCTTCAACAGCGACGCCATCTGGAACGGCGTTGCCGCCAACGCCGCGCGTGGCCCCGGCGGCCCCGGCACGCTGTCGCGCTGGGCCGATCTGCTGCTACGCGCACGGTCCGAGGGATTCGAGTAATTACTCCACTTTCGGTCGCCACGGCGCCAGCGCGGTGCGTCCCTTCGGGAATTTTCATGCGATCAGCCGGATTGGTTCAAGCGCCTCGCCCTGCGCCAGCACGCGGCCGATCCGCGCGGAGCGGCCATCGCCGAGTTGGGGCAGCGCAGCGAGGCAAGCCGCCGCAGGCTACAGCTATAGCTATAGTCTGACGGTGGGTCTCAGGAAAGTCGGCGCTGGCGGTACGGCATAGCCCGCTTTCGTGCCCGGCTATCCCGCGCAGCACGACAACTGCTTCACATCCTTGTTGAAGGTCTGCGCCGCCAGCTTCAAGCCTTCGACCATCGTGAGATATGGAAACAACTGGTCGGCGAGATCCTTCACCGTCATGCGCGCGCGGATGGCGAGCACGGCCGTCTGAATGAGTTCACCCGCTTCGGGCGTCACCGCTTGTACGCCGATCAAACGCCCCGAACCGGCTTCGGCGACCAGTTTGATGAAGCCGCGCGTGTCGAAGTTGGCCAGCGCGCGCGGCACGTTGTCGAGCGAGAGGGTACGGCTTCCGTCTCGATGCCCTGCAGCCGTGCTTCCGCTTCGCTCAGTCCCACGGTGGCCACTTGCGGATCGGTGAACACCGCGGCCGGCGTCGCGGACAGATCGAGCAAGGTTTGCACGATCACCATGCCCAGAATGAACATGCCACCGAACAGCACAGTCTTTTTCGGCGCGTGCGCCTTGGTCACGTAGGCCAGCGATTCGGGGATGGATGCCAGCACCACCGGGTTGAAGGTAAACACAAATCCGAACAGAAAGCCGACTCCGAGCGAGGCTAGATTGGCCTGCTCCAGGATGTGACGTACCGATTCGATATCCATTGCAAGTTTCCAGTCGCCGGGCGATTCCGTCAGGGCGCCGGTGCCATGTTCAACCGCCGCGTCAATTCCTCCCGGAACTTGTCGGCCGTGGGCAATTTCGGAAAAACCAGTTCCCCATCGATCGCGATCGATGGCGGCGTGATCACGCCAAGTTCCACCGCATAGTCCAGTTCGTCCAACACATTGACGTCGCGCCAGACCACCTGGTCCTGGCCGAGTTCCGCCACCACCGATTTCAAGGTTTCGGTGGCCTGCGCGCAACGGCCGCAACCCGGCGTTGAGAAGACTTCGACGCTAATGCTCATGGGCGGGGCCCTTTCGCCAGGCTGGATTCCAGCGCGGCCAGGATCGGACATTCGTCCAAGGGCTTGCGGTCGCCGGCGCAAATATCGATCAATTCGCTCAAGGCCTGCGACATCGCCTTGAGCGCCCTGATCTTGGCTTCGATCTGCAACTTCTTCTGAATCGCCACGCCACGCACGTCCTCGCAGCAAGAGTCGCCACGGCTCTTGAGTTCGAGCAATTCGCGAATTTCCGCAAGCGACAGGCCGCAGTGCTGCGCATGCTTGATGAAGGTGAGACGGCGCACCGCATCTTCGTTATAGAGCCGGTAGCCTGCGTCGCTTTTTCGAGCCGGGCTGAGCAAACCTTCCTTTTCGTAGAAGCGGATGGCGTCAACGCTGACCTGGGCGATCCTGGCGACCTTGCCGATGGTCAGCGCGGCGCTTTCTCGGCTTGGCTCTTTCAGCCTGGCAGGCGACACCCGCGACATGGCTTCCTCGTGCATAACGTCTCTCTCCTCAGACTTCGAGCCTGCCATCGCGGATGTGCACAATCCGGTCGGCCATTCCCGCCAAGGCCTCGGCATGGGTGACCACCACCACGGTACGCTCGACCGCGATCTCCTTCAGCAATTCGTAGATCATCTCACCATTCATGGAGTCCAGATTGCCGGTCGGCTCGTCGGCCAGGATGAGGGGCGGGCTGTTCGCCAGCGCGCGGGCGATCGCCACCCGCTGTTGCTCGCCCCCGGAGAGTTCGCGCGGCTTGTGGGCGAGCCGCGCGGCGAGCCCGATCCGCTCCAGCAACGCGCTTGCGCGCCGGCGCCGCTCCCGGCCGGGCACACCGTCGAACTCCATGGGCAGCATGACGTTTTCCAGGGCGGTGAGATTCGGAATCAGGTTGAAGCTCTGGAATACGAAGCCCACGGTCTTGCGCCGGAAGCGCGTCAGGCCGGATTCGGGGAGCGTGTTCAAGGACTGGCCGGCAACCGCCACTTCACCGTCCGTCGGGCGGTCCATCGCGCCCAGGATGTGCAGCAGGGAGGACTTGCCGCTGCCGCTGGGGCCGACGATGGCGAACATGCCTTGCGCGGGGAGGCTGAGGTCGATGCCATCCAGGGCGATGACGTCTTCCGCTCCCTTAGGGTAACGTTTGCCGACCTTGTGCAGTTGGATCAACGCGCTGCGATCATTCATGGCCACCCTCCCTTATCGCCTCCATGGGCGAGAGTTTTACGATTTGCCAGATGCCCCACGCGCTGCCGCCGAGCGCCGCGACGACACTGGCGCCGATCAGGATCGCGAGAGTTGTAGTGTCGAAGCGCGGCGCGAGCGACAGCGTGGCCGCGAGGCTGCTGTACTGCGCGGGGAGGAAAGGGCTGACGCCCAGGCGGAAAACCAGTTGCGCCAGCGCTCCGCCCAACATGGCGAAAAGCAACGCGCCGGCGATGGCGCCGACGGCGCACAGCAGCACCGCCTCGATCAGGAAACTGGTGACGATTCCCGAGTCGGATGCGCCGATCGCCTTGAGCGTGCCGATCTCCCACGCCCGCTCGCGCACCACCAGCAGCATCACGAAGAAGACAACGAGCACCATCAGCAGCGCCGAGAGCGCGGTCCCGCCATTGGCCAGCCGCTGCACCGCCGCGGTCGCGGTGCTTTGGAACTCCGCCACCGTCGTCGGCGAGATGATGTCGGCGATGTCGCCCAACATCGCCCTCACTTGCCGCTCCACCGCCACCAGGTTCTCGGACGAGTCCGCCCGGACATACAGCCAGGAGATGCCGTCCGGCACGCCGTAGGCTTTGCGAAAGGTGTCGAGCGGCGTGAAAAGCTGCATGTCGCCGAAGACATAGCCGCTGGCATAAATGCCCACGATGGTGAAGGTCACCGGCGCACGGTCGAGCGCGAAAATCACCGGATGCGTATGCTTGAGATCGAGCGTCAGCGTCGCGGCCTCCTTCCCCCCGTCCAGCGCTTCGGGCTTGATCCCGGCCCACTTGGCGACCCCCTGCCCGATAATCGCGACGGGTTTCCCGCGATCATCAAAGGTGAGATCGCGGCCGAACAGAATCTTCGGATTGCCCGCCTCGCCGTGGGATTCGAGCCGGCGCGTGTCGCCGGGATCGACGCCGACCACCATCGCGAAGTTATGCCCTTCGGTGGGCGTCATCGCCAGCAGATAGGGCTCCACTTTCGCCACGTGCTCGACGCCCTGCACCGTGACGAGCGTGTCCTGGGGCAGGATGGCCTCGTTGCCGACCATGTTGACGTGCCCCATCGAGCCGCGTGCGCGCAACTGCAGCGTGTTGTTCACGTTCTGTTTCAAGGTCTCGGTCTGCCGCTGGACGGCGTCGCCGATCGATTGCATGACCAGCAGCAGGAAAAAAGGCGCTCCGATCAGGGCGGCCACCAAACCCAGGCGCAGCTTGCTGCGCCAGAGGTTGCGGATGCCGATGCCTACCATCGTCATGTTGTTCTCCTCATTGCTTCAATAGGGCTTGAGCGCATGCCCTGGAACACTGGATAAAGGCTGCCGAGCGCGGCGAAAATGGCGGCGCCGGCGAGAACGAGCAGCACCACGTTGGCGTCGAACGCAAGCGGCACGCCGAGCATCCGGCTCAGCAGCGGAGCTAACGGCAGCGCGAGCAGCAATGCGCCGGCCGCGCCCAGGGCGCTCATGCCGAATGCCTCCGCCAGAAACTGCAGCACGACTTCCCGGTTCGACGCGCCGATGGCCTTGAGGGTGCCGATCTCGCGAATACGCTCGCGCGTGCTGAGCACCATGATGAAGACCATGACGACGGCGCCGATCGCGAACAGCAGGACGGCCGCATAGGCGCTCGACAGCGCGAGTGCTCCCAGGGTCGTGCGCGCGGTCGAGACGGCTTCCGGCGCGGTCACGACATCGGCTTCGGCAATCTGCTTCAGGTCGTCCACCACGCGTTCGACATTGGCGACCTTGTCGACGGTAACGAAAATCTTGGAGAGCTTCTTGCCGGGCTTGAAGGCCGCCCGGAAGGCGTTGATCGGAATGAACATATGGTTGTCGCCAAAATCGTTGGCGGTCGTGTAGGTGCCGACGACGTCGAACGGGCGACCGCCCAGGACGATGCGCTGTTCGCCGCCGAGACGCTGCTCGGCATACAGGCGCCCGACAATCGCCACGTTCGCATCGTCGTCGGCCGCCGTGAGATTGCGGCCGACGACGATGCGGGCGTTCTCGTAATCGACTTCGCCGATGGCGCGCAGCGCCGCGCCGGGATGCAGGCCGATCACCATCGCGTAGGCATTTTTCTTCGCGGAATCGACCTCAGGTTTGTATACGTATTCATCGACCCGCGCCAGATGGCGGGCATGCGCAATCCGCGCGACGGCGTCCAGCGTATCGGTGGAAAAATGCTCCTCGCCAACCGGCTGGTCGCCGCCGAAGCCGCCGGTCCCGAAGGCGCCCGCTTCGCGCAACTCGATCAGCGTGCGAATGCGCCCCTCCATGCCCGCAATCTGCTCGCGGCTGGCCAGGGTCGCCTGGACCATCAGCGCCAGAAAGCCCGTCACCAGCGACAGCAGCGCCACCACGACGACGGCTCTCGCCTTACTTCTGAAGGGATTGATCAGGCCCCGTGCGATTGCGCTCATTGCTTCAATCCTTGACCTGGCGCCACTTCTGCACGCGGTTATTGCCGAAATCGACCGCGAAGACCGTTCCGTCATCGGCCACGGCGGCGGCGATGGTGTGATTGAACTGCCCCGGCCCGGTGCCTTCGCCACCAAAGCTCGTCAGGAAGGTTCCGTCTGCCCTGAACTTCTGCAAGCGATTATTGTAGAAGTCGGCGGCGAACAGATCTCCCTGCGGCCCGAAGGCGATGCCGGTGACAACCCTGAACCAGCCGTTGAGCGGACCGGGGATGCCCACGGCGAAAGGGCCGCCCCACTTGTTGACCGGCTTTCCAGCAGTATCGAAGACCTGGATGCGGTTGGCGTAGCCGTCCGCGACGTAGAGCATGTCGTTGCGGTCGAGCGCGACATCGGTCGGATAGATAAACGCACCGGCCCCGTGGCCCGTTTCGCCGGTGATGCCCCACTGGCGCACAAAACCGCCATCCGACTTTAGCTGCTGAATGCGGTGGCTGTAGAAGTCCGCCACGAACAGGTCGCCGTTGGACGCGACTGCCACGCCACCCGGCGCGTTGAATTCGCCGGGGCCGTTGCCGGATTTGCCGATCAGGCGCCTTGACTGGCCGTCGAGGCTGAAGACCTGAATTCGGTCATTGAAGTACTCGGCGACGTAAAGCTCCCCCCTGTGAATCGCGAGATTCATGGGACGGCCGAGCTGGCCCGGATCCTTGCCGGGCATCCCGAACCGGCGCTTGAAATGGCCGTCGAGGTCGAAAACCTGAATACGGCCGTTGCGGGAGTCAGAGACAAATACTTCGTCGCCGGCCACGGCGATTCCCGTGGGATCGTTGAACTGCCCGGGCGCACTGCCTTTCTCGCCCCATGCGGTCACGAACGTGTAGGACGATGCTTTGGCCGAAGGCACGAATGCCAGCCAGCCCGACACGATGATGATCGCCAGTACGATGACGGCATTGCGGCCTAGTTTGAGGGCGGTATTGAGTTTCATGGCTGATTCACCTTAGAAGTTGACACGGAACCCTGTGGTGAAGACGTAATCGTTCTTAAGTGCCGTGCCGTTCAGATCCTGGCTGACGGGGATTTGAACGCCGGCCTCGACGATCCATTTCTGGGTGACATATTGCAGTCCGGGCGTGATGAACAGGGTCGTGCCACCGGAATTTGGATCGTCGGCTCCGCCGCTGCGATTCCTGGCCGAATGCACGAGATTGGCTTCGAGCACGCCATAGAGAAAAGCGGGGACGCCCGCGCCCAAGCTACGTGGCCACAGCCGGTACTGGAGTGAGGTGTCAAGGCTGGCAACATTACCAGCTTGAAAGCCGTTGGCTTCCCGGTTGGCCTTGTAGCTCACCTGACTGTCGATCTCGAAATCCAGCGTCTGATAGGTGAGTACCGCGCCGCCGAGCACATCCCACGAGCCGGAACCTGGCTGGACAGGAGGCGGCAGGCGCCCCATTCCGTCGCGGGCGTTATCCTCGCCGGTCGGCGCCTTCACGCCCAGGAACGGCGCAATGCGCAAGGTGCGCCCGGGCGCGTCGTACTGGTATGCGGTGTAGCGGCCCAGCAGGGTGAGATCGCCAACGCCCGATTTCCGACGGGTGATATCCTGCCTGCCCATACTTATGTCGATCCGTTTGTTGAACAGGGGCAGCATGCCGAACAGCGCGAAGTCGCTGGTCACTCCGTAACCAAGGACCGACATGACCCCCGAAACCCGCATGTCACGCTGTGCGGGCGTGGGATCGTCCGCAATCTTCATGTACATGAACTGCTCGCGCAGCACCCAGCCACCCTCATGCACCGGCAGCGCGGTGTTGAAGGTGATCGGCGCGCTCCATGCAGTTCCGGCCGATAAACACAAGGTGGCCAACGCTGTCTTTACCAAGACCTTCATTTCGCTGGCCCCGCCGACGCGCCTTGCGGGGCGGACTGAAGCTGTTCGAACTTGCGCAGACTGAAGCCGGCTTCTTTCACCGCCTTTTTGGCCGCTGCCTCGTCGAGCGTTGCACCCTCCGCCATTGTCACCGCGACGGCGCCGCTGGCAATATCGACATCGATACGCTGGACGCCTTTGACGGAGCCAAGTTTCTTCTCGATGCCGTAGGCGCAGAACGGGCAGGACAGCCCGTCCACGTGCAGTTTGTAGGTCTGAGGCGCGGCCACGGCGGGCGCCATCCCCAGCGTCAGTGCGATGGCGAGAACGCAGATTTGCAATATCCGTTTCATGATGAGATTCCTTATGGTCATGTTGATGCGATATGAAAGAAAAAGCGCCTTACGCCACCGGCAAGCGGGCCAGCAAACCGAAGCCGATCGACCACAACCCGAGCCCAGCCAGCACCACCCCGGTCCAGCGCGGCAGGCGCACGGCCATGCCCGCCACGGCGTCCAGCGCGCGTCTGGCCGGCGGCCACAGCACCGCCAGCAGCAGCGGCAAGGACAGCGCCAGGCCGAACAGCAGCAGCGACACGAAGCCCCGCGCCGGGGCTTCGCCGCCGGCGGCATGGCTGGCGCTCATACCGAGCAGCACGACGACCAGCGGCACCGCGCATGCAGGCACGTTGAGTCCGAATAGCAGGCCCAATGCGGCCGATCCGCGCGTTCCCGTTGCGCGCGACAGCAACGGGCCCAGGCGAACCATCAGCAGTCCCTGCCGGCCGGCGAGATACAGCAGGCCGAAACCCAGATAGACCGCGCCCAGCCCGACCCACAAAACGCGCTGCAAGCCGAAAAAGCGCGCGCCTATCAGCGCCGCCGCGACGCCCAGCAGGCCCATGAACAGCGCCCGGATCGCGGCAAAAACCAGCGTCTGCGCCAGGCGGTCGCGGTAGGGGCGCCGCTCCAGGTGCTTGATCAGGAGCAGATTGGAGCCCATGGTGCAGGGCTCGATGAACCCCAGCAGTCCCAGGCCGATCGGCAGTAGTAGCGTTTCCATGAGATATCCGGGCTAACGATGCCCGTCGGGCCAGGTGAGCAGGGGCATGTTGATCACCACCCCCGGTTGTTCGATGCTGATCTCGCCCTTGGCAAGGGCTTGCCGCACCTCGGCTGCGGTCTTGAATTCGCGTGCCGCTTGCGGGTTTTTCCAGGTCACCAGGTTGAGCCGGCGCAGGGGCCGGTAACCAGCCGTGCCGGGCGGGCTGTCGAACACGTCGGGCTGGAAGTCCAGCGGCCCGCCGCCCTTGACGCCGTTCTTGAACACGTACACCTCAGCCAGCATGGTCGCCGGCGCCTGCGCCAGCGAGGGCACCACCAGGACCGGCGAGCCCTTCATCTTGGTGAGCAATTGCGCCACCTGCGGATCGGAGGCTTCCGTATGGAGGAACAGGATGTTCCGGCCTTCCATGTAGCCATCGACCGGAGGCACCACCGAGCCTGTCCAGAACCTCGCCGCCAGCACGAAGCCGGCGATGATCACGGCCACCAGTGCGGTGACGATCAAGTTACGTTTCATGGATGTCTCCTACGGGTTGGGAATTCCGGGGCCGGCGCAGCCTGGGCAGCAGACGCCCGGCGAACGAGTTGGCGAGCACGGCGCTGACGCTGGCCGCCATGGCGATCATGGCCCACACGGGATGCACCAGGCCGGTGGCCGCGAGCGGAATGCCGATGCCGTTGAAGGCGAAAGCGAGCGAGAGGTTCTGTACCGTCTTGCGGTAGGAGGCCTTGCCGATGAAGTAGGCATCCACCACCGCGCCGAGGCGATCGCCGACTAGCACCACGTCGGCCGATTCGATGGCGATGTCGGTGCCGGCGCCGATGGCAATGCCGACATCCGCCTGCATCAGGGCGGGAGCGTCGTTGATGCCGTCGCCGACCATGACAACGCGATGCCCTTGCCGCTGCAGCTCCCGCACTACATCCGCTTTCCCTTGGGGCAGGACTTCGGCGCGGTAGTCGGTGATTCCGACCTTCTGCGCCACCGCCCGTGCGGTTCGGGCGTTGTCGCCGGTTAGCATCACGGGCTCCAATCCCGCCGCCCGAAGGCGTTCGATCGCCTCCTTGGCGTCCGGTTTGATCTCGTCGGCGATCGCAAACAAGGCCCGCAGCTCGCCGTTCGCCGCCAGCGCGATGACGGTGTTGCCTGCCTCCTGCAGGGAGCGGATCCGCTCGCTAGCCGCTGTCATATCGACACCTTCGGACGCGACAAACGACGGGCTGCCGACCGCCACCCGGTGCGCTTCCACCGTGGCGGTAATGCCCCGGCCCGGCGCGGCCTGGAAGTCTTCGGCCTTCGCTAGCGGCAGCCCTTGCGCCTGCGCGGCGGCCACCACCGCCCGCGCCAGCGGATGTTCCGATTCGGCCTCGGCGGAGGCCGCCAGGCGCAGCGCATCGCGCTTGTCATACCCGCGATGTTCGGCAAGGGCGACGATCTCGATCACGGCGGGTTTGCCCCGGGTAAGGGTGCCGGTCTTATCGAGCACGACCCACCTGACATCCTTCAGCGCCTGGAACGCTTCGGCCGAACGCATCAGGATGCCGCGCTCGGCGGCCATGCCGCCGCCCCGGATCATCGCCAGCGGCGTCGCCATCCCCAGGGCGCAGGGATAGCCCATGACCAATACGGCCAGCCCGGCGAAAATGGCGCGGGTCCAGTCGGCGCTGCCGGTCACGGCCCAGGCGCCCAGCGTCCACGCCAGCACCGCGCCGGCGGCGAACAGCAGAACCGCGGGTACGAAGACCTGCAAAACGCGATCGACCAGTACCAGGATGCCGGGCTTGAGCGCCCGTGCCTCTTCCACCTGCCGCGCCACCTGGCTGAGGAAGCTCTCGGCGCCGACCTTCGTCACCCTTACCAGCAGCGTGCCGTACTGGTTGATCGAGCCGCCGATCACCGCAGCGCCGGGCAGTTTTTCTTCGGGAATGGATTCTCCGCTCACCAGGCTCTCATCGACACTGGATGCGCCTTCCACGACATCCCCGTCCACCGGGATAGCTTCCCCCGGCCGCACCCGCACCCATTCCCCCGGCCGCACGTCCTCCACCGGCACCTCTTCCTCGCGTCCGTCGCGCACGACCCGGGCGGTCGCCGGCACCAGCGCGAGCAGCTTGCGCACCGCTTGCGAAGCGCGGGTGCGCACCAGGAGCGAAACGTAGCCGGAGAGAATGTGATAGGTGGTGACGAACACCGCGACGCCAAGAAAATCCGGCAGCGGGAAGGCGGGCAGGACGTAGCCCAGGAAGCCGCCAACGATCCCGGCGAAGGCGCCGAACTCCAGCAGCACATGCTGATTCAGGATGCCGCGCCGCAGGCTCGCCCAGGCCATCGACAGGATGTGCCAGCCCGGGCCGAAAACGGTCGACAGTGCGAGGATCGGCATCAGCCAGTAGAGCGCCGCCATGCCTTGCGGCGGCAGCAGGTCGAGCCACATCAGGCTCATCGCCCCCAGCGCGACGGCGGTGAAGCCGGCCGCCGTCAGCAGGTTCTCCAACTGATTTCGCAGTTCGGCTTCTTCTTCCTCGGAGCTGCGCGCCTGGCTGGCGTCGCGCACCGTGTAGCCCAGGTCGAGCAGCGTTTCCTTCAGTCGTGCCGGGGTGACTTTAGTCGGCTCGTACTGGATCAGCGTCTCTTCGTGCGCCAGGTTCACATTGACGTCGCATACACCGTCCATGCGTCCCAGCGCCTTGGTGATGCTCGCGACACAGAAGGAGCAGGCCATGCCGCCGATCTTCAACTGCAGTTTCGCGGCGCCCATTGGCTGAATGAACGCATCGGGGGCGTTGCTCCGCGCGATCGGATCGCGCGGCGGGCTGCGGGGGTCTTTGGCGTCGCGCATCATTCCACCACTTCGTAACCGAGTTCCCACAGGCGAGCGCGCACCTGTTCGGAACTGACCTCTTCGGGATCGATGGTCACCTCAATCAGTTGGCTCTTGGCGCTGGCCCGCACGTCGCGGACGCCGGCAAGGCGGCACAGCGCGAAGCCGATCCGCGTCTCGCAGCCCGAGCAATGGATCTTCTCGTCGCCGATCACCTGAAATTCAATGAGCATGGTCATGGTTCCGCCTTTCGTTCGGGGCAACGCCGATTTCCTCGGGTCAAGATTTGCCGCATTGAATTCAAGGTAAACCCTGGAGCCCAGTCTAGAGTCAAGGACTTTGTTGACAGCCGTGGCACCTCATGCAGACTGTTTTCCAGCGCTGCCATGATGGCGCAATCGTCCGTCGCCTTGTCACCGCCGTCGCAGTGCTGGATCAAGATATCGAGGTCATCGTCGGTGCGGGAACAACTGGTCAGCCAGTTCCTGCACGATGTCAGCCTTGGGCGTGCTTCAATCTGAGGTCAGGCCATGGGCACGCGGGGCAAAGTTGGCTTCATTCCCAGCCTTGGCGCGCGCCTGGAAGCGCTGATAGCACTCCAGCCCGCAGAAGTGTTCGACGTATTCCGCGCCTTCCGGGGTGAAGGCGGCATCGAGCGGAATTTCCTTGCAGCACACGCAGCAACTGGTGGCGGTCGGATCATTTGCATTCATGGTGGAACCCCTTCCATTGACTGACAAAGGCGGCGAATGCCGCCGCCGGCATCGGCTTGGCGAACAGGAAGCCTTGTCCCGCGTCGCAGTCCGCTTGCCGCAACAGATCAAGACTCGCCGATGTTTCCACGCCTTCGGCCACCACTTCCTGCCAAGCCCGTGCGCAAGCTGGATCACCGCCCGGACAATGGTCTGGTCACGGGCGTCAACCGCCAGTCCGGCGACGAAGGACTGGTCGATCTTGAGTGTGGTGATCGGGCAGCATTTCAAATGTTTCAGGCTGGAATAGCCCGTCCCGAAGTCGTCGGCGGCAAAGCGCATGCCGCTGGCGCGCAAGGCATCGAAGGTGGAGAACACGGCCGGATCGCCGAATGCAACCGATTCGGTCAGTTCGATCTCCAGATACTCGGCGGGCAACTGCGCATCGGCCAGCGCGCGCTTTACCTGGTTATCGAAGTTCAGCCCCACTTGGCTCGCCGAAAAATTGACGGCCAGCCGGAACGGTTGCCATTCCAGCGCCTGCCAGTCGCGCATCTGCCGACAGGCTTCGCCCAGCACCCATGCGCCAATTTCAGGCATCAGGCCGGACGATTCGACCAAGGGCAGGAACTGGCCCGGCGGCAACAGTCCGAGCGTCGGGTGCCGCCAGCGCAACAGTGCTTCCGCGCCGGTAATCCTGTCACTGCGCAGATCGACAATCGGCTGGTAGTGCAGCTCAAGCTGCCCGCGCGCAACCGCCTGCGCCAGTTGTGCTTCCGTCAATTCAATCGTCTGGGAAGTGCTCATGATCTACCTCCGGAAGGTCGGCAGCAGCCGCGCCACTGACAGAACAAACAAGCTGGTCAGCGTGAGGGCTGCAATACCCCAATGCTCCCCGATGAACGTGCTGGCCGTCGTGCCGGCCAGCACAATGGCGAGTAACACGACGGGATATCCATCGCCTCTGTCCGTCGTCTTCAGCCGCCGAGATCGCGCTTTTTCTGCTCGTATTCCTCGCGTTGAATTTCGCCGGCGACGTAGCGTTCCCGGATGATGTCCAGCGGCGTTTGTTCCGGTCGCTTGTCGCGTCCGCCATCGGAACCGAAACCGAGCATTTGTCCGACCAGCACGAAAATCAAGACGATGATCAGTATCCAGAAAACCGCCATGCCGATCATGCCGATGCCCATACCGGCCCAGCCTTGCCCGTTCATCATGTTTGCCCACATGACCGCTCTCCTTGTCAAAATTGCATCGGCCTGTTCCGGTGGCGTGCTGCCTGCTTACCCGGCGCAGCAGGAAAGCTGTTTCACGTCCTTGCTGAAAGTCTGCGCCGCCAGCTTCAAGCCTTCGACCATCGTCAGGTAGGGGAACAACTGGTCGGCCAGTTCCCGCATCGTCATGCGCGCGCGGATGGCAAACACTGCCGTCTGAATCAGTTCGCCTGCATCCGGGGCCCGCCTGCACACCGATCAGCCTGCCACTGCCGGCCTTGCGGCAACCGGCCCTTGACCGCTCGCAACCAGCGTCCCGGCATCTTGTTGCGCCTTGTCGCAACCGCCGAACAGCGAACCGATTAGCACGGCGCCGGTTAGCAGGGCTATTGTCTTGGGGATCTTCATCTTTTTCATCCGATCGGCCTCTTTGTAAGTCTCATGCTCTTATCAGGCTCCATCGGGCAAAGTCTCGGATCGGGTACGGATGTGAAGGAATGTTTCCACGGGCATGACCGCCACAATTCCCGCTCCCGGCACGTCGGAGTGCGCGGCATCCATGATGGCATTGGTAATTGCTTCCGCCTTGGATTCCTCGACAAAGATCTCCACTTTGATGTGTTCCGTCAGATGATTACTGGAAAAGAAGTCCGTGTACTCGCCGAACCCCATGACCTTCGTCACAGTGATCCCGCGCACATGAAGACTGCCAAACATCGCTTCCAGCTCGCCCAGCACATCGGCGCGAACAATGGCGACCACATATTTGAAGTGCATGATGGTTCTCCAAAAAGATCGAAATGCGCGTTATCCGTTGCATCGAGCAACGCGCATTCCCTCCTATTCATTACTTCACGGCTGTCACGATGTAGTCCGAGCCTTGCTGCATGAACTCGATCTCGACCTTCTTGTCGATCGCAAGCTTATCGAACAGCATCTTGTCTTTCACGGAAAACCCCATGGTCATAGCCGGCCAGTTCAAACTTTTGACCGGTCCATGCGCAAGCGTCACCAACCCTTTCGACGGATCGGCCGCCTTCACCACGGCAGTCGCCTTGTGCACCATCGCCTTTGGCGTCATGCCTTGGGCATTCTTGCCCATTTCCATGCCTTTCATGCCCTTACTGTTCATCATGTCCTGGCACTTCTGCATGTCCATACCCTTCATGTCCATGCCTTTCATTCCCTTCATTTCCATACACTGTGTCATGTTCATATCTTTCGTCTCCATATTCATCATGCCGCCTGACTGTGCAATGGCAAGGCTGGATGCAGACAAAGCGAAGATTAGGGTCGGGGTTGTGGCAAGTTTCATTGCATTTTCCTTTCGGTGGCTAAATAAATAGAAATGGGAGTACATGGTCCGGTCGGTTGCATCGCAACCGTGAGTGCGCTAATTCATCCACCGGCAATGCAATATCCGTAACGCGCACTTATGCTCCATGGCTCATTGTTTCTTGAATCGGCGCCTCAATGTGTATCCGGCGCAACTGCCTGCGGCGCAGCAGCAGATACACCGCCGGCACCACGAACATCGACAACAGCGGCGCGGTGATCATCC
The DNA here is from genome assembly GCA_023700805.1 of Sulfuritalea sp. Classification (GTDB taxonomy): domain Bacteria; phylum Pseudomonadota; class Gammaproteobacteria; order Burkholderiales; family Rhodocyclaceae; genus Sulfuritalea. The sequence goes on from JAMPYF010000004.1 coordinate 110,401, forward strand.
CGCCTACCATCGGCGCGGCGATGCGTTGCATGACTTCCGAGCCGGTGCCCGAGCCGATCATGATCGGCACCAGGCCGGCGATGATGACCGCCACCGTCATCGCCTTGGGCCGCACGCGCAAGACCGCGCCCTCGCGAATGGCGTCGAGCAGTTCGGCTTCGCTGGTCTTGCCGTCGGCCAGGCGCGCTTCCCAGGCGTTCTTCAGGTACAGCAGCATGATCACGCCGAACTCCGCCGACACACCGGCCAAGGCAATGAAGCCGACGCCGCTGGCCACCGACAGGTTGTGTCCGAGCAGCCACAACAGCCAGATGCCGCCGGCCAGGGCAAACGGCAATGTCGCCATGATCAAGGCCGCTTCGTCGAAACGCTGGAACGTCAGGTACAGCAGCACGAAGATGATCAAGAGCGTCGCCGGCACCACGATCTTCAGTTTCGCGGTGGCGCGTTCCAGGTACTCGAACTGGCCGGACCAGGACACCGAATAACCGGCCGGCAGTTTCACTTCTTTCGCCACTGCTTGCTGCATCGCCCGCACCGCGGAGCTCAGGTCACGTCCCCGGATGTCGACATAGACCCAGCCCGACAGGCGGGCGTTTTCGCTTTTCAGCATCGGCGGGCCGTCGTTGATGCGGATCGCAGCCACATCGCCCAGGCGGATTTGCGCGCCGCGTTCGGTCAGCACCGGCAACTGGCGCAGCTTGTCGACCGAGTCGCGCACTTCGCGCGGATAACGCACGTTGATCGGAAAGCGTTGCAAGCCTTCCACCGTTTCGCCGATGTTGTCGCCGCCGATCGCGGCCGACACGATGCTCTGCACATCGGCGATGTTCAGGGCGTAGCGCGCGGCGGCGTCGCGGTCGATCGTGACATCGATGTAGCGCCCGCCGTTCAAGCGCTCCGCTAGTGCCGACGACACGCCCGGCACCTGCTTGACGACGCGCTCGATGTCGCCGGTGATGCGGTCGATTTGCTGCAAATCCATGCCCGCGACCTTGACCCCGACCGGACTCTTGATGCCGGTGGCCAGCATGTCGATCCGGTTGCGGATCGGCGGCACCCAGATGTTGGACAGGCCCGGCACCTTGACGATGCGGTCCAGTTCCTCGACCAGCTTGTCCGGCGTCATGCCGGCCCGCCACTGCTCGCGTGGCTTGAACTGGATGGTGGTCTCGAACATCTCCAGCGGCGCCGGGTCGGTCGCGGACTCGGCCCGGCCCGCCTTGCCGAACACGCTGTGCACTTCCGGCACGGTCTTGATCAGGCGGTCGGTTTGCTGCAGCAGCTCGGATACCTTGCCGGCGCCCAAACCAGGCAATGCCGACGGCATGTACAGCAGGTCGCCTTCATCCAGCGGCGGCATGAATTCGCCGCCCAGGCGCGACATCGGCCAAACGGTGATGACAGCAATCAGTCCGGCGACCAGCAACGTCGCTTTCGGGAAGCGCAACACGCCTTCAAGCAACGGGCGGTACAGCGCGATCAGGAAGCGGTTGAGTGGGTTCTTCTGCTCATCGGGAATTCGCCCCCGGATCAGGTAGCCCATCAGCACCGGAATCAGCGTGACCGCCAAGCCGGCGGCCGCTGCCATCGCATAGGTCTTGGTGAACGCCAGCGGCGAAAACAGCCGCCCTTCCTGCGCTTCCAGCGTGAACACCGGGATGAACGACAAAACGATGATCAACAGCGAAAAGAACAGCGCCGGGCCGACCTCGTCCGCCGCGTCGCCGATCACGCGCCAGTGGTCATCTCCCGTGAGCTGCCGACCCGGATGCGCATGGTTCCACGCCTCGATATGCTTGTGCGCATTTTCGATCATTACCACCGCCGCATCGACCATCGCGCCGATCGCGATCGCAATGCCGCCCAAGGACATGATGTTGGCGTTCACCCCCTGGTAGTACATCACGATGTAGGCCGCCAGTATCCCCAGCGGCAACGACACGATCGCCACCAGCGCGGAACGGATGTGGAACAGGAAGATCGCGCAAACCAGCGCCACGACGATGAATTCCTCGATCAGCTTGTGTTCGAGGTTGGTGACGGCACGCTTGATCAGGTTGGAGCGGTCATACACCGGGATGATCTCGACGCCGGACGGCAGGCTGGACTTCAGCATTTCCAGCTTGGCCTTGACGGCATCGATGGTTTCCAACGCGTTCTTGCCAAAGCGCATCACGATCACGCCGCCGGCAACCTCGCCCTCGCCATTCAACTCGGCGATACCGCGCCGCATTTCCGGCCCGACCTGGACGCGCGCCACATCGCCCAGCCGCACCGACACGCCGGCGTCGGTCGTCATCAGCGGAATCTTGCGGAAATCGTCGAGCGATGTGAGGTAGCCGGAGGCGCGCACCATGTATTCCGCCTCGCCCAGTTCCAGCACCGAGCCGCCGGTTTCCTGGTTGGCGCGTTGCACCGCGTCGACCACTTTGCCGTGCGGGATGTTGTAGGCACGCAGCTTGTCGGGGTCGAGCACGATCTGGTACTGGCGTACCATGCCGCCCACGCTCGCCACTTCCGACACGTTCGGCACCGCTTTCAACTCATACTTGAGGAACCAGTCCTGCAACGCGCGCAACTGCGACAGGTCCATCTTGCCGCTCCTGTCCACTAGCGCGTATTCGTAGATCCAGCCAACCCCGGTCGCGTCCGGCCCCAATGTCGTTTTGGCCTGCGGCGGCAGGCGCGACTGCGCCTGGTTGAGATATTCCAGCACGCGCGAGCGCGCCCAGTACGGGTCGGTGCCGTCGTCGAACAGGATGTAGACGAAGGAGTCGCCGAAGAAGGAATAGCCGCGCACCGTCTTGGCCCCGGGCACCGACAGCATCGTGGTGGTCAGCGGATAGGTCACCTGGTTCTCGACAATCTGCGGTGCCTGGCCGGAATAGGTAGTGCGGATGATGACTTGCACGTCCGACAGGTCCGGGATCGCATCGAGCGGCGTCCTCGACAGCGACCAGACGCCCCAGGCGGTGAGCATGGCGGTGGCCAGCAGCACCAGGATGCGGTTGGCGATCGACCAGCGGATCAGCTTGGCTATCATTTCGCCGCTCCTGCTTGATTCATTTTTTTCCCGTCCGCCGGCGCGGTGGCCGGGGCAATGGTGGTGATCTGGTACAGGCCCTCCTTGGTCTGGCGAATCTCGAATGCCACCAAGTCGCCGACCGCGACGTTGCGCGGCAGGCCGGTGGCCGGTGGCTTGAAGCCCATCGTCATCGGCCCCCATTGCAGAGAGGGGATCGGACCATGCGACAGCGTGATTTCATCCTGATCGATTTTTTCGACTTTGCCGGCGCCGCGATGCGTCACGTCGGCTACCTTGCTGTTGTCGGCGGCCGGCATGTCGCTCATGCGCGTCGTGGTGCCTTTCAGGCTGGCTTCGGAATCGATCAGGAACTGGCCGGAGACCACAACCTTTTGTCCCGCTTCCAGTCCCTTGCGGATTTCGGTCTGGCCGTTCGATTCGGCGCCGATATCGACATCGGCCGGCACGAATTTCCCATCCGCTTGCGCGACCATCACGACGCTGCGCTTGCCGGTCTGGATCACGGCTTCCGACGGCACCAGCAGCAGATCCTCGCGCGCAGCCGGCATCAGATTGACCGTGACGAACATGCCGGGCACGAGCTGCCCGGATGGATTAGCGAGCTCGATGCGCGCCTTCAAGGTGCGTGTGGCGGCATTCACCTCGGGCAAGATTGCACCGACCTTGCCCTTGAAAACCACGCCGGGCAACGCCGGCGTGCGGCCTTGCACCGCATTGCCGGGGCGCACCTGCGGCGCGGAATTCTCAGGCACTTCGGCATTAATCCAGACCGTGCCCAGCCCATTGATGCGGAACAGCGGCGCGCCGGCCATCACGGTCATGCCTTCACGCACGGAGAGTTCGGCTATGACGCCGCCGGCTGGCGCCGTGACGGTCAGGCGCGGGTGAATCCTGCCACTCGATTCGACTAGACTAATCTGATCGTCGGTCATGCCCGCCAGGCGCATGCGCTGCCGCGCCGCGTCCAGCAAACCCTCGGTGCCGACGGCATGGCCCATGCGCTTGATCGACAAATATTCTTCCTGCGCCGCCACCCAGTCCGGCACATACAGTTCGGCCAGCGGCTGGCCCCTCTTCACCGGGTCGAGCGGCGCGCGCACATGCAACTTCTCGACAAAACCGTTGCTGCGCGCCTGCACCACCGCGACATCGCGCTCGTTGTAGGCGACGCTGCCGACCGCTTCCACTGCCGCTGCGAGATTGCCTTTGGCGACGCCGGCGGTGCGGATTCCCAGGTTCTGCTGCACGCGCGGACTGATGCTGACCTTGCCCTCGTCGCCGGCATCGTCCGCATACCTCGGCACCAGTTGCATGTCCATGAAAGGCGACTTGCCGGGCTGGTCGAACTTGTGGCCGGGCACCATCGGGTCGTGCCAGTACAGCACCTTTCTGCCCGTCGCCGGATCAATGCGGCCGTCGCTTTGCGCATTGGCGGCCGGTTGCGATCTGTTGGCCGCAGGCGCCGCCATTTTCGTCCCCTGCTGCATGCCAAGCCGGTAAAGCCCATATCCGCCCGTACCGAGCAGGCCCGCTGAAACGAGGGCGATGAAGTGTGTTTTGGCTTTCATTTCGTATCCCTGTTTGCAGGCATCGTTGCTTGGGATGCCATGTTCGTAGTCGGAAAGAGAAAATTGAGTTGCGCCCAGAGCCGGGCGGTGTCCGCTTCCAGTTGCAGCGCCTGTTGGCGCACGTCGATTTGATCGCGGCGGGCGGCCAGCACGTCGGCCAGGCTCGATTTGCCGCCCCGGTAGGCGGTGAGCGCCGCCAGCGTGCGTTCCATTGACAGCGGAATCAGTTCGCGCCCGTAGCGCGCGCGGCGTTCGCGGTTGTTCTGCCATTCGTTGATCATGGTGAGGGCCTCGGCAACACGCTCGCGCAGCGCTTCGTCACGCTCGGCGCGCGCCTGTTCCACCATTGCCAGCTTTGCGGAAAGTTCGCGGTCTTGCCGATTCTTTTGGTCCCACTGCAAGGGAATCGACACGCCGACCGAAATCATGTTCGAGAAAGCCGGGCCGCGCTGCTGGAGCATGAGCTGCACGCTCCAGTCGGATTTCTTGTTGGCCTGGGCAAGTTTTGCTTCCACCTGCGCGATTTCCTCCTGCCTGGTCATCACCGCAATTTGCGGGTGATGCGCAAGCTGTGTCTCAAGCATTGCGGGATCCATGTGAATGGTGTCGATCACGGGCTGGCCGGCGAGCGGCCGATTGGCCGCATCGCCGATCCAGCGCGCCAGCATTGCACTGGCGTTGCGCACACGACGCTCGGCTTCGCTGGCACGATCATCTAGCGATCCCAGCGCGCTGCGGGCGGCAAAGACATCGGCCTGGCTGCCGCGACCGGCACGGTAAGCCGCGTCGGCAGCCTGGATTTCCAGCTTCGCCTGTGCGCCTTGCTCCGCGATCACCGCGGCCATCGCCTCCGCGTAATAACGATCCAGCCATGCGAGGGCGGTATCACGTTCGACGGCAGCCGTCGTCATGCCTTTTTCGGCAAGCGCTTTTTCCGCTTCGCGCTCGAATTTTTTCGAGCGCAACCGGCGCTTTTCGGCACGCGTGAATTCCTGCGACACGCCAACCCGGCGCATCGTCATGAAATCGCGGGTGACACTGAAGCGGTCAGGGCCATCGACGGGCAGATTATCGACGCCGACGTTAAGCATCGGATCGGGCAATTGGCCGGCGGCCACCGCCATTTCCCTGGAAGCCGACACGGAATGGTCTTGCGCGGTCAACTGGCGCGAATGCGCCACGGCCATGCGCTGCGCCTCGACCAGCGACAGCGGCGCTTCAGCCGCGACCGTGGCGTTGAAAAGTGTCAGAACGGCAGCCAGCGCGGCTAACGCGATTCTTGCGTCAATAGGAAGAACTGTATTGCGCGCACGGCTGCGCGCTGTAAACAGGAATGGCATGAAACCTCCAGAGTGCATTGAACAACATCGATTGCGCACGGCGCGCAAACAATGACGAACTCAGCAATCTGGAGCGTTAAATGCGGAAACAGCAGTTGCGGATGGCGAGCGGCGGCGCCGTGGTCCGCGTCAACAAGGAAGATTCCGGCGGCGTGGCACGCGGACGGGCAGCCACATCGACGGCATCCAGTGCCAGCACCAATCCCACCGGAACGAACGGTTGAACCGGAGGAAGATCAGGTTTGTCGAGGGATTGCTTGCCCGCCTGGCCATGCGCATAGGCATGGCACAAGCCGGGGTGCGCCATATCCATGCCTTCACATCCAGCCATGCCCTGTTGATCCATGTCGCTCTCCGGCATGGCGACCGTGTCATTGCGGCTCCCCGTTTGCATACCCGGACACACATACGACGCCACGGCAAGCTGCATGAACAGCATGCCAAACAGCGCAATAAGCGTGGCGAGGAAACGCGATGGGCGGGAAAGTTTCATACAGCTTTAAGTTATCACTCGATTCAAAATACGCGGCAAGGCCGTTCATTGTCAAGGAGTCAAGGACAGGGACGCATCCTTTGCTCTGTCGCAAGACAACAAAAGAACTTACAAACGATCCCCAATTAGATTTATTTTCATCGGTTTTCTTCAACGAATTAATGACTTGTGACACTAGATCATCCGGCGCAGCACGACAACTGCTTCACATCCTTGTTGAAGGTCTGCGCCGCCAGCTTCAAGCCTTCGACCATCGTGAGATATGGAAACAACTGGCCGGCCAGATCCTTCACCGTCATCCGCGCGCGGATGGCGAGCACCGCCGTCTGGATCAGTTCGCCGGCTTCCGGGCTTACGGCCTGCACGCCCAGCAGTCGGCCCGAGCCGGCTTCGGCGACCAGTTTGATGAAACCGCGTGTGTCGAAGTTGGCCAGCGCGCGCGGCACGTTGTCAAGCGAGAGGGTACGGCTATCGGTCTCGACGTCCTGCAGCCGCGCTTCCGCTTCGCTCAGTCCCACGGTGGCGACCTGCGGATCGGTGAACACCACCGCCGGCATCGCCGAGAGATCGAGGACCGCTTCGCCGCCGCTCATGTTGATCGCCGCGCGCGTACCGGCCGCGGCCGCGACATAGACGAACTGCGGCTGGTCGGTGCAGTCGCCGGCGGCGTAGATATCCGCTGCGCTGGTGCGCATGCCCGTGTCGATGACGATGGCGCCATGGCCGTTGACGGCCACGCCCGCCGCGTCCAGCGCCAAACTGCCGGTGTTCGGCGCGCGGCCGGTGGCGACCAGCAGCTTGTCGGCGCGCAGCTCGCCGCGCTGGGTGGTCAGCACGAATTCTTCGCCGACGTAGGCAACGCGGCTGGCCTGGGTGTGTTCCAGCACCTCGATGCCCTCGGCATGGAAGGCGGCCGCAATGGCCTCGCCGATGGCCGGATCTTCGCGGAAGAACAGCGTGTTGCGCGCCAGGATCGTGACCTTGCTGCCGAACCGGGCGAAGGCTTGCGCCAGCTCCAGAGCGACCACGGACGAGCCGATCACCGCCAGCCGGGGTGGGATCGCGTCACTCGCCAGCGCTTCAGTCGAGGTCCAGTACGGCGTCTCCATCAAGCCGGGAATGGGCGGAATTGCCGGGCTGGCGCCGGTGGCGATCAGGCAGCGGTCGAAGGCCACGGCAAGTTCGCCGCCACCGCCAAGCTTCACCGTCAAGCTGTGGCTATTCCTGAAACGGGCCTCGCCGCGCAGCACGGTAATGGCCGGCGTGCTTTCCAGAATGCCCTCGTACTTGGCCTGGCGCAACTCGTCGACCCGCGCCTGCTGCTGCGCGAGCAGGGCGCGCCGCTCGATGCGCGGCGCGCTGGCGCCGATGCCGCCGTCGAAGGGGCTGCCCCGGCGCAGATGGGCGATGTGGGCGGCGCGGATCATGATTTTGGAAGGCACGCAACCGACATTGACGCAAGTGCCGCCAAGGGTGCCGCGCTCGATCAAGGTGACCCGCGCGCCTTGCTCGACGGCCTTCAGCGCCGCCGCCATGGCGGCGCCGCCGCTACCGATGACCGCGATGTGCAAGCGGCTTGCGCCCTTGTCCGTCGCAGCCGTGCCGCCAGCGCCGAGTTCCGTGGCGACTTCGTCGAAAGCGGCCCGATAGCCGAGCGCGGCGATGGCGGCGAGCATCCGCTCGCGGTCGGCGCCAAGGTCCGCCGTCACGCGCGCCCTGCCCTCGGGATAGGCAACGGCCGCTTCGGTAATGCCCGGAAGCTTTTCCAGCGCCTCTTTGACGTGCGCGGCGCAGGACGTGCAGGTCATGCCGTCCACTTTTAGTTCGATCATTGTTTTTCTCCCGTTGCAGCGGGCATGCAGCAAGCATCGGCATTGCGTTTGCGCCGGGCCGAGTAAATCGTCAAGCCGATGAACGCGGCGAGCGCGGGCAGCAGCACGTAGTCGAGATACCCCGTGAGCGCCGACCAACCGACCACCCCGAGCAGGACGACCAGAATCGGGGTGAAACAGCACAGTGCCGCCAGCGCCGTACCGGCCACGCCAATCCGCAGCAGTGTCTTCGGGTCTTGCATGCTCACTTCTTTACCGAGGCGGGATAGCCGGCGTCCTCGCTCGCTTTGGTCAGCTTCTGGATGCTGGTCTTGGCATCGTCGAAGCTGACGACGGCCTCGCGCTTTTCGAAATTCACCGCGGTCTTGCTTACGCCCTCGACCGACGACAGCGCTTTCTTGACGGTAATCGGGCAAACGGGGCAGGTCATGCCCGGCACGGACAGCGTCACGGTTTGGGGTGCCGCCCATACGGGGGCGGTGAGTACAACGAGGACAAGGGATACAAATGATCTTTTCATGGCAATCTCCTGATCAGTAGAAAAATGGCGCGACGTAGGGAAACCCGAGCGCGACGAGCACAAGTACGACAACGATCCAGAAAGTCAGCTTGTAGTTGGCGCGTACCTGGGGAATGGCGCAGACCTCGCCGGGCTTGCATGCCGCGACCGGCAGGAAAATCTGTCGCCAGGCAAGGAACAGCGCCAGCAACGCCACACCGATGAAAATCGGGCGATAAGGTTCCAAGGCCGTCAGATTGCCGATCCAGGCGCCGCTGAAGCCCAGTGCGATCAGGACCAGCGGCCCCAGGCAACAGGTGGAGGCGAGGATGGCGGCCAGCCCGCCGGCGACGAGTGTACCGCGCTCTTGTTGCGATTCGGTCATCGGTTTCTCCTTTGGAGAATTTCATGGATGGCCTAAGATTACTTCCGTAGTCAAGTACGGAGTCAAGCGCTATGGGGAACAAATCGGAGCATCTGACCATCGGCGTATTCGCCAAGGCCGCCGGGACAAGCGTGGAGACCATCCGGTTCTACCAGCGCAAGGGTTTGCTGCCCGAACCGAACAAGCCTTACGGCAGCATTCGCCGCTACGGCGAGGCCGATGTGGCGCGGGTGCTGTTCGTGAAAACGGCCCAGCGGCTGGGTTTCAGCCTGGATGAAATCGGCGAGTTGCTGCGGCTGGAAGACGGCACCCACTGCAACGAGGCCAGCCGCCTGGCCGAGCGCAAGCTCAAGGACGTACGCGAGAAGCTGGCGGACCTGACGCGCATGGAGGCGGTGTTATCCGCCCTGGTCGGCGCCTGCCATGCGCGAACGGGCAAGGTATCGTGCCCGTTGATCGCGGCGCTGCAAGGTCAAATGAGTGTCGATGCGCCGGCAATTACCCGGCAGGATTCCTGATCCGGATTCGATTCGCCGACGCCTTGCGTCATCAGGAAAAATCGCCGGCGTTCGGCAGGTGGAGCCCCGTCGTCACCGGAGTAACGCGATAAGCCGGCGCCCTGCCGAGGTCGAGTCGGCGAGCCGTCGCCGTCGCGCCAGCGCCGACTTTTTATGTGACCAGCCGGACCGGCTCCAGCGCCTCTCCCTGCGGCAGCACCCGGCCGATCCGCGTTGCGCGCGGGTAGCCGGCGGCGCGCAGCGCGGCGAGGCAGGCCTCGGCCTTGTCCGCCGGCACGCTGGCGAGCAGGCCGCCGGCGGTTTGCGGGTCGAACAGCAGCGGATAGTTCGGGTGCGCCAGGGCTTCTTCCTGGTTGGCGAGGGCGCGCCGCAGGCGCAGGTTGGCCGGCTGCAGCGAGCTGAGGACGCCCGCCGCGACGCATTCGGCGGCGCCGTCGAGCAGCGGCAGCGCAGCGAGGTCGAGTTCCGCATCGACGCCGGACGGCCGCGTCATCTCGACCAGGTGGCCGAGCAGGCCGAAGCCGGTGAGGTCGGTGCAGGCCGTGGCGCCGTGGGCCAGCAGCACGGGCAGCGCGGCGCGGTTGGAAACCTGCATCGATTCCAGCGCGGTATCGATCCATCGTCCGCGCGCCTTCAAGCGCGCATGGGCGGCGAACAGGGTGCCGGTGCCGATCGGCTTGGTCAGGATCAACGCGTCGCCGGGCTGCATGCCGCCCTTGGTCAGCACGCCGGCCAGACTCGCGTCGACCAGGCCGTTGATGGCGAAGCCCAGCGCCAGTTCGCTGCCTTCGCCGGTATGGCCGCCGACCAGGGCGCAGCCGGCTTCGTTGAGCACCGAGACGGCGCCCGCCATCATCTGGAATACGCTGTCCTCGACCTTGGCTTCCAGTCCCGGCGGCACCGTGGCAATCGCGGTGGCGGACTGCGCTTCGGCGCCCATGGCGAAGATGTCGCCCAGCGCGTGATTGGCGGCGATGCGGACGAACAGCCAGGGATCGTCGATGAAGGCGCGGAAGAAATCGACGCTATGCACCATGGCCTTGCCCGGCGGCACGCGCACGACGGCGGCGTCGTCCGGCGCATGCAGGCCGATCAGCACGTCGTCGCGTTCGATGGGCCGGATACCGGCCAGCGCGCGGGAGAGCACCGTGGCGCCGACCTTGGCGCCGCAGCCGCCGCAGCGCATGGCGACGGCGGAGATGGCCTGTGCCTGTTCCTCGGCGGCGAGCGGCACCGCGTCTGCCGCCGGTGCCATGGCGGCCATCGGCTCAAGCTCGGTGAACTTGCGCATGAAGCGCCGGTCGATCCAGTCCTTCCAGCGCCAAACCCAGTCGCCGCGCGCGTACAGCGCGCCGCGCGAGGCGATGGCGTGCCTGTCGCCGGTACTGATCAGCGCCAGCCAGCGCGGCTGCGGACGATACGCCAGCAAGGCCTTTCCGCTCACGCTGCGGCGCAGGTTTTCGGCCAGAGGGCGGCCCATGCGCACGGCGAAAACGCCGGCCTTTTCCAGGCTATGGCCTGTCATCGACGCGCAATCGCCGGCGGCGAAGATCAGCGGATCGGTCGCGCTTTGCAGGGCCTCATTGACGCGGATGAAGCCGCTCTCGTCGAGCGCCAATCCGGTGCCGACCAGCCAGGCAGCGCCGCCGGCCTGGGTGACCCAGACGATCTCGTCGGCCTCCAGCACTTCGCCCGAGCGGGTCTGCAAGCACCCGGCATCGACGCGGCTGACTTCAGCGCCGCGATGCAGCGTCACGCCGCGCGCGGCAAGCACAGACTCGAAAGCGCGGCGCACGGCGGCGTTGTGCGTGGGCAGGATTTCCGCTTCGGCTGAAAACAAATGGAAACGCAGTTCGTCCGGACTGCGCCCGCGCAGGACGAGTTCATTGCGCAGGCGGTATTGCATGGCCAGCGTGAGTTCGACACCGCCCGCGCCGGCGCCGACCACGGCTATCGTGGTGGCGCCGGCATGGCTGCGCACGCGCTCGAACAGTGCCAGCCAGCGTTCGTTGAAGCGGCGGATCGGCTTCACCGGCACCGCGTGTTCGCCGGCGCCGGCGATGAGTGCGAGCTGCGGCGTGGAACCGACGTTGATCGACAGCGCGTCGTAGGCGACCGGCGGACGCTGGCGGCAAATCACCTGGCGCGCGGCGCGGTCGATGCCGGTCACCTCGTCGCGGTAGTAGCGCGCGCCGGCAAATTCGGCCAGGCGGCGCAGATCGATATGCACTTCGTCGAAACCGTAATGCCCGGCGATGTAGCCGGGCAGCATGCCCGAGTAGGGCGTGTCGGTATCGGTGCAGATCAGCGTCAGGCGCACGCCGGGCAGCGGCCGCATGGCGAACATGTGCAGCACGCCGACATGGCTGTGACCGCCGCCGATCAGCACGATGTCGCGCAACACCGGACCAGACACGCGCCTCATCGTCCGGAGCACCGGAACTTGGCTGACCTGCTGCGTCGCCTCTTGTTTCGTCTGCTCAGCCACGGTGCCAAACGGAAGCCATAAATTCCCGAACTCTCTCAGTTGATTGTATTCCGACGATACTCAAGGCGATAACGACCGATCGGCCATTTACCGCCCGTGATGAGGGCCGGCAGTCAGATTTTCCGCATTGCCTCCGACAGGTGCGGCGTCGCGGATCAGCCCTTGCAGCTTGGTCGCATAAATCCGCCAAATCTTACGCGGCCCTCTATAAAGGCGGTTGGCGGCAAGACGCCGTTATATTGCAATGTCCTTGAGCCGCCTGCCTGGCATCCGCGATTACACTCAATTCGTTGCGTGCCGCACTATAGGTGGAAACACAGTACGGAACCAGGAAATTAAGCATCACATGCAGCCATGAGGGTGGCAGCCCCTGCCACACGCGCTCGCCTTGATTGATGACATTGAGTATCGCACCAACCACCAAGGCGACCTCGAGTGCGGCGACAACAATCGGTCGCTTGCAAGCCGTACGCAAGAAAAGACCGGCTTCCGGCAACACGGAAGCTAGCCGCCCCCGCGCTGCGTGGCGCGATCGAAATGGTTTTGAATCACTTCCCGCCGCGCCAATTCCAGGCCGCTATAGACGAAGCGCACTTCGAGTTGCGGCACCCTGAGCAGAGCGATCTGACGCGGTTCCAGGGTGCGCCATTCAATCAACAGTTCGCCATCGGCGAAGCCTGCGCGGCAGCTTCCGCCCGCGGCATCCGACTCGATGGCCAGGCTGGCTTCCGGCAACGCGCGCTGCAGCCAAGCAGCCAATTCGCCGCCGCTGCATCCCATGGTCCGCGTGAAGGCTTGCGACAAGTCCTGGCGAAACATCACTCAGCGCGCAAGCCGGGCCGGCAGCAGCGACAGATCGGTGATTTCGCCGTCCGGCGTGCCGGGAAGGCGCTCGGGCATCTGGCCGAAACGGTTGCACCACAACACGCGAAAGCCGAACGCCTTGGCGGCAAACGCATCCCAACCGTTGGACGAGAGAAAGCAGATTTGCTCGCTTGCCACGTCGAGGCTCTTTGGCGCCATGCCATACACGCTGGGATGCGGCTTGAATACGCCGACCTGCTCGACCGACAGAACGGCATCGAAATATTGCGCGATGCCGGAGTTGGCGACGGCCGCCGCCAGCATCCGCGGCGTGCCGTTGGAAAGGATCGCCAGCTTGATGCCGCGCGATTTCAACTCGGCCAGCATGGCCGGCACCTCGGGGTAGGCGGCGATACGCAGGTAAAGATCCATCAACCGCGCGCGCAGGGTGTCATCCTGGATGCCGAGCGTGCTCATGGCGAAGTCGAGGGCATCGCCCGTCACCTGCCAGAAGTCGGCATGATGCCCGCCCAGGCCGCGCAGCCAAGTGTATTGCAACTGCTTGGTGCGCCACAGATCGGACAGCGCCTGCCATCGATCGCCCAGCGCATCCTGCGCGCCGCGCGCGACGCTGCTGACATCGAACAGGGTGCCGTAGGCATCGAAGACACAGGCGACGATTCCTGAAAGTTTAGTGCTTGCATCAGCCATCTCTTGTCTCTCCTTCGCAAAGTTTACGGCTACAGCGCTCAGGCAAATACCCCCTGGCGCTCGATCTTGAAAGTGCGCAATACGTAGTTGAAAGCCCGATTGTTTGCCGCCTGAACCACTGCATCGAAAATTTCGCGATCGCTCCATCCAAGATTCCTTGCAACCTGCAAATCTTCCGCCGCAATATCGTCGGGTGCTTCGACCGCGCGCAGGGCCAGTTGCAGGATCGGCATTTCACGTTCCGTGACTGGAGCAAGGGCCGGGTTGTTGCGCGCCTTTCGCGCACGATCCAGATCGACATGCAAGTTGGACAGAAAGCCTTCATTGAGGTCGATGCAGAACTGGCAGCCGGCGTCAGCCGAGACGAGATATCGGATCATGGTCGTCAATATCGGCGATAAGGACGTTCCGCCACGGAAGTAGGCAATGTTGGCCACAAAGGCTTCCAGCAATGGCGGGCTGAGCGAATACAGGCGCAGTCCATCGGGGACGAAACCCAGTTGTTGCTCGATAGCGCCAAAAATGGCGGCGACCCGCGCCTCTTCGCCCAGAGGCGGTCTTGGCGCAAGCAGGGCTTGTGCTTCGTCTGACTTGTGATTCACGTGTTTTCTCCTTTGTCGATAATTGATGGGGCAGGCGACAAGTTTCAGACGCCGATATCCGGCGCGACTTGCAGTCCTTCGAGCATCTTGTTGAAGCCGCTGAAGACGTCGACGACCGCCATGAGTTCGACGAGCGCCGCGTCGTTGCCCCCCATAGACTTGAATGCGGCCGTGTGCGCCAGGACGCAGTAGTCGCAGCCGTTGGCTGCCGAAACCGCTATGGCAATCATTTCCTTCGTCTTGCGATCTATCAGTCCGGGACCCATGACGACCTTCACGCGCTCCCAACTGGCCCTCAGATAGGCAGGATTGTGCGCAATGGCTTTGAACAGGTTCGGCACGAAAGGCATGCCAAAGGTTTTGCGGATGTCCTGGTAGATTTCCGCGACTTCCGTTGACGCATCTTTTTCTTCGACCAGAGTGACCGTAGTCATCTTTTCTCTTTCCTCATGAAATGCTCAGGGTTTCTGATGAAATGGCAGGGGGTATCTGATCCGCGGTCAGGGCAGCGAAGCGTTTCACTTCCTCGAACGGCAGGTGATCTCCTTCGTCCTTGCCGTAGTAGGCATGACGGATGATGCCGCTCGCGTCGACCAGGAAGTCTGCCGGCATGGTTGTCATGCTGCCTTTGATCCTGGTCGGGATATATCCCTTGGCAAACATGGCATGGAGCATGGTTGGCATGCGCAGGAACATTCCCTTCAGCATGCCGAGAACCGAATGCTCGATGCCGTAAAGCCCATAGGCGTTTCCCGAACTGTCGGCCAGCACCGGAAACGGGCTGCGATGGCGCTCCGCGTGCTCGCGCAGGTTATCCAGCGAGGAATCGAAGACCGCGACGATGGCGAAGCGTGGATTCAGTTCCGCCTGCCGTTGGACAAGCTGGTGCATGCGCAAATTGCAGAAAGGGCACGAGGCAAAGCGAAAGAAGGACAGCATGTAGGGCCTTCCTTTGAGACTGGAGAGTTCGAACTGCGATCCGTCCAGCATCGGCAGGCGGAAGTTTTCGGCCAGTTCGCCAGCTTTCCGCCTCATGACCGGGCTCCGATGAGACTCATGCGCTCAGTCCTTCCAGGCACGGCCGGCGAATACCGCGTCGATCGGGGTATGGAAGACATGGTTCGCGTAATTGCTGAGCGTCTTCACCGCGATTGCCAGCACAATTTCGAGGACCTGCTTCTCGCTATAGCCGGCGGCGAGGAAGGCGCTCACGTCTGCCTTGGTCGGCAGGCCACGCTGCCTGACCATCAAGCGCGCGAAGTCATGCAGCGCGGCGAGCTTCGCCTCGGGTATTGGCGTGCCATCGCGAATGGCGTCCGTCACCGCGGCGGGCACGCCGGACATCTTGTCGGCGATGAAGCTGTGGGCGGCAACGCAGTAGGTGCAGCCGTTTTCCCGGCTGATGGCGAGAAAAACCACTTCCTGCTCGGCAGGGGTGAACCCGGATTGGGCGCGGAACAGGTTGTAGCCATGAACATACGTATCCAGCAAGGCCGGTGAATTGGCCATGACGCTGTACATGTTGGGAACGAATCCCAGCCGGGTCGCGGCGTCGTCAAGGCGCTCGCGGGCAGGTGAAACGGCTTGCGCCGAACTGAGTGCGGGAAGGCTGCTTTTGAATTCTGCTTGCATTGTCGATCTCCTGGGTCGGGTACTGCGTTGTAACGCTCCGGACGTTCCGGATGCGGTTTGAAAATCCCGGCAGTGCCGGGCTGGTGTTATGGACTTATCGTTCCATATTTAGGCAAAAAAATTAATCAAGCGCTTTCAGCGTCAAGGCAATGATGCCCTTGAGCCTTGCGGCATCGGCGCCTGCCTTCGACTGGGCCTTCAGGCCGCTCATGCTGCTGACCAGATAATTGGCCAGCATCTGCGAATCCCGATCGCGCGGGATCTCGCCCTCGGACTGGGCACGCTCGACCGCCGCCTGCAGCACATCGCGAAAGCGATCGATGCTTTGCGCCACGTCGTGGGCGATTTCCGGTTCGCTTTGCGCGAACTCCGTGGCGGTATTCATCACCAGGCAGCCACGCGGTCCGTGGCGATCCTTCGCCTCTTTCAGTATCGAACTGAGAAAGCCTTCGATGAAGCGGCGCCCGGAGGGCGCTTTTGCCAGGCCCTGCCCCAAGCCTTGCGCCACCTGATCGGTATAGCGGTAAACGCAGCGGCGGAACAAAGGCTGCTTGCCGCCGAACGCCTGGTAAAGGCTGCTTTTTGACAGGTTCATGGCGACAAGGAGATCCTGCATCGAGGTGTGCTCGTAGCCCTTCGACCAGAATTGCTGCATCGCCGCTTCGAGGGCGGTGTCCGGGTCAAATTCAAGGGGGCGTCCGATATTCGCTGCCATGCACACATTCTGGACCGCTCGGTTCCGATTGTCAACGGGCAAAGGCATCAGTTTTAACCCGAAGTCGCACTATCCCCGTTGCCCGGCATTCGCGTCGGCAAGGTATCGCGCAGCCTTTCCACAAATTCATCATGCGTCACCGGTTTGGAAAGCATGGGCCAATCGAACTCGATCGCCGTGTTATGCGCCGCCTCGCCTACCGTCGCCGCGCAATCGGTCAGGGTATATACCTCGTACCCCATGTCGTAGGCAGTGCGCATGGTCGACTCGATGCAGATATTGGTCAGCAGTCCTCCCAGTGCGATGGTTCTGATTCCGTGTTCATCGAGAATATCCTTCAGGTCGGTGCTGGCGAACGCGCAGGTGCTGCTCTTGCCTTCCACCACGATGTCGCTGTCGTGCGTTTCCAGGACCTCGGCAACCGCAGCGCCCCAGGTCCCGCGCTGAAAGGCCCCGGACTCCTTGACGACCTTGAAAATTCCGTAGGGGGAATCGCCCATCTCGCGATAGTCGGGTGAAAACATGATCGGAACATGGATCACCAGGACACCGCGTTTTCGCGCCGCCCTCATCAGATCGTTCATGTTGTTGATTACATCGTTGCCGACGAGGACGGATTTGACGGCAAGGTTCAGCTTTCCGCCGTTGCTGAGAAAGTCGTTGTTATCGTCGACCAGCACGATGGCTGTCGTGTCGGGTTTCATGATTTGTCCTTCTGTGGAATGTTGTTCGGTAGGGTGTGTTTCGGCTGCCGGACCGGGCGCCGCCCGGGTTCTCCACAGCCTGCTCAGTTGCGCCCGGCCATGACGCCGCCGTCCACATCCCATATCGCCCCGGTGACCCAGCCCGCGTCATCGGAAAGCAGAAAGGCAATGGCGCTGGCGACGTCTTCCGGCTTGCCGATGCGACCGATGGGGTGGAATCCGTTAAAGCCCTGCAGTGCCTCGTGCACTTGTTCCTTGGCGATGAATCCCTCGTAGATCGGCGTCTCGACGACGGCGGGCGCCACCGCATTGACGCGAATGCCGTGGTCGGCCAGTTCCATTGCCAGATGCTGCGTCATGGCGTGCAGCCCGGCCTTGGCCATCGAGTATGCGGAGGAAGGTGTTGCCTTGACCGCTTGCCTGGCCCACATGGAGCCGATGTTGACGATTGCCCCGCCGATTTTTCGATCGACCAGGTTTTTTGAAAACGCCTGGGTGAGGAAGAATGTGGCGCGGTTGATCACCATGTACTGGTCGTAGTCCTCGCCACCGTAATCAAGAAAACCCTTCGGCAGGAAGAGTCCGGCGGCATTTACCAGCAGGTTTGCGTTGATATCGCGCCCGATACGGGCCGCCAGCATGTCGGCATCCTCTTGCTTGACGATGTCGGCAACGATGCCGGTAATCTTGCCCAGCGGCGCGAGTTCTGCAACGGTTACGGCGAGTCGCGCCGAATTGCGGCCGACGATGACGGCCTGACCGCCTTTTTCGAGAATCAAACGGGCGGTGGCCTTGCCCATGCCGGTGCTGCCACCGATGACGAGAACGGTGGAGTTTTCGAAGTTGTTGCTCATGATGAAGATCCTTGGTTTAGGTAGGGTATGAATAAATGTCAGAGACTGGCGGAAGTGCGGAGTCCACCGCTGGCGTCGAGATGCTCGAGGTCATCGCAACCGCCGATATGCTTGCCGTCGATGAAGATCTGCGGGATGCTGCGGGCAAGCGGCAGGCGACGCTGCATCTCGCTCCGGCCCGCCGCGGTCGACACGTCGACTTCCTTGTAGTCGAGATTCCGTTTGGCCAGTACAGCCTTTGCACGATGGCAGTAGCCGCAGTTCGGGCCGGTGAATATCTCGACCCCGGGATTGGGTTGTGCATGTGCGTTCATGGTTCGAGTCCTTTAAGTTGTTCGTCGATTGAGTTTCGCGTCGGTCGATGCAGGACGAACGGCATGAGCGCCGCCGTCCCGCATGGCCCGGGTCAAGCCTTGCCGTTGAGCCGGTCGACCGCTTGGCTGGTGTTCCAGACGGCGTTGGCGATGAACCGGAAGTTGGTCAGCGCGGCGAGGTAGCCATCTCCTTCCGGGAGAATGGCCGCGGCGGTCGCATCCTTCACCACCGCCACTTCGAAGCCCAGTTCCAGCAGCTCGCGCAGGTGCGATTCGACGCAAAGGTTTGCCGACATGCCGGCGAGCACCACCTGATCGATGCGCTGCTTGCGCAATTGCAGCGCAAGGTCGTTGTGCTCCGGGCCGTATACCTTGTGTGGCGAGGCGATGATGGTCTTGCCGTCAAGGATGTACTGTTTGTACTCCGGCATGAAATCCGCGCCGGAGGCCTCGAAGCCATCCATCGAATACGCGCTCTTGCGGTCGAACATGTTGATCTTGTGCATTAGCTTTTCGAGCGCGCCTTCGAACTTCCAGCCCTTGTCGGTCGGGTAGTAATAATGCGGCGACACGGCCACGGTAATGCCGGCCGACTTGGCGGCGGCGAACAGACGCCCGATGTTCTCCACCGTGTTGTGCTCCTGAACGCTGGTGCCGACGGCGCCCCAGGCAACGCCCTTGGGGCTCAGGAAATCGACTTGCGGATCGATGACGACCAGGGCCGTGCGCGAGAGGTCGAGCTTCATGGTGGACGGCGGCAGCATCGGCTTCGCCGGATCGGCGTATTTGTCGGGAACGCTTCCCGGTGCCGCTGCCACGGCCGGGTTGGCGATGCTGGCGGCGGCCAGCGCGGCGGCCGCGGCAGCCCCGTTGGTCAGGAAGTTGCGCCGGCCGGTAATGCCGGTTTGATCGGAAATTGCGGGGAAATCAGAGGACATTTCAATGCTCCTTTGCATTCGGTTGAAAAAAGTTGGCTTTCGTCGATTGCCTTGCTACAGCGCTCAGAAAGTGGGGCAACTCTATTCGGTAGAAATTGGACTGTTAATGCCGTATAATCCAAAGATTCTGTCTTTCCGTCCAAATATATAATCAATGGATGTACTCAGTGACGTATTGACCTCTATCCATCTGGGTGGCGGCGTGCACTTCCGCTGCGAGATGTCCGCGCCTTGGGGAATCGCGATGCCGCCGGCCCCGGTGGCCGAATTTCATGTCATCGTTCGCGGCAACGGCTGGTTGCGGATTCCGGATCGGGCAGAGCCGGTCGCGATACAGGGCGGCGACGTGATCGCTTTTCTGCATGGTGGCGCCCACGGATTGGTCGATGCGCCCGACGGCGAGGCGCGCCCCGTTGGCGAAATTCTCGAAGGGCAGAGCGTGGAGAACTTCGGGCCGGTAACCCATGGCGGGGGCGGACAACGCGCGTCGATCCTGTGCGGTTATTTCGAGTTCGACCGCGACAGCCTGCATCCGCTGGTCGCTGCGCTACCGCCCGTCATTCATCTGCGGGGCGCCGAGATCTCGGAATTGGCCTGGCTCCAGACTGCGCTCAATTTCATGATTCACGAGACACTGGCCGCCAAACCCGGCGCCGAAGCCGTGGTCGGCCGCCTTGCGGGGGTGCTTTTCGTGCTGATGGTGCGTGCCTATCTGGAGCAATCCGAGTCGCCACCGGCGATGCTGGCGGCAATCGCGGACAAACAGGTCGGAGCGGCCTTGGCGCTGATGCACAAGGACCCCGCCCAGGCCTGGACGCTGGATACACTGGCCCGGGGTGCCGGAATGTCGCGGTCGGCGCTCTCCGCGCGCTTCCATCAACTCGTAGGCAATACGCCCATCCAGTACCTGACGATGTGGCGTATGCAACAGGCCCGCAAGTTGTTGAGGGAGTCCACGTCCAGCATGGCGGCGATCGCGGAACGCGTCGGCTACCAGTCGGAAGCCGCGTTCAGCAAAGCCTTCAAGAAAGCGGTTGGGACGGGACCCGGCGCCTATCGGCGCGAACGCGCGCAATGACGGGCCCCGCGCTTCGAGCCAGGCATTAATCGGTCGCTGGTATCGTCCTAAAAGAGCGCCGCCGCCAGCCAGGCGATGGCCGCCGCCAGGGGCAGCGTGACCACCCAGGCCAAGGCGATGTTGCGCACGGTGGTCCGGTCCAGCGTGCCGGCGGCAGCGCCGACGCCGGCGATCGATCCGACCGAAACATGGGTGGTGGATACCGGCAAACCGAATTTGCTTGCGAACAGCACCAGCACCGTCGTGATGAGATTGGCGGCAAGGCCCTGGCCGTTGTCAAGACGCGTGACGCGCTTGCTCATGGTCTCGGCGACGCGGCGCGCGTAAATGATCCCGCCCGCCGCCATGACGGCGGCAATGAGGAATACCGCGGCCGAGGCATCCATGATCTGCCCCGCCAGCAGCAGTGCGGCAAGCTTGGGCGTGTCGTTCACGCCGCGGGCGAAACAGATCGCTGCGGCAGAGAGGACATGCGCACGGTCGGCAAGATCCGGCAGCGCAAGACGCGCGATCAGCCCCGGTTGCCGCCGGCAGTGCGCATCGTCGGCAAGCACGAAAGTCTGCGCTGGCGACACGGCACTCGACGCCAGCGCCAGGCTGCCGTCGCCTTGTGCAACCAGAGCCGGTGACGGCGCGATGACGCAGGCGCAGTCCGCGCCCGGCCGCAACTGCAGTGCGCGTGAGGCCAGCATGCCGAGTACGGCGGCCAGCAGCGGGCTTGCCAGCAGTGGCAGCAGGAACAGGCTGGCGAGCGCGCCATAGCGCATCTCGCCGCCGGGCTCGGCCAGGCCGGCACCAAGCAGGCCGCCGATCAGCGCATGCGTGGTCGACACCGGCAGGCCGGCACGCGTCGCGGCGAATACGGTAAAGGCAGCGCCGGCCCCGGCATGCAGCATGAATGTCGGGGCGGCAGCGACTGCATCGGGCACCAGGCCGCGGCCGGTGAATTGCGCGACCAGCGACTGTGCCAGTACCAGCGAGAGCAGGCTGCCGGCCGCCGTGGCCAGAGTCGCCAGCACCAGCGCGCGCCGGTAGTCGAGGACGCCCGAACCCCAGACCGTGGCGAAGCCCTTGAAGTTGTCGTTGGCGCCGTTGCCGAAGGCGAGGAACAGGGCGATGCCGATGAGGATGATTTCCATCGCCGGATCCCTTAGCAGCAGCCGCAGCTTTCGTCGCTGCTGCCGGTGCCGGCGCTGTTGGCAGCGTTCGTGCCCGCATTTGCGTTGAACGGCAACGCCTTGCCGCAACCTTCGAACAAGCCGTAATGTCGCGAGAAGTCACCGATGAAATCGAAGTGCGGCGCCAACCGGCTCTCCTTGAGCATGCGGAAGGTATTGCCGCAGACCGGGAAAACGCGCCCCGTCTCGATGCGATGGTGCTTGTCGAGGACGAAGGCCTGCGCGTACTGCGGGATGCTGCCGCGATAGATCACGGCCTGGCCGTAGTCCTCGCAGTCGGATTCCAGTCCGTCGAGCTTGAACAGGCGGTAGGTAGCCGAATGAAAGTTCACGCCGGCGGTGCGCGGCGCCAGTTCGGGATCGGTGACCGCCAGCGGCCGGTCTTCCACCAGGCGCGGGTCGCGGAAACCCGCCTGCCGCGCCAGGCCGAGGAAGTCGTTCCAGTACAACGCACCGCCCAGGCATTCGCCGTAGAGCACCGGGTCGTTCTTCACAGCCTCCGGCACGCGGCGGTCGGCATACACGTCGGAGAAGTAGAATTCGCCGCCGGGCTTGAGCAGGTGCTGCACGCCGCGCAGCACGGCCTCCTTGTCGGGCGAGAGGTTCACCACGCAGTTGGAGACGATGACGTCGAAGCTGCCTGGTGCCAGGTCAAGTTCGTCGAGGCGTTCGATGTAACCGTGCAGGAAACGCACATTGGCATAGCCGAAGCGATCCGCATGCCAGGCGCGGTGCTTCACCGCCACGTCGAGCTGCTCGTCGGTCATGTCCACGCCGACCACCTCGCCCTGCGCCCCGGCAAGCTGCGCCAGCGCATACACGTCGCGTCCGGACCCGCTGCCGAGGTCGAGCACGCGGCAGCCGGCCAACAGCGGCGGCGCCACCAGGCCGCAGCCGTAGTAGCGCTCCAGCACCTCAGGATGGATGCGCGCCAGCAGCGGTTTGAGCCAGCCGGGCACGCTGGACGCGTCGCAGCAGGCGCTGGTCTTGAGGTCGGCGGTGCCGGCAAGCTGCTTGCCGTAATAGTCCTTTACGAGTTCGTGCATGTTTCCTCCTGGGGCGAATGGGTGTCGAGCGCGCCGCCGCAGCTGCTGCCCTGACCGGCAGTGCAGCCGTAGCAGTGACCAGCGATGCGGATCGGTGTGTTGTTCAAATCGCGGTCGAGCAAATCGGCCAGATACACGGGCGCCGCGGCGCGACTCAAAGGCATGCCCAGCATCTGGTTGAAGTCGCAGTCATGAACCTGACCCTGCCAGCTTACCGAGATCATGGTCTTGCACATGACGCCAACCAGGTTCTCGTCGCGGTGCGCGCCTTTGAGCAGGCTCATATAGCCATCGAATTGTTTGCGCGAGACGAGCTGGCTGCCGAAGCGCTGGATAGGCATGTTGGCCAGGGCGAACAGGCGATTGAAAACGATGCCGTAGCGAATCGCCAGTTGATCCTTGTAGGCTGCCTCCAGTGGTTCCTGCGCCGGCGGCAGGGTCGCGCCGACGGGGTTGTAGACCAGGTTCAGGATCCGGCTGCTGTCCGGCAGACCATAGCCCAGCGCATTGAGTTTGCGCAGGCCGGCAAGGCTGGCTTCGAAGACGCCGTCGCCGCGCTGCTGGTCGACGTTCTCTTCCAGGTAACAGGGCAGCGAGGCGACGATTTCAACGCCGTTGGCAGCCAGGAAATCGGCCAGGTCTTCATGACCGGGCTCGCTGAGTATGGTCAGGTTGCAGCGGTCGATGACCCGTAGGCCCTGGGCGCGGGCGGCCTGGACCAGGCGGCGGAAATGTGGATTGAGTTCGGGGGCACCGCCGGTCAAGTCGAGCGTAACGATGCCCTGGCGGTGCGCAAACTGCAGCATCAATTCCATGGTTGCCCAAGCCATTTCCTCGGTGCGCTTGGGGCTGGCCGCGACATGGCAATGGAAACAGGACTGATTGCAGCGATAGCCGAGATTGGCTTGCAGGGTTTCCAGTCGGCCGCGGTGCAAGGTCGGGAAGTCGGTCTTGAGCAGCAGCGGGTAGGTGTCGCGCATGGGTGGGCTCCGGGGGGCATGATTGATCTTGTTTTTGCTTGGTCGCGCTGCGCGCCGAATTCTTACAGATTCCCGGAAATCGGCTGTTCCCGCCAGTCCGAGGCAGGCTGTCAGCGCGGCCTGGATGCTTCGCCGGCGCGGAATACCTCGGTGGCGGGATTGAAGGCATACCAGGCGAACCAGTAGCCGACCACGGCCGCGATCTGTTTCCCGTCGGCGCCATGCGCGGTTGCACGCCCGGCCTTGCGGTCGAAGCGGATCGTCAGGGTCGCATCGCCGATGCGATCACGGAACTCGCCCGCGGTCTTGCCCAGTTCGACAAAGGGATAGGCCTTGCTCCGCCCGCCGACCTTGATGCCCAGCACGCGTTCCTTGGGGTGGAAGCCGGCGGCGCGAAACTGCACCGGGAACATCAGGTCCTCGTCCTTCTCGTAGCCTTCGTAGGGATTGCGCAGATAGGGGCGCGCGGTACCGGTGTTGGTCGACAGCACCTGCGTCGCCGGCTGCGCCTTGCGCCAGTCGGCCCAACTGGTGTGAGTCAGCGGCAGCATGGTCAGGCGCTGTCCCTTGAGCGGACCGCTGATGGCCTGGCCGAGCAGTTGCGACCAGAGGGAATTCGTTTGCCGGTCGTAGAGCAGCACATCGCTGTTGTAGAGCAGGCCGGAGACGCCGAAGCTCAACTCGCGGCCGGCAATGCGTGCATCGAAAGCGACGCCGGTGCCGCACAGCGGACAGAAGGTGATGACCACCGGATCCTTGCCGAAGCGGTCATTCACCACTTCATGCCAGTTGAGGATGGGCAACGGATAGGCGCGCGCCGTCGCGCCTCTGACCAGACCCAGCACCTGGTCTTCGTTACGCAGAAAGGCTGCGAAGCCGGCCGAGACGAAATCCGGTTTGTCGATCGAGGGAATGCCGTCCTTGTCCGGCCCACCGGAAAGGATCTGCTCGACGGGGATCAGCGAACCTTTCAGGTCGAAGCCGTTCATCTCCTGCGCTGTTGCGGGCAAAGGAATCAACGCGGCGACTATGGCAAGGCAGCCGAGCAGGCGGCGCAGCATACGCGCATGGCTTGCGGGCGGCGACGGTTCGCGCATGGGTTGGCTCTGCCTGGACATGCCTGTTGGTCGACGCAGATGCCGATTTCTTACATTTGGCGCGAAAGTTCCCGCAGGGAGGCAGCAATAATGTCCACACACCGGCTTTCGGCCCAGCACATCTCTTCGTGGCAAGCGCTTCTTGGATTCTCGTCAGAACTGATTGCCTCCATCTTGTCTGCCGGCACTCAGTGAGGCCTCATTGCTCTCGCGCGCAAGTCCCTATCCCAGTTTCTTCGCCAGGTCTTCAGCGCGAGGGTGATAGTAGCGAGCGAGCATTTTTGTGCTCTTGTGGCCGATGACTTTCATCAATTCGTGAATCTGCAACTTCTCGGCCAGTCGTGTCGTTGCCTCGTGTCGCAAATCATGAAAATGAAGATTAACCAAAAGCGGGTCGTCGGCCAATGCAGCGGTGATCTTTAGAGTTTCCGTTCGTGGCGGGGTGGGTTTGTTCGGTTTGCGGCCGCCCAGGACAAGCACTTTTCTCGCTTCCGCTATTGCCTCCTTCTCCGAAAGGCCGCGGGCGATGAGGCGGGAAAGCAGTGTCTCTTGCTCGTACTTCAGTCGGGCGCGTCTCACAGCGCGCTGCCAGGATTGCTTGAACGCTTCGGCCGTTATAGGGAAGACTGGTCCGCGCAATGTTTTGGGCAGTGCATCAAGCACCTTTACCGCTCTCGATGACAGCGGCACGTCGCGGAATGTGTCCTTGTTTTTGAGCTCCCGTCCATCGGCGCCGCGCAATCGAGCGATACGCCTTTTCAGATCAACGTCCTTCCAGGTCATCGACAAGAGTTCGCTTTGACGCGCTGCGGTTTCGATGGCCAGTATGACGATTGGCCTGACCCACTGGTTTTCTCCCTTATCGATGGCAGCCAGCAGCCGGATCTCCTCATCGGCGAAAAGTCTTCGTGTCCTTGCATTGCTGACCGCTGGTTTGCGAACCAAGCTCGTCGGGACGCTTGCCAGCGGGATACCCCAATCGAGCACCGCTGTTTTGAATATTCGCGACATCATGTTGATATCGTGGACTACCGACTGTGCCGAAAGGCCAAGCGCCAGACGCTTGTCGCGGAAAGTGGAAATCATCGATGGTGTGATGGTCGCCAGGGAGTACTGTCCAAATTCTTCGGTCAGGGATTTGAGTCGGTACTTATCCCGGTCGCCGCTGCGCTTGCTCGGTAGTACTTCCTTGACGTAGCGGCTGGCTGCATCTGTGAAGGTGGTAGATTCAGCCAGGGATCGATCAACGAACACTGACCGGTCCATCTTGTTTTCCACGTCGCGCGCCCAAGCTTCGGCATCGATCTTCTTCGCGAATGTCTTGCTTTGGAGTGGTTGTCCCTTGCGACGGATAACCGCTTGCCACCACCCTGATGTGCGCTGTTTGAGCGTCGCCATTTTTATATCTCACTGTTCCCGTTTTGTTCCCGAAACCACTCTTCGCCATGCTATTGATCTTCAAAAGCACCGTCAATAGGCGCATACGAGAGTATAAGAATTTGTGCCTGTCACGCCGGGGGTCGCGGGTTCGAGTCCCGTCCACTCCGCCAACGTTTCATCGAAAACCCGCAAGCCTTCAAGGCCTTGCGGGTTTTTCGTTTTGGCCTCGCGATCTTTCCCTTCAATCGCCTTGATCTTTGCGGCGCGGCGTAAGAAGTTGGCGCTGGCGATACGGCGCTGGCGGGGACCGTCGCTATTTCCGCGGAAACAAGGCGCGGGCGACGGCGCGTTCGTAGCGATCGACTTCGCCGCCGAAGAACGCATAGATGTCCTCGATGCCGACCGCGAGGCCGATGCTGTCGAAGCCCTCGTCCTCCGCATCGAGAGGAATGGCGCCGGTCATGACGGCCTTGTGGCGTTCGATGTCGCGCTTCTCTATCGGCGCCAGGGTGCCGGCCAGGCGCAAGGCCTCGTCGATGCTGAAGCCGTGGTCGCGGATCAGCACCATGAGATCGAAGAGGTCGCGCGAGCGGGCGCGGTCGGCCAGTACCAGCGCTTTCATGGCAAACAAGCCAGCCAGCCCGAGGACGGCGAAGCCATCTTTGCCACTGGATGATTTCGGCGATTGCGCGAGCCAGGCCAACTGGTTCGGCGGCGCCGACGATCCGCGGGCGAAAAAGGTGAGCTTGGCGCCGTCGACGACGTAATCCCTGGCGTAATTCAGCAGCTTTCGGCCGCTGTTGATGCGAAAGGATTCGATCTGGCTTTGGGGCGTCAGCAACGACACATGGCGGCCTTCCGCCTCCAGCGCCGCCATCAGGGCATCGAGCCGGGCGGCGGGCAGTTTGGACTCCAGAGTGGCGAAGTCGAGGTCTTCGCTCAGGCGATGGCCGATCTGCAAGGCCAGGGCGGAGCCGCCCACCAGAAGCATGTTCTCCAGCAGCGCCTCGCCCTTCAGCCGCTTGAACAGGGCTCGGGTCGGGGGCGGCAAAAATTTGGTCTTAAGCGGCGCGCTCATGGATGGGATCGACGCCGGCAGCCTCGATGTTGCGCAGTTGCCTTTCGAGGATGGCGCGCGGCAGCGGATCGGCGACGCGCGCAGCGACGACGGAGCGCACCCGGTCGATGCCGTAATGGGCGCAGAGCCGGGCCACATCCTCGAAGCGGAGCGATGCGGCAGTCTTCGCGATCAGCGCATCGTCGGGAATTTGCGGATTGGACCAGTCGAAAGGCGCGGAGAGCTCAAGCTGGCGGCTCTTGCGCATAGCGGCGGCAGGCGCCGCCTGCGCCGATGGTTTGGCCGGCCGGGTGCCGAGCATCGCCGCGACCAGTTCGCGCAACGGTGCCGCCAGCGGGTTTGCCGCGTTGACCCGAAACAAGCGCAAATTGGCCTGCCGGGCTTCCTCCACGACGCCGGCGGCCACGAGGGCGTCCAGTTCGCGCGCCATGGCCGACGGCGGGACGCCCCCTTCCCGTGCGATCTGCCGCAGGTGCAAGGCGCGTCCCGGTTCGCCGAACAGCGCCGAAAGCGCCGCGAGTCGGGTTTTGCCGAAGAGTGCGAGGGTCATGCGATTCCTTGTTTGTATGTAACTGTATAGGTGACAACTGTACCCATAATGAGGACACATGGCAAGCCGTCGTGGATGGCCGTCAATTGGCTCCCGGCCCCGGGGGTTGGGCTGGCTTGTGCGATCCGCCTGTCTGCGCGGCAGGCCGGGTGTTGGCACTTGCGCAGCGGGGTATTATTCGCCTCCGGCACCCACCAGGACTCCTTTGTTGAAAATCCTCCCCGTTGAACCCGGCACCGTCGGCCCCTGCCCGGTCGCCCCCGATGCGCTGCAGGGCATCAAACGCCAGCAGACCAATCCGGCGCGCTGGAACGGCGCCGGCTGGCAGGCTTTCGTCGCCGACTTGGGCGCGGCCGGTGTCGAACTCGCCGAGGGCAGGGCCGCCTGCGGCGTGTATGCGACCGACGCCGGCGGCACCGCCTACGGCCAGCCGCATGGCGTGGTGGTCGCGCGCAATGCCGGCGAGGTCGCGGCGCTGCTCAAGGCGGCGCAGGCGCACCGGGTGCCGGTCACGGTGCGCGGCGGCGGCCTGACCACCGAGGGCGAATCGGTGGCCTACGGCGGCGTGCTGCTCGACATGACCGGCATGAGCCGGGTGCTGGCGATCGACGCGCCGGCGCTGACGGTGCGCGTCGAGGCCGGCATCTACTGGCACAGCCTGGCCGAGGAGCTGCGCCGCGAGAATCTGGACTACCTCTCGGCGCCGCTCAACCTGACCTCCTCGGTCGGCGGCACGCTGGGCGTCGGCGGCATCGACGTGAATTCGGCGCGCCTGGGCTGCAGCGCCGACCAAGCAGTCTCGCTGCAAGTGGTGACGCCGACCGGCGAGATCGTCGAATGCTCGGACAGCGAGCATGCCGAGCTGTTCCAGCGCGTGATCCTCGGCTACGGCCAGTTCGGCGTGATCACCGAGGCGACGCTGCGCGTGCGTCCCTACACGCCGCTGTCCATGCACTATTACTACTATTCCTCGCTCTCCACCGCGATCGAGGACCTGCAGATGCTGGACCGCAACGATGCCAGCGACTACTCGGGCATCCTCACCATCATGGATTGCGCGGTGAATCTGCTGGTGGCCTTCGATTCGGACGAGCGCGAGGCGGCGTTTCGCGCCAACTGGGAAGCGCGGCTGCGCGGCCATGGCGAATTCGGCTTCGCGCTGTGCATGCTCGGGCACTACGCGCTGCGCCCCTGGAAGGCCGGCGAGGCGCTCTACCTGCTGCGGCGCAAACAGGCGGTGTTTCCCGAATTCCGCCGGCCGGAGTACATGCGCGAGGGCAAGATGCACGACCGTACCGTGGTGTTTTCGCGCGCGGTCTGGAAGCACTGGGGTTCGCGCAACATGGTGATCCCCGATCTCGCGACCCCGGCCGACAAGTTCATCGAAGCCGTGGAGCGCGGCAACGCGGTCTGCCGCAAATTCTTTCCCCACTACACGCTGTATTGCGTCGGCATCAAGCTGCGGCCCGAGCACCGGCCGCACTACGAAATGTCCTGCGTCCCGCCCGGCGCCGAAGACTGGGCCTATGGCTGCGAGTTCGAGCCGATGATCGAGGGCGAGGTCTATAGCCGCGACCATTTCCAGGCCTTCAAGAACGCGATCTATGACATCGGCGTCGATCTGGGCGCCAGCTATTACCGCTTCGGCGGCATGATGAAAGGCTATATCCGGCGCATCTTCGGCGATGCGCTGGTGGACAAGCATCTCGCCATGAAGCGCCGCGCCGATCCGGCCATGATCCTCAACCGCGACGTGATTTTCTGATGGCCGCCCCCTCCCTCGACCATGCGCGCTGCAGCGGCTGCAGCCTGTGCCGGCTGGTGTGCCCGATGTGGCGCCAGCACCGCGATCCGCGCTTCAGCCCCGAAGGCCTGGCCAAAGCCCGGCAGTGCGGCGCCACCGCGGCCGAACTGACGGCGCCGCTGGAAGCCTGCTCGCTGTGCGGCGCCTGCGATCCCGTCTGCCCCGAAGGCATCGACCTGTCCGCCATGGTCATGGAACTGCGGCAGCATCTGTCGCCCGCCTTGCCTTACCGGCAGGCACTGGACGCGCTGCAGGCCAAGTTCGCGCTGGCGGCGGCCGCCGCCGAGGCGCCTGCGGCCGGCGCGCTGTTCCTGCCCGGCCCGGCCCTGCGCGCGCATCCCGTGCTGCTGGCGCGCGTCAGGGCGCTGCTCGGCTATGCCTGCGCCACGGATGACGGCGCCGATATTGCGCTGGCACTCGAAACCGGCGGCGAAATTGCGCCCGCGCGGCGCCGGCGCTTCCTCGATCGTCTCGATGGGCGCACGCTGGCGGTCGGCGACGGCCTCTTGCTGCGCCAACTGCGCCACTGGCTGCCCGGCGCGCGGCTGCAAAGCCTGGGCGCGGCGCTGGCCAGCCTGATGCCGATTCGTCGCCGTATCGCCAGCACCGACTTTTACGTGATCGAGCCGCGCGCCTACCATGCCGACTATGAGCGCCTGGTCGCCTACTACGACCGCCTGCAGGCCGAGACCGGCTGCGCGCTGAATCTCGATTTGCAGCGCATCGCGCTGCCGGCCCTGACGCCGGCCCTGCCGCGCATCACCGGGCCACTGGCCGACGCCGACGTGGCGCAGGCGCGCTGGATGCTGCAGGGGCGCACGCCGCATCGCATCGTGGTCGAGAGCCTCGCCGATCGCGCCCCCTTCGAGCGCGTCTGCGACATTCCGGTGCTGCACCTCGCCGAATTGGCGCAAGATTGAAGCTGGTCCACAAGGAAACACCGCATGCGCAATGTTGATGTCGTGATCGTCGGTGCCAGCCTGGCGGCCGCCGCCGCCGCCAAGCGGCTGGTCGATGCCGGGCTGGAGACCGTCATCCTCGAGCGCAAGGAATTGCCGCGCCACAAGATCTGCAGCGGCATCCTGTCGCCGCGCGGGCATCGCTTCCTGCTGGAGAATTTCGGCCCGCTGCCGCGCGAAACCCTGCACGAGCCGACCGCCTGCCGCGGCGTGACCTTCCATTTCCCGAGCATGGTTTCCATGCCCATGGATTTCTTCCACGGCACCACGCCGCACCTGCACCGCAAGTATTCCGACCACTGGGCGATCCAGCGCAGCGGCGCCGAGGTGCACGACCAGACCTCGTTTGCCGGGCTGGAGGACCGGGGCGACCACGTATTGGTGCACGCCCGGCAGAACGGCGCGCCGGTCGAATACCGCGCGCGCCAGGTGATCGGCGCCGACGGCCCGAGTTCGCTGGTGGTGCGCGCCGTCTATCCCGACTACACGAAGCAGATTCCCTGGTTCTTCGTCGGCCAGAAATTCCACGAGATCATCGACTGTCCGCTCTCGCCCGACTACTTCCATTTCTGGTTCCACCCCGGCCTCGGCCACTACACATGGAGCCACGCGCGCGACGGGCGGCAGATCGTCGGCGTCGGCTTCAAGCGCGGCGACAACTTCGCGAAGAAGCATCAGGTCGTCGAGCAATACCTCAGGGACAAGCACGGCGTGCAGCTCAAGCCGGCCGACGACGATCACGAAGGCTGCGCCGAGAACTTCGGGCCTTCGCTGATCAACCGCTACGTCTTCGGCAAGGGCAACGTGCTGGTCACCGGGCAGGCCGCCGGCTTTCTCAACATGATCGGCGAGGGCATGAGCTGCGCGCTGCATTCGGGCGCGATCTCGGGCGAGGCCATCGTCGAGGCGCAGCGCCGCAACCGGCCGATGCAGGAGATCTACCGCAAGATGATCGCCTCCGAGGTGCGCCGCTGCAGCGACCAGTGGAACCCGCTGAAGATCGCCTTCGAGCGGCCGCACGAGGCGGACTTTCCCGAAGCGCTGATGAAACTCTCCTGGCGCGAGCGCGGCCTGGTGCTGCGCGACATGTGGCGCTTCATCGTGCTGTTCAAGGAATTCAAGTGGGGCCGGCAGATCGCCAGCGCCGCCCTGCAGCGCCCGCTGGTCGGCGGCTATTCGATGCAGCGCTGGTTATAGGATGCCGGCGGCCCGCCTGCTACGGACGCTGAAGTCCTGGCTGCGCCGGCGACCGAAGCTGCCGCGCGAGTTGCAGGCCGGCAAGGAGGTGATCGCGGCCATCGACGCCGGCGGGCTGCCGCTGGACCCGGCACGCATCAACCGCATCGCGCGCGAACTCGGCCTCGAGGTATCGGCCAATGCGCCGGTAGAGCAAACCATCGCGCGCCTGCGCGCCGCCGTCCTGCGCGGCCTGCAAACCCTGGCCATGCAGGACGCGGCCAACAAGAACAAGGGAGGACGCAAATGAACATCCATACCGTCGCCACGACGCCTTTCGCCGACCAGAAGCCCGGCACCTCGGGCCTGCGCAAGAAGGTCGCGGTGTTCCAGACCCCGCACTACCTGGAGAACTTCGTCCAGGCGGTGTTCGACTGCGTCGCTGCGCCGCCCGGCAGCACGCTGGTGCTGGGCGGCGACGGGCGCTACTACAACCGCGAGGCGATCCAGGTGATCCTGCGCATGGCCGCGGCGAACGGCATCGGCCGCGTCCTGGTGGGGCAGGGCGGCATACTCTCGACGCCGGCGGCGTCCTGCGTGATCCGCAAATACCAATGCCTGGGCGGCATCATTCTTTCGGCCAGCCACAACCCCGGCGGCCCCGCGGGCGATTTCGGCATCAAGTACAACACCGGCAACGGCGGCCCGGCGCCGGAGAAGATCACCGACGCGATCTACGCCCGCAGCCGCGAACTGGGCAGCTACCGCATCGTCGCAGCGCCCGACGTGCCGATCGACCGGCCGGGGACGCATGCGCTGGGCGCGATGCAGGTCGAGGTCATCGACCCGGTGGCCGACTACGCCGAACTCATGGAAGCGCTGTTCGATTTCGCCGCGATCCGCGAGATGCTTGCCGGCGGCTTCCGCCTGTGTTTCGACGCGATGCACGCGGTGACCGGCCCCTATGCCCACGAGATACTCGAACGGCGCCTCGGCGCGCCGGCCGGTTCGGTGATCAACGGCGTGCCGCTGGCGGATTTCGGCGGCGGCCATCCCGATCCCAACCTGACCTATGCCGGCCAGCTGGTGGCGATCATGTACGGCACCGCTACCGCCACCCCGGCGCCCGATTTCGGCGCCGCTTCCGACGGCGACGGCGACCGCAACATGATCCTCGGCCGCAATTTCTTCGTCACGCCTTCCGACAGCCTCGCCGTCATCGCGGCCAACGCCACGCTGGCGCCCGGCTATGCCCAAGGCATTGCCGGCATCGCGCGCTCGATGCCGACCAGCGCCGCGGCCGACCGCGTCGCCGAAAAGCTCGGCGTGCCCTGTTACGAGACGCCGACCGGCTGGAAATTCTTCGGCAACCTGATGGATGCGGGCAAGGTCACGCTCTGCGGCGAGGAAAGCTTCGGCACAGGCTCCAGCCACGTGCGCGAAAAGGACGGGCTCTGGGCCGTGCTGTTTTGGCTCAACATCCTGGCCAGGCGCAGGATGCCGGTCGAAGAGATTCTGCATCGGCACTGGGCGGAATACGGCCGCAACGTCTATTCGCGCCACGATTACGAGGGCCTGCCGCTCGACATTGCCAACGGCATCATGGCGCAGGTCAGGGAGCGCTGCGGCGACCTGTCGGGGCGGCGTTTCGGCGACTACACGGTGAAGTTCTGCGACGACTTCAGCTACACCGATCCGATCGACGGCAGCCTGTCCACCGGCCAGGGCCTGCGCATCGTCTTCGACGACGGCTCGCGCATCGTCTTCCGCCTCTCCGGCACCGGCACCGAAGGCGCCACGCTGCGCCTCTACCTCGAAGCCTACGAAGCCGACCCGGCGCGCCAGCAGGTCGACGCGCAACTCAGCCTGGCGGCGCTGATCGCGATCGCCGACGAGATCTCGCAACTCAGGCAGCGCAGCGGGCGCGAGCGGCCGACGGTGATTACCTGAAGGGGAACACCTGTCGTGGCACCCCATCCCCCTCCCAGCCTCCCCCTTGAAGGGGGAGGGGTCTTGCCCCCGCCGCGGGTCGCAGCGGCGCTTTGCTCCCTCCCCTTGAAGGGGAGGGTCGGGGAGGGGATGGGGTCAGGATGAAAGCCCAAACAAACCACTCCATCATCGACAGTCATCTTCAGCAAAAGCTGCGGAAGAACATGACCGACGCCGAAATCCGCTTATGGCAACGCTTGCGCGGTCGCCAGATTGCGGGATGCAAGTTTCGCCGTCAGCATCCGTTCCTGGACTACGTATTGGACTTCGTCTGCCTGGAAAAACAGTTGGTTGTGGAAGTGGATGGCGGGCAGCATCTGGAGAATGAACGGGACCAGTTGCGCGACGGACGATTGCACGAGGCCGGATTCCGTGTCCTGCGGTTCTGGAACAACCAGGTGTTGCAGGAGATGGATGCGGTGGTCGAGGTGATCTGGGCGGCGTTGCAGGGTGATACGCCCGTTGCTACCCCCGTTGCTACCCCATCCCCCTCCCGGCCTCCCCCTTGAAGGGGGAGGAGGTTCTGCTCCCTCCCCTTCAAGGGGAGGGTCGGGGAGGGGATGGGGCAGGCGTAACGTCCCTTAAACCGCCGCCAGCGCCTGCTCCAGGTCGGCCTTGATGTCGTCGATGTGCTCGATGCCGATCGACAGGCGCACCATGTCTTCGGTGACGCCGGCCTTCTTCATTTCCTCGGCCGAGAGCTGGCGGTGCGTGGTGCTGGCCGGATGGCAGGCGAGGCTCTTGGCGTCGCCGATGTTCACCAGGCGCGTGACCAGCTTCAATGCATCCTGGAAACGCCCGCCGGCCGCCATGCCGCCGCCCTGGCCATTGACGCCGAAGCTCAGGATGCCCGAGGCGCGGCCGCCCATGTACTTCTGGATCAGCTCGTGGTCGGCGTGGTCGGGCAGGCCGGCGTAATTGACCCACTTCACCTTGGCGTGGCCCTTGAGATAGTTGGCGACGGCCAGCGTGTTCTCGCAGATGCGGTCCATGCGCAGCGCCAGGGTCTCGATGCCCTGCAGGATCAGGAAGGAATTGAAGGGCGAGATCGCCGCGCCGGTGTTGCGCAGCGGCACCACGCGGGCGCGGCCGATGAAGGCCGCGGGGCCGAGCGCCTCGGTATAGACCACGCCGTGGTAGGACACGTCGGGTTCGTTGAGGCGCTTGAAGCGGGCCTTGTGCGTCGCCCAGGGGAACTTGCCGGAATCGACGATGACGCCGCCGATGCTGTTGCCATGGCCGCCGAGATACTTGGTCAGCGCATGGACCACGATGTCGGCGCCGTGCTCGAAGGGACGGCAGAGGTAGGGCGTCGGCACCGTGTTGTCCACGATCAGCGGCACGCCGGCGTCATGGGCGATCCTGGCCAGCGCGGCGAGGTCGACCACGTTGCCCAGCGGGTTGCCGATCGATTCGCAGAACACGGCCTTGGTGCGGCCGTCGATCAGCGGCTTGAAACTTTCCGGGTTGCGATAGTCGGCGAAGCGCACCTCGATGCCGTACTGCGGCAGGGTGTGGGCGAACAGGTTGTAGGTGCCGCCGTAGAGCGTGCCGACCGAGACGATGTTGTCGCCGGCTTCGGCGATGGTCTGGATCGCATAGGTGATCGCCGCCATGCCCGAGGCCACGCCCAGCGCCGCGATGCCGCCTTCGAGTTCCGCCATGCGCTTTTCCAGCACGTCGGTGGTCGGGTTCATGATGCGCGTGTAGATGTTGCCGGCCACCTTGAGGTCGAACAGGTCGGCGCCGTGCTGGGTGTCGTCGAAAGCGTAGGATGTGGTCTGGTAGATAGGTACCGCGACGGCCTTGGTGGTCGGGTCGGGGCTGTAACCGCCATGCACGGCGATGGTTTCGATTTTCATTCTCGGTCTTCCTCGGGACGGTGGAGGGCGGCAGTATAAAGTCAGCGGGGTCCGGCATGAAACGACTTCTTTACGCATTGCTTATGCTGTGTTCGCTGGCCTGGGGCCAGACGCTGGAGATCATCAGCCTCAGGCATCGCAGCGCCGAACAACTGCTGCCGCAACTGGCGCCTTTCGTCGAGCCGGGCGGCACATTGAGCGGCAGGAACGACCAGTTGTTCCTGCGCGCCTCGGGCCGCAACCAGGCCGAGATCAGGAAGCTCGTCGCCGCGCTCGATACGCCGCTGCGGCGGCTGATGATCAGCGTGCGCCAGGGCGCGACGAGCACCGGCGAGGCGGGCGGCGGCGGGGCCTCGGCGCGGATCGAGATCGGCGGCGACGGCGCGGCGATCGGCGGCCGCGCCCGGGTCTACCAGTCCGACCGCCGCAGCCGGGGCGACAGCCTGCAGCAGGTGCAGACCGTCGATGGCGGACGCGCGGCGATCCTGGTCGGCGAATCCCTGATCCTGCCCTTGCGCCAGGTGGTGATGACGCCGGCCGGCGTGGTGGTGTCGGAAACCCTGGTGCAGCGCGACCTGGGCACCGGCTTCGTCGCCGTCCCGCATCTTGCCGGCGAGCGCGTGACGCTCGAAATCAGCCCGCGCGACGACACGCCGGGCGCGCTTCCCGGTTCGGTCAATGTCCAGCGCCTGGTCACCACGGTCAGCGGCCGGCTCGGCGAGTGGATCGAGCTCGGCGCCACGGGCGACGCGCAGAGCGGCAGTTCGTCGGCGGCCACGGTGTACGGCACGCGTTCGGCGTCCCGCCAGCGCCAACTCTTGCTGAAGGTGGACGAATTGCGCGATTGACGGCGCGCCACGGCGCCCGCCGCCTCGGGTAGACTCGGCGCACGATAACGAGGAATCCGGGAGCTTCGCTCATGGCTGAACGCAGCATTTGCATGTCCACCCTGGCCGCGACGCCGGGCCAGCGCCTGG
Source organism: Sulfuritalea sp. (assembly GCA_023700805.1). Taxonomy (GTDB): domain Bacteria; phylum Pseudomonadota; class Gammaproteobacteria; order Burkholderiales; family Rhodocyclaceae; genus Sulfuritalea. The sequence continues at coordinate 147,001 of JAMPYF010000004.1, forward strand.
CCCAGGCCGTGCGCCGCGCCGATGGCGAAGTATTGCTGTCGGCCGGCACGGAACTCGACGTCGATCAGCTGCGGCACCTGATCCAGCGCGGCATCGACTGCATCCACGTGGCCCAGGAGGAAACCCGCGACGCGGGAGAGGTCGAGCGCGACATCGCCGCTGCCGCAGCCCGCGTCGCCTACTTGTTCCGTGGCCCCGGCAGCGCCGCCCGCGAAGAACTCGCCGAGGCCGTCGCCGACTATCGGCGGCGCGCAGCGTCATGAGCGCCCCGCACGGCCGCCCGAAGGGGCGCCAGCCGCAACCCGGAGCCGCGCAGCGGCGAACCGCCGTCACCCCCGCCCTTGGGGCGGGGGCTGGGAGGAGGTCAGTCCCATGAGCGTGCGCCTGTCACTCGACCAGGTGCTGGCACAGGCGGCGAAGTTGCCGGCGCTGCCGCAGATCGTGGCGCAGATCATCGACATGCTGGGCGACGAGGAAGCCAGCGTCGAATCCCTGAGCACGCATATCGTCAGCGATCCGGCCATCGTGGCGCGCCTGCTGGCGGCCGCCAATGCCGGCGCGCTGGGCACCGGCGGGCGCATCACCTCGGTGCGCCAGGCGATCATGCTGCTCGGCGTCGGCCGCGTGCGCGACATCACGCTCGCCACCGCGATCATCGACCGCTACAAGGCGGCGCCGCCTTTCGACGCCCATCGCCTCTGGCTGCACAGCGTCGGCGTCGCCGTCTGCGCGCAGGATGTGGCGCGCCTGGCCGGGCTGGACCCCGACATCGCCTACACCGCCGGGTTGCTGCACGACATCGGCCAACTGCTGCTGTTCGCCGTCAATCCGGCCGCCTACGGCCAGATGCTGACGCTGAAGGCCGAGCGCGACATGGACATCGTCGAGGCCGAGCGCGAGTACCTGGGGCTCGATCACGCCCATGTCGGCGGCGAGCTGGCGCGGCTGTGGAAATTGCCCGAAGCCGTCGCCGACGCGATTGCCGCCCATCATGTATCCGACCAGGACGAGCCGGAAAGCGAACTGGCCGACGCCGTGCATGTGGCCGAGGTGCTCAGTTACGCGCTCGACCTGGGGGGCTTCGACGACGCCAGGGTGCCGAATCTGTCGCTGCTGTCCTGCGCGCGCATGGGCATCGACTGGCGCAGCTTCGCCGAGCATTTCCCGCGCATCGAAGCGCGCTTCGCCACCGCCCGCATCACGCTCGGTCTGTAATCACCTCCGGTCTCAGGCCGGCGTGCCGGCCTGGTCGGGCGGGGGATGCGCGAGCAGGCTCTGGCGCACGAAGTTGATGTGGCCGCGCAAGCCATAGAACAGGTCGCCGAAGGAAGCGGGAATCACGATGCGGTTGACCGCGGTCTCGATGTGGTCGAGCTGGCGCAGCAGTTCCCCGCGCCGCGCGGCATCCACCGGCGGCTTGAAGGCCTCGCGCTCCAGCTCCAGCAGCACCTGGTACCAGCGATAGATGCGCGATTCGATGCGCCAGCGGTAGATCATGGGCGCGAACTTGAGCGCCGGCAGGAGCAGCAGCACGACCGGCACCAGGAAGGCCAGCACGCGCGCGATCAGGCTTGCCAGCCAGAATGGGAAGGTGCTGTAGAGGAAGCTCTTGCCCGACGCGTAGTAGCGCGTGGCATCGGCGCTGATGCGGAAGTCGCCCTCCTGCGCCGCCGGAAATTCGCCGCGCTTGCGGAACAGGCTGGCCGAGCCATGGACTTCGCGCGCCGCTTCCAGCAGCAGGTCGGACAGCGCCGGGTGCAGCGATTCGCGCGCCACCAGTTGCACCGTCGGGCCGACCAGGTACACGTCCTCGGGCGGCAGGTCCAGTCCCAGGTCGAGGCCGCCGCGCGGCAGCAGCAGCTTGTTGAGAACCCTGACGCGGCGCACATAGGCATCGGTCTGGACGAAGCTGAACAGGCGCACGTCGCCGTCGCGCATCAGCTTGCGCATCACGCTGCTGGCGGTCGAATCGCCCATCAGGAACACCGCATCGACGCGACCTTCGCGCAGTTCCTTGCCCGGATCGTCGAAATCGGTCTCGTCGAGCATGGTGTCGGCGCCGGGAACGATGCCGTTGGCCTTGAGCAGCGCCAGCGCCAGGGCATGCGGGCCGCTGCCGGCGGGGCCGATGTTGAGGCGCTTTCCCTTGAACTGCGACAGCAGCTCGCGCTTCTCGCCGCGATAGAAGACCATCAGCGGCTGGTAGGACACGCTGCCGAGCGCCATCAACTGGTCGAACTCCTTGTCGCCGGCCGCGCCGCCGAGCACGAAACCGATATCGACGCCGGCCTTGGCGTCCGCCAGCCGGCGCAGGTTTTCCGTCGAGCCGTCGGAAGGCAGGATTTTCAGCGTGACGCCTTCGCGGGCGAGGATCTTCTGGTATTTCTCCGCGGTGCGATGGAAGGTGCTGCCGGCCGGGCCGCTGCTGATCGTCAGGCTGCGCGGCGCCGCGGTGTTGAGGAACAGGAAGGCGCCGGCGCTGACGGCGAGGCAGACGATCAGGATCGAACCGACCGAGATCACCAGGCCGCGCCCGAACAGCACATTGAGGCGGGCCCAGGCCCTGGTCAGCAATATTTTCGGCGATGTCATCGGGCGTTGCGCGGCTTCACGGGAAGTTCGAGAGGCATTCTACCTTTGGCGTGGAAAGCACCGGAATGGCGCCGCGCGGGCCTTGCCCGAACCGATCAACGCCGTGTCGCCAGCGCCAACTCTTGGGCGGCTGGAAATCGTCCCGCGCAGGATGGCGCCGCGTTTGTTGATGGTGGTCAACCCGCACCGCAGCCCGAAGGTATGAAATGGATCGCTCGCACGGTAACGCAATCCATCGACCTGGGAGGCCCTATGAAAAATTCATACCTTTTGGTGGCATTGGCCGGCTTGTTCGCCCTTCCGCTTCATGCAGACGGCAATCTTTCGGCGAAGCAGTCCGCGGTCATGAACAAGCTCCTGGCGACCTATGCCGCACAGGCAAAGATCGAGTTCAAGGAGCAGAAAGGACGCGGAGCGGTCTCGGACCAGCCCTTCACGGCGGAGGCCGGGCGGAAGTTCTACCTCGTCCGGCGCACCTGGCAGTCGGGCGACTTCACCTGCTCCGGCTGCCACACCGAGGACCCGCGGAAAGAAGGCAAACACATCCAGACCAAGGCGCCCATTAAGCCGCTGGCGCCTTCGGCAAACCCCGAACGCTTCACCGATGCCCAGAAAGTGGAAGCGAACTTCACGGCGCACTGCATGGACCTCCATGAACGCGATTGCCGCGCCTTCGAAAAAGGCAATCTCATCAGCTACCTGATGTCCGTGAAATAGGCGCCTGTTAGCGGCGGATGCGGTGCGAAGGATTTGCCGCGGCTCGCCGCGGCCGTGCCGGGCTTGCGGCCGCGGCACTGCGGGTCGGCCATTGCCGCCATTGGCACAGCTCACACGTTTCGTCAGCAATGTAGCCGGTTGCCGAACTTAGCGGTACGACGTTCCTCAGCCTCCATCAAATAGATCGCCAACGCCAGAGCTGTGAGTCCAACTCCTCGCGTTTGCCCCTACTGCGTGAACTCCGCCAGCCGGACCGCTCAGGTTCCAATATTATTTATCGACCAAGCTCCTCCGTCCACGAAATCTCGTCAACGCAGCGGGTAGAGCCGACCTAGCCACTGTTCCTATGAGTTTCCAGTTACTCCTTCGGCGCGGCCTCGATCACATCGACCGACGGTGCGCGCATCAACTCCATTGCATCGTCAACGGAGCCTTGCAGCCATGTATCCACGTCGCCGAACTCGATCGCAACGACGCTGCGCTTGTCCTGCTTGTCCGGTGGCAGCTTCGGGTCGGGGCGGTGCATGCGCGACATCAGCGGATGGCTGTCGGCATTGATGGTCAGCATGGTGTAACTCTGCAGCACCTCGCCGGTCTCCGTGTCGGTCCAGGCATTCCACAGGCCGGCCAATCCCCAGGGCACGCCATCCGCGCGACGGAAGCGCCACCACACGTTGCGCCCGGTTTCCCAGCAGGGCTCGTCGTAGGACCAGGCCGGGATGATGCAGCGCTTGCCCTGCAGCCACGACTGTTTGAAGGATGCCTTGGTCGCGATGTGCTCGATCCGGGCATTGTTGGTCGAGTACGTCAGCTTGCGCGACTTTGCGAACCAGGGAATCAAGCCCCACTGGCCGACAACAAGCCTACGCTCAGCTGCGTCGCCGACATGGCAAATGAACGGACCCTGCGCGCGCGGGAATACTTCGTCCGCCCACCATCGCGGTTGACTGTCGCGGCCAATGTGCCAAAAACGCTCGATCTCGGCCTCTTCTGGCGATACGTATCGATTGCACATGAAGGAATTCTAATGCTCGTGTCACGGTCACGCCAGTGCCGGCCTTTCCTGGCTCCATCCACCCTTGCACGGCTCCTGGAACTTCTCCCGCTCGCGGCCAAACAGCTCCTGGAATTCCTGGGGGCCGTCCTTGGCAACGGTCAAGAACTAAACCGTTCGGGAGATATCCGGTCTTCGCGACTGCTTATGAATGTGGTATTTTCTCGGAATCCCGGAAACGCATGCCGGATGCAACGAAAACCGCGCATGACGATGTCGATCCAAAGCCGCATCTTCGTTGGTTGAGATCACCCATATTGTGTCACTGGGAATCAAGGACACGGATGAAGGCGAAAGAAAGCATAACCATGGCCCGCCGTCGCAAAAACGAAGAATCGCTCCTCGCAATCCTGTTCATGGCGCCTTGGTGGATCAGCATCGTCGTCAGTGCTGTGGTTTTCGTTGTCTTGAAATGGATTGCGCCATCCCTCTGGGCATCGAACCTGATCTTGAAGCCAATCACGGCCGCGCTTTCAAGCGTTGCCTGGGCTGTTTCGGGAGTCTTCCTTGTTGTTGGCGCGATGTCCTTTGCGCGCCAGACGGCGTCGGCCTTCCGGGCCAAACAGTCGCAAACGCCCACGGCCGCGTGGAACCCCCGCGCAATCTCTGGACGGAAGGAACCGAGCAGTTCCCGGCTTCCGCGGGTCGCTCAGCCGGGGCCGGGGGACGATCCCATTTGGGAAGCCTGGAAAGCGAATCATGGCGCCGCTGCTCCACCGCCCACGGAATGGAGTATTGAACTCCTGCGCACCATCGAGTGGAAGCGGTTCGAAGATGTCTGCCAGAAGTTCTACCAGATGAAGGGATTCCGGAGCGAAACAACGCCGCTCGGTCCAGATGGCGGCATCGACATTCGCCTGTATTCAAACGACTCAGGGATACCGACTTCGATTGTCCAGTGCAAAGCATGGGGTGGCAAATACGTGGGCGTCAAACCGGTTCGCGAGTTGCTGGGGGTGATGACGCATGAAAAGATCGCCAAGGGCTTTCTTATGGCTTCGGGCGAGTTCTCGGACGACGCCAAACAGTTCGCAGAAGCAAATCCGATCACGTTGATTACCGGCGAAATGCTGGTCTTTATGTTCAAACGGTTGCCTGAGCCCGACCAGCAAGCGCTGCTGGCGTTCGCTATCGAGGGCGACTACACCACGCCGACATGCCCAATGTGCGGCATCAAGATGAAGGTTGTCCAGGGAACGGGCGGCAGGCCCGACTTCTGGGGCTGTCACAACTATCCTCGGTGCCGGCAAAAGCTCGGAATGCGGGCGGCGAACAAATCGTGACCGGTCATGTCATCGTTTCGGCTTTGCTTTCGCCGCTCTCGGTAATGGGCAAAGCCGTGGTAGTGTGCAGATGGGTGGCTGCCGAAGTATCGGAGGTTTCCGGAAACCCCGGCGGGGCTTCGTTTCTTACTTCAATGACGGCGGCGACGCTTTGCGTCACTATGGATTGTCGATTGAGTGCTCTTCGGCCTCAGCGGTCATTGGACGCTTGCTGCTTGAGCGGCAGCAACATTGCGCAATGCGGCCCTTCATCAATTCACCAGCGCAAACAATTCGGGGTGGGAAATCCGAGTGGCCGCTTATCGAGAATCGCTACTCACCCTATGTGCCCATTATAGGTAGTCCGTTCAATTTCCACGCTGGTAAGGCCAGCGCGTTGTTGTCCAGGAGATCGGAACGGAATGTCGTCTTTGGTTATATGGTCGAGTAAGCAGTGCGCAGGGTTATCCACGGTCGGCCGCCAGCGCGCCTCTAACGCTGGC
>JAMPYF010000036.1 GCA_023700805.1 Sulfuritalea sp.
AGGCTGGTGGTCAAGCCGGTCGGGTCGGGGCTCGTCGGACTCGTGGTGGGCGGTCGCGTCGTAATGCCGGTCGGGTCGGGACTCGTCGTCGGCTTCGTCAGGCTGGTGGTCAAGCCGGTCGGGTCGGGGCTCGTCGGACTCGTGGTGGGCGGTCGCGTCGTAATGCCGGTCGGGTCGGGACTCGTCGTCGGCTTCGTCAGGCTGGTGGTCAAGCCGGTAGGGTCGGGGCTCGTCGGACTCGTGGTGGGCGGTCGCGTCGTAATGCCCGTCGGGTCGGGACTCGTCGTCGGCTTCGTCGGGCTGGTGGTCAAGCCGGTCGGGTCGGGGCTCGTCGGACTCGTGGTGGGCGGTCGCGTCGTAATGCCCGTCGGATCGGGACTCGTCGTCGGCTTCGTCGGGCTGGTGATACTCGTCGGATCGGTGCCCGTGGTGGTGGGACTCGTGGGGCTGGTGTGGCTAGTGTGGCTGGTGGAGCTGGTACCTGTCGTGCCGGTCCCTGTCGTGCCGGTCCCCGTGGTGCCCGCTGTCGTGCCCGTACCCGTACCTGTACCCGTGATGCCCGTACCCACCGTCCCCGTGCCTACTGTACCGGTACCCGTGGTCCCCACACCAGGAGAGCCGGGCGATGTGTCGTAGCTGTAGGCGATGGTGCCGTCGTCGTTGCGTCTCAACATTCCGACGATGGTTCGCTTGCCATCGACGGTGATCGACTGAACGCTCTGGCCGACGATCGTCAGCTCGTATTTGCCCGGCGTCAGCCCGGTGAATTTGTAGATCCCGTCCTTGTTAGTCACGGTTGCCAGCTCGATGCCGCCGGCATGGCTCCTGACGATGACCTTGATGTTGGGCAGAGGCTCGCTGGCCGCCAACGCAGCCGGGCCCCAGCACGACATGCCCAGGCCGGCGATAAGCGTGAGCATCAGGCGCGACAGGGGTTCCCGCTTCCCTTCGCCGCCAACCGAATCAGGATCCTGATGGTCCATTTCGCTGCTCCTCGCTTGATCGGTGCGGCATCATCTACATTCGCAAAGCCCCGGTCGGGGCGTCGCTTTCTCAACCGATCAGGCGGTGAACAGCTTTCGCGGCAAGGGCAAATATTTCGCTATAACGGGCTTCCCGCGCCGCCGGCGCCGCCTCCTCCGAGCGCGGGATTGAGTGCAGGATTGGACGAGAACGGGCCTGAACCCGGAGTTTGCTGATTGAATCCACCACCGAAGCTCTGGCTGCCGGAGCCACTGGTCGGCGCACTGAAACCACCGCCCATGCTGCTGGCGCTGCCCATTCCGCCGCCCGGACCCATGCCGGTTCCGCTACCAAAGCCTACAGGGGGTGCTGGCTGAGCGGGCGGCGGGGCAGCCCCGGTCTGGTTGGGCTCCGGCTGATCCGCGGCTGCCGCCGCACCCATCGAGAGCAAGGCATATGCGATTAGCGCAATTGCAGGACTGAACTTCATTTGAATCTCCTGTGACTGGAGTTGAATCTCGGTTGCAAGAGGCTTTGCCTACTGTCGCCGCGAAACGAACGAGGCATGGAAGCCATGCAATAAGTCAATAACTGAAGCTCACGCCAAGCGACAGGACGTGGTTGGTGTAAGCCGTTCCGGCGAAGTTCGAATCGTTCTTCATGTAGGCGTAGCCGCCGTTGAGGTACCAGTTCTTCGACATCCGCTCGGTGACCTCGGCGAACAGGGTTTGCGTCGTGGTATTGAACGTCACGACGCTTTTGAAATCGCGCGCGGAGTGGCTGTAGCCCAGGTTGACGAAGGTATCGGGGCGCGGCAGGTAGCCCAGGTTCAGGCCGTAGGTCGCGCCGGTGTAACTGAAGGACGCGAGATTGGCCTTGTTGTCCTCGTAGTCGGCAAGCCCCTTGAGCCACAAGGTCTGGTTCAGCTGCTTCTTGATTTCAAGGCTTGCGCCGACGCCATTGGAATCGCGTTCGCTTTGCCGGGTGTCGCGGCGGAAGCCGCGCCCCATGATCTGACCGGACCAGGTCGGCGACAGCTGCCGGTAGAACCCCGCGCTCGCCATCAGCATGGAACTGTTGAGGTTGTCGAACTTGTTGTAGTTGGCCGTCATCGCGCCGGCCTGGGCGATGAAATAATTGGTTTGCGCATCGTCCAGCGGCTTGAAATACACGGCGGACGCGCTCAGCGAAAGGAAGTTGTCGCTGAGCTGATTCGCCTTGGTCGGCGTATCGGGGGAGCCGTTGACATTGCTGTCGTTCGACAGTCGGGCACCCGCATTCAAGGTGACCTCGGCGCAAGCCGGGCCGGCCAGTACGGCAAGCAGTCCAGCGAAGAGTGCAATTGATCCGGCTTGGTGGGAACTGATTCGCATCGGCATTTCCTTGTCATTTAATTATGAATCGCAAAAATACCGGCAGATTCAGGCGCGCAATGCCGCTTCCCACACCGGGATGGAATTGCAGACAGGGAATCGACACCCCATCTCGCCGACCTTGGCGGGACGAGCGTCAGGCAGGAGTTGCGACGATACTCCCTTATGCTCCCGTTTAGGCACTGATCACACCAGAACCTCGCCCCAATGCTATCCAGGCCAGACCGGCCGTCCGTGCGCTGCCGCGCATAGGGGCCGAATGACTTGGCTAAGGGCGCCCCATCGCGCCGCCACCCACCATGGGGCCCGTCCGACCGCCCATGGCCCCCATGGAACCGCTCATGGCGGGAGCGCCGGGCCCAAGACCGGGAGGACTCATCATGCCGGGAGCGGGACCATTCAAGCCGCCGATAGCGGGACCAAAGCCGGGACTGCCGGGCATGCCCTGGCCAAACCCGCCAGCAGGATTCGCGGCCGCGTCGCTTGCAGCAACTGTCGATCTGGCGGGTTTGTCCGCTGATGCGTTCTGACGTATTGGCACCCCGGTGGATGTGAAGAAGGCGCCGTAGCCCCCGCCACGCTCGGACTGACCGATCCTGCCGCTGAGACGCCCACCGGCAGCAACGCTCTGCGCCGGGCTGGTACCGACAACTTTTCCGGCCGCATCGACTATTTCAACCACGTAGTTCCCCGGCGACAAGCCTGCAAAGACAAACGCGCCATCTGGCGCACTCTGCCCGGACACTGATTTGACTTGTCCTGCGGGTTCGCCCTTGGCGTCCGCCATCAGCATTGCCCTGACGAGAAAAACCGCCAGCTCCGCACGGCCCGGCGGATTCCCATTCCCAGCCGAATCGCCTGGAGGAGGGGCGCGATCATAGGAGCTAAGACCGCCGCTCGAGCCTTGATCCGATATGCCCGGTTGCAAGGGTTGATCAGGCTTTTCAAGCCGTCCTCGAGTTGTTGATACCTGCCCCATCGCGCTGTTGGTTTCGTCCATGACACGAGGCGACTCATCCGGCTTCCCTCCGCCCATGCGGGGAGCAAATGGCTCATCAGGCCTTTCAAGCCGCCCTCGGGTTGTTGATACCTGCGCCAAGGGGGTGTTGGCGTCGCTGACGCCGGGCGGCCCGTCCGGCTTCCCTTCGCCTGGGCGGGGAGCCGTTCCCCTTACGAGAGTAACCACGCCCTTGGAGTTTTGCTTCTTGCCCGGGGTGTCTCCTCCATCCTGTGTGGGGTCGGCAGTGCGTTTCTTGCCATACCGATCGCTATCGCTGACGGTGGCTGTGACCAGACCTCTGAGCACGACAGGTTTGCGGTCGCCGACGGTGACCGATGCCGTGCCATCATCGTTGCTCGTCAAGCTGCCGCGGATGCTGCGATTTGCACCAACGGTGATCGCTTGTACGCGCTGGCCGGCGACAGACAAGTCATATTTTCCCGGCGCCAGCCCGATGAATTGATAAGTCCCATCCTTGTTCGTCGGGGTGGAGGCCACAATGCCACCGGGATCCTTCTTGACGATGATATCGACGCCTGGAATGGGATTATTGGTCGCCAGTGCCGCCGCGCCCCAGCCCGCCAGCCCGACGGCCAGCGCGAGGGCCGCGGGCGAGACCGGCCATGCTCTTGATCGACTGCGCCGTGGCTTTTCCATTTCGCTACTCCTCGTTCAGGCTTTCGTTGCAGACGGACGCATTGCGCCGCCATGAGCAATGCATTGATTCGCGGGCGGCAGATTCAGGCGTGATTGCCACTGCCGATACTGGAATGACGCAGCAGACCGAGGATTTGACGCCCCGTCGCGCCGGCATTGGCGGGACGGGCATCAGGCTGGATGATCCGAACATACTCTCTTGCGTTCGTGTTCAGGAATTGATTTAACTGATCGCCCGCAATTCCGCCCTGCGGGCCGGCCGAAAGTCGGCGCTGGCGCTTCGGCGAACCGGGTTGCCGGTGGCGCGAGTGCTGCTAGACTTCTCGCCACCACCCATTGCGGAAGACTTCACGCCGCTGTCGATCGGGCTGTTTGCCGTTTGCATCGACAGGCACTTCGCCGGGAAAACCAGGAAATCGGGCAAACGAGGAGCACATGATGAGCGAAAGCCTTTCCACGCCTTGCGGCCATTCGCGCCACAAGCGCACGGCGCCGGCCTTGGCATGAGCAACGAATACATCTTCTTCGACGCGGCACTGCGCGACCGCTTCGTCGGCTTCCTCGCCGCTTGCGGCATTCCGAACGAGCTGCGGGCCGATGCGATGGAGGGTTTCGTCGTGGCCCTGGCCGACGATCTGGACGACGAGATCGAGGAAACCATAGAAGACGAGTACACGACGCTGATGGAAGCGCAGCGCGACCTGGTCGAAGCCGCCGATGGCGACCAGGCGCTGGCGCTGATGGCCGTCGCCATCACGCTGCCCGACGGCCAGCCCGGCGTGGTGAGGATTCCGGCGCGCCATGCGCGCCGCCTGTTCGCGCACTTTTCCGTCGAGGAGGTGCATGAGCTGGTCGCCGCCATCGCGCAAAGCGTGGCTAATCCGGTGGCGGGGCCGCTATGCCAGAGGGATTACCCGGCGCCGTGATATGCGCGGCGAGGGAATTGTGCAATGTGCGAACTGTTCGGCTATAGCAGCGAGCGCGAGCAGAGCCTGGGCCGCTGGCTGACGCCGTTTCGCCAGCGCGGCGGCGGCACGGCCGACAACCCGGACGGCTGGGGCGTCGCCTCCTGGCATGAGGGCGTCGCCCGCCTCGCCAAGTCTTCCGAACCGGGCTTTCGCAGCGAGCAGTTCGCGCGCGTGGCCGGCGAGCTGAGCACCCGCCTGGCCATCGCCCATGTGCGCAAGGCGCGGCACCCGCCGGTGCCGGGCATGCTCAACACCCATCCCTTCATCCATGCCTGCTGCAATCGGGAATGGGTTTTCGCGCACAACGGCATGGTGCCCGAGGTCATCGCCTGGCAGACCACCGGGCCGCTGTGCCTGCCGGACGGCGAGACGGATTCCGAATATGCCTTCTGCCATTTGCTGACCGGCATCGCCGAGGCCTACGGGCAGGCGCAGCGGCCGGCGTGGCTGGCCCGCCTGGCGCAGCTTACGGAAAAGATCGCGGCGCTGGGCAAGTTCAATTTCCTGCTCTCCGACGGCCAGGAGCTGATTGCCTACGGCCATGACCGGCTGCATGGCCTCGAACTCGACGACGAGTCCGGACGCCAGGTCATCATCGCCACCGAGCCGCTGAGCGACGGGCCGTGGCAGCCCTTCGCCGCACGCGAACTGCGCGTGTATCGCGACGGCCGCCAGATCGCGCGGCTGGGCGGCGCGGCGGCGGATTCACCCGCGCGCTGACGGCCCCCTCAAGCCACCTGCCGCCGCAGTTCCGCCAGATAGCGCAGGCCGAGAATCGCGCGGCTGCCGTACCAGGAGACCATCTCGCCGTCGATGCGGGTCACCGGCCGCCGCGCCAGCGCGGCAACTTCGGCCGCGTCGCGTGCGCTGAAGGCGTAGGGTTCCGAAGGCAGCAGCACGCGGTCGACATCGGCGAACCAGGGCGCATCCCATGCGAACGGCGGAAAGCGTCGCTCGGCGTCGGCCGGCAGCGTGTCCCAGCCCGCGGCTGCCAGCATCGAGGAAATATAGGTGTCGCGCCGCACCGTCATCCAGGGCTCGCGCCAGATCGGATAGAGCACGGCCTCGCGCGGCAGCGCGGCGCTCGCCGCAGCGAGTTCCCGGCGCGCCGCGGCGAAGTCCGCGACGAGTCGCTCAGCTTGGGCGTCGCGACGGAAGATGCCACCCAGCAGCGCATACAGGGCCAGGTTGTCATCCACGGTTCGCGGATGCACGACGACGACATGGGACACGAATTCCATGATGGTCTCCACCGCCTCGCGCCGGTTCTCGTCGATGTCGGCGATGACGTGGGTGGGCGCCAGTCGGCGCAGCACATCGAGTTTGACGTCCTTGGTGCCGCCGACCTTGGGCACGCGGCGCAGCAGATCGCGGGGATGCACGCAGAAGCCGGTGCGGCCGACCAGGCAGTCGGCGAGGCCGAGGTCGCAGACCAGCTCGGTCAGGCTCGGCACCAGGCTGACGATGCGCGGCACGCCGTCATGTGGCGGATGTTCGCGCCCAAGTGCGTCGACCGGCATCACAAGTCGAGGCCGCGCGGCTTCCTGCCGGCGCGGGCGAACAGGGCATCGAACAGCGGATTGGGCAGCAGGCGCAGCAGCTTGGCCACCACGCCCATCTGCCAGGGAATCACCGTGTAGCTGCTGCCGCGTTCGATGGCGCGGGCAAAGCGCCGCGCCGCTGCGTCGGCCGGCAGCAGGAAGGGCATCGGGTAGGGATTTGCGGTCGTCATCGGCGTCGCGATATAGCCCGGCGCGATGGTGACGACCTTGACCCCGCTGCCGCGCAGTTCGCCGCGCAGGGCTTCGAGGTAGGCGATGGTCGCCGCCTTCGAGGCCGAATAGGCGCCGGCCCCCGGCAGGCCGCGGATGCCGGCGACCGAGGCGATGCCGACCAGGCGCCCGCTGCCGCGCGCCTTCATCGCGGCGATGAAGGGCTGCAGGGTCTGCGCCATGCCGATTACATTGACCTCGAAGACGCGGCGCAAGGCGGGCAGGTCGCCGGCATCGTCGGCCAGGGTGCCGACCGAAACGCCGGCATTGGCGATCACGATCTCAGGGCAGCCGCAGCGCGCGATGAAATCCGCCGCGGCAGCCTGCAGCGCCGCCGCGTCGGCGACATCGAGCGCATAGCAGGCGTGGGTGCCGGAAAGTCCTGCGGGAAGTTCCGCGGCAAGGTCCAGGAGTTGCCGCTGGCGACGCGCCGCCAGACCCAGGGTGGCGCCGGCCTGCGCGTAGTGACGGGCCAGCGCCGCGCCGATGCCGCTCGAAGCACCGGTGATGAAGACGCGCACCGCTGCCTACTTGCGTCCGGTTTCGGCGCGCACGCCGTCGATCAGCTGATCGAGGAGCACGATCAGCTCGCCGTAGGTGCCCGGCGTGATCGCCTGGTAGCGGCCATGCACCACCATCGCCGGAACGCCGCTGAGACCGGCGGCCTTGGTCAGCTCGCGGGCCTGGCGGACGCGGCTCTGGACGCCGAAGGAAGTCCAGGTCTCCTTGAATCTGGCGGCGTCGACGCCCTTCGTCGCCACCCATTCGAACAGTACTTTTTCATTGTCGAGGCGCCTGCGTTCGAGGTGGATCGCGTTGAACGCCTCGGCGTGCAGCCGGTCCAGCAGGTTCATGGCCTCCAGCGTGTAGTAGAGCCTGGCACCCGGCGTCCATTTGTTGTTGGGGAAAACGGCCGGCACGCGACGGAACACGACATCGGCCGGCAGCTTCCTGACCCAGGGCATGAGCACGGGCTCGAAATCGAAACAATGCGGACAGCCGTACCAGAAGAATTCGGTGACTTCGATCTTGTTCCGCTCGGCGGCCAGGGGCGGATTGATTTCGCGGAAGTTGCGCCCTTCCTTGAGCTCCGCCGCGCCCGCGCCCGGCGCCAGGCACAGGCCGAGCACCGCCAGGACTGCTGCCGTACGGCCGCGCCATGCGCCCATCGCCGCGCCCCTAATCGACCTTCTGTTTGATGACGCTGCCTTGCAATCCGCTGTGGGTCAACAGCGCCCGCGCCCGGTTCATCTCGTCGACGTCGCGGTAGGGACCGACGCGCACGCGATGCATGGTGCCCTTGTCGGGAATGACGACTTCCTGCACGCTGGCATCGAGCCCGGTCAGCGCGAGCTTGGCCTTGAGATTGTCGGCGTCGGCCGCCTTCTGGAAGGAACCGACCTGCAGGAAGAAAATTTCCACGGGCGCCGGCTTGGCATCGGCGGCGGCGGGGGCGGCCGGCGCCTGCGGTCGCGCTGCCTGCGGCGGTGCGGCGGCGCCGGGGGTGGCCGCCGGCTTGCCTTCGAGGATGTTGTAGAAGTCGAAGCGCTGACGCTCGGCCGGCTTGTCCCCGGGCTTGCCGGGCAGCGCCGCCGGCGTCTGCTCTGCGCTCCCGCCGTTGCCATTGCGGGGCGCGCCTTCGTACTTGTTCTGGAAGGGCAGCTTCGCCTGATTCAGGTACCAGACCACGCCGAAGGAAATCAGGACGCCGATCACCAGGCCGATGAAAACGCCGAGCAGCGTGCTGCCGCCGTTCTTTTTCTGCGCTGCGCGCGGCTTTGCCGCGGCGCGCGAGGATTGGTCGAATTTACCCATGGTCACATGCTCACCGGTTGCGAAACTCCCAGCAGGGAGAGTCCGTTCTGCAGCACCTGCCGCGTCGCCAGGGCCAGCGCCAGGCGCGCGTAGCGGGTTGCCTGGTCTTCGACCAGCAAGCGCTCGGCGTTGTACCAGCTGTGGAAATCGCCGGCCAGGTCCTTCAGGTAGAAGGCCAGGGCGTGCGGTGCATAGTCGCGCGCCGCCTGCTGGATCAGTTCGGGGAATTCGGCCAGGCGCGCGCACAGCGCGAACTCGCGCTCATGGGTCAATGGCGTGAGATCCAGATCCGATCCGACAAGACTGGCTATGAGCTGCATCTCCGGTGCTTGCGCCAGCACCGAGCAGATGCGGGCATGGGCGTACTGGACGTAATACACCGGGTTGTCGTTGCTCTGCGACTTGGCCAGGTCGAGGTCGAAATCCAGCGCCTGGTCGCACTTGCGCAGCATGTAGAAGAAGCGGCAGGCGTCGTTGCCGACTTCGGCACGCAACTGGCGCAGCGTGACGTATTCGCCGGAGCGGGTGGACATTGAGACCTTGTGCCCGTCGCGGAACAGGCTGACGAACTGTACCAGGGTCACGTCGAGCCGCCCGGCATCGGCCCCGGAGGCGGCCAGCGCACCCTTGACGCGCGGGATGTAGCCGTGATGGTCGGCGCCCCAGACGTCGATCACCTTGTCGAAGCCGCGCTCGAACTTGTTCAGGTGGTAGGCGATGTCCGAAGCAAAATAGGTGTAGATGCCGTTGTCGCGCTGTACCACGCGGTCCTTCTCGTCGCCGAAGGCCGTCGACTGGAACCACTTGGCGCCGTCCTGGGTATAGATGTGGCCGGATTTTTCCAGCGCCGCGACCGCGCGCGCCACCATGCCCGTGTCGTAAAGGCTGCGCTCGGAAAACCAGACGTCGAAATGCACGCCGAATTCTTCGAGGTCGGCGCGGCAGTCGGTCAGCTGCTCGTTCAGCACATGGCTGTGCACATAGGCCCAGTCTTCGCCGAGCAGATCCTTGCCGGCCAGGATCAGGCCGTCGAGGCGCAGCTCGTCGTCTTCCGTCTGCGGCAGGCAGGCCAGCACGGCTTCGGCCGGATGCACGTAGCGGTCGCCGTGGGCCTGCTTGATCTGTTCCGCCATCTCGAGCACATAGCCGCCCTGGTAGGCATTGGGCGGGAAGGGCACCGGCTCGCCGAACAGTTCCAGATAGCGCAGCCAGGCCGAAACGGCCAGGATGTCCATCTGCCGGCCGGCGTCATTGACGTAGTACTCGCGCGTCACCTCGAAACCGGCGAAGGCCAGCAGCGATGCCAGGCTGGCGCCGTAGGCCGCGCCGCGACCATGGCCGACATGCAGCGGACCGGTGGGATTGGCGGAAACGAACTCGACCTGCAGGCGGCGCGTGGCGCGGCCGCTCTTCGCCGGACCGTGGCCGAAGTTCTTCCCGGCGGCGAGCACGGCGCCGACCACGGCGGTGCGCGCCGCCGGCGTCAGGGTGAAATTGATGAAGCCGGCGCCGGCAATCTCGGCCTTCGTCACATGCGGCGAAGGCGGCAGCTCGCGCACCAGGCGCTCGGCAATCTGGCGCGGATTGGTTTTCAGTTCGCGTGCCAGTTGCATCGCCAGATTGCTGGCGAAGTCGCCGTGGCTGGCCTGCTTGGGACGTTCGAGGATGATTTCGGTCAGGCCCTGTCCGGGCGCCACGCTGGTCAGTGCGGCACGCAGCAGGCCGGTGAGATGCCGACGGGCATCGAAGACTGTGGGAGTAGGTGCGCTGGATGCAGCCATATCGGGGTAGACGGGGTCTTTCACTGGGCCGTGAATTATACTTCCCGTTTAACGTCCGCCCCAGCCCCCCGTGCGCATCTTCCGCCTGATCCGTATCGCCCGCGTCGCCTACCTCTACGGGCTCGACAGCCTCGTGCTCGAACACGAGATCGAACCCGGCTTGCGCACGCGCCTGCTGTTTGCGGCACAGCGCCTGATGTTCTGGCGCGACCTGTCGGCGCCGCGCGCGGTGCGCCTGCGCCAGGCACTCGAAGCCCTGGGGCCGATCTTCGTCAAGTTCGGACAGCTGTTATCCACGCGGCGCGACCTGCTGCCGCTGGACATCGCCGACGAACTGGCCAGGCTGCAGGATCGCGTGCCGCCGTTTGCCTCGGAGCTGGCCATCGCCGAACTGGAAAAGGCCTATGGCAAGCCGGTGGATCAGGTGTTCGCCTCCTTCGAGCGCGAGCCGGTGGCCTCGGCCTCGGTAGCCCAGGTGCATTTCGCGGTGCTGCCGGACGGACGCGAGGTCGCGGTCAAGATCCTGCGCCCCGGCATCCAGCCGGTGATCGAGCATGACATCGCGCTGCTGCAGGTCGCCGCCAGCCTGCTGGAAACCCTCTGGGCCGACGGCCGGCGGCTGAAGCCGCGCGAGGTGGTGGCCGAGTTCGACAAATACCTGCACTACGAGCTGGACCTGATGCGGGAGGCGGCCAACTGCTCGCAACTGCGGCGCAATTTCGAGGGCTCCGACCTGCTGATCCTGCCCGAAGTGTATTGGGACTGGTGCACCACCAGCGTGATGGTCATGCAGCGCATGCACGGCACGACGATTTCGCAGATCGATACGCTGCGCGCCAAAGGCGTGGACATCCCGCGCCTGGCCCGCGCCGGGGTCGAGATATTTTTCACCCAGGTGTTCCGCGACGGCTTCTTTCACGCCGACATGCATCCCGGCAACATTTTCGTCGCCACCGAAGGGGCACGCAGCGGCAGCTACATCGCGCTGGATTTCGGCATCGTCGGTACCCTGTCCGACATCGACAAGAACTACCTGGCGCAGAATTTCCTGGCCTTCTTCAAGCGCGACTACAAGCGCGTCGCCGAGGTGCACATCGAATCCGGCTGGGCCCCCAAGGAAACTCGCGTCGACGAGTTCGAGGCGGCGATCCGCTCCGTCTGCGAACCCTTCTTCGACCGGCCGCTCAAGGAGATATCGCTGGGCCGCGTGCTGCTGCGCCTGTTCCAGACCTCGCGCCAGTTCAACGTGGAAATCCAGCCGCAGCTGGTGCTGCTGCAGAAGACCCTGCTCAACGTCGAAGGCCTCGGCCGCGAGCTCGATCCCGAGCTCGATCTGTGGAAGACCGCCCTGCCCTACCTGGAACGCTGGATGAACGAGCAGCTCGGCTGGCTGGCGCTGGAGAACAACATCAAGCGCGAGGCCGCGAACTGGGCCAAGCTGCTGCCGACCCTGCCGCGCCTGGTGCATCAGGCACTGACCGCCACGGCGACGCCGGCCCCCAACCTCGAACTGGAAAGCCTGGCCGCCGAAGTGCGCAGCCTGCGCCAGATGCTCTGGCTGGCGTTCGCATTCGCCGCCGGCGCACTGGCCTTCGCCGTCCTGCGCTAAGCCTGCGCTAAGCCTGCGGCACGCATCGGAAAATACTTAACCACCAAGACATCAAGGGCACAAAGATGCACCAAGAAAGGCAAGAGCATTTCATAATCACGTTTGTGCTCCTTGGTGTTCCTGGTGTCTTGGTGGTTCGAGACTTGAAGTCTGCTCGCGCATTGCCACAAGCAAAGTCATAAGGATTTCCGATGCTGCTCTGGTTCGTCATTCTTTATCTGATGGTGTCGGTCGGCATCGGACTGTTCGCCGCCACCCGCGTTCATAACGCCCGCGATTTCGCCGTCGCCGGCCGCAGCCTGCCGCTGCCGGTGGTGACGGCCACGGTGTTCGCCACCTGGTTCGGCGCCGAAGCCGTGTTCGGCGTCTCCGCCACCTTCGTCAAGGACGGCCTCGGCGGCGTGGTCGCCGATCCCTTCGGCTCCTCGATGTGCCTGATCATCGCCGGCCTGATCTTCTCGCGCTACCTCTACAAGCTCAACATCATCACCCTCGGCGACTTCTATCGCATGCGCTACAACCGCACCGTCGAGGTCATCACCACGGTCTGCATCGTGCTCTCCTATCTGGGCTGGGTGGCGGCGCAGATCAAGGCGCTGGGCCTGATCTTCTTTGTCGTCACCGACGGCGCCGTGTCGCAGAACGCCGGCATGATCCTCGGCGCCGCCATCGTGCTGACCTACACCGTGTTCGGCGGCATGTTCTCGGTGGCGATCCTCGACTTCGTGCAGATGGCGGTGTCGATGGGCGGCCTGCTGTTCATCGCCTGGGTCGTCAGCGGCAAAGTTGGCGGTGGCGCCACGGCGGTGATCGACCACGCGCGCGCCGCCGGCAAGCTGGACTTCTTCCCGGCACCCGATCCCTGGCTGTGGCTGACCTTCCTCGGCACCTGGATGACCATGATGCTGGGCTCGATCCCGCAGCAGGACGTGTTCCAGCGCATCACCTCGGCCAAGTCGGCGAACATCGCGCTGTTCGGCTCAATACTGGGCGCCTCGATCTATTTCTGCTTCACCTTCGTGCCGATGTTCATCGCCTACTCGGCGACCCTGATCGACCCGGCGCTGTTTGCCGGTCTGATGGAACAGGATTCGCAACTGGTGCTGCCCACGCTGGTCCTGCAGCACACGCCGATCTTCGCCCAGGTGCTGTTTTTCGGCGCCGTGCTGTCGGCCATCATGAGCTGCTCCTCGGCCACCCTGCTGGCGCCCTCGGTGACCTTCGCCGAGAACGTGATCCGCGGTTTCTATCCGAACATGGGCGACCACCAGTTCCTGCGCGTGATGCGCGGCTGCCTGGTGGTATTCACCTGCATCGTGCTCGGCTTCGCGCTGAAGTCCGAGGCATCGATCTTCAAGATGGTGGAGAACGCCTACAAGGTCACCCTGGCCGGCGCCTTCGTACCGCTCGCGGCCGGCATCTTCTGGCGCCGCGCGACGACGCAGGGCGCGCTGGCGGCGACCTTCGGCGGGCTGGTGTCCTGGGTGCTGATCGAAGTCCTGATCGGCGAGGCGAGCCTGGTGCCGCCGCAACTGATCGGCCTCGGCGTCTCGGTCCTGGGCATGGTCGCCGGCTCGCTGCTGCCGCAATGGGTCGGCCACCGCCTGCCGGGCCACGACCCGCACGCGATACTGCATCACCATGCAGCCGCGCAGACGCACCACGCGGAGCCCGAACACCGGCACTGAGCCGCACTCCATGGCCGACAAGCAATCCCTCTACGAACTGCTCGGCCTCAGCGACAAAGCCTCCCCCGAGGATATCCGCCAGGCCTTCGAGGATCGCCGGCGGGCTCTGGAGCAGGAGCCGGATGGCGAGGACAGGCACAACCGGCTCGCCATCCTGCGCGATGCCCACAGCGTGCTGAACGACAGGCGCCAGCGCGCGGGTTATGACCGTCGCCAACGCGACCGGCGACAGGCGGCGGTGCCGCCGCCGGCACGCTCACGCTGGCCAACTTTTGCCTTCCTGGCGATGCTCGCTGCGGCCTATCCGGCCTGGCGCCACTTCACCGCTAGCGCACCCGTCGCCCTGGTCCAGGCGCCAAAATCCGTGGCGCCCCCTGCGTCCCCTGCGGCGGCCGGGGCAGAACCGGCCATCGCCGAGGACATCGCCGCCCTGCTGCCCCCGGCACCCACGAATGCGCCGCCATCGGCACCATCGACGCCGGCAAGCCCACCGACGACCCCGGCGGCGCAGCCGGAGAAGCTGCCGCGTCCGGTCGCCGAAACACCGCATGCAAAGTTGCTGACGAAGATCGCCGACTCGACCTATCTGATCATCGGCGGTGCCGGCTTCGGCACCGGCGTGGCGATCGACGCCGACCGCCTGCTGACCAATTGCCATGTCATCGCGCCCAATGTACTCAAGGGGCCGCTGTTCGCCGTCAACGCGGTCACCGGCGCGAAAACCCGCATCACCGAAGCCGCCTTCCTCGTCACGGAAGATGCCTGCGTCGCGCATGCGCCCGGCCTCAACGGCAAGCCGGCCGCCATGGGCGAGGCCGGCCAACTGCCGAAGGGGGCGCCGATTTTCAACATCGGCTTCGCCGACGGCCGCCTGATATTTTCAGCAGGCAAGCTGCTCGGCGTCATCATGCGCGGCAGCCAGAGCTACCTGGTTTCC
This sequence comes from Sulfuritalea sp., assembly GCA_023700805.1. GTDB lineage: Bacteria > Pseudomonadota > Gammaproteobacteria > Burkholderiales > Rhodocyclaceae > Sulfuritalea. The sequence continues at coordinate 14,564 of JAMPYF010000036.1, forward strand.
TCCAATCACTGCGACGTGGGCGTCTCCGGCGGCCCGCTGGTCGACGCCGAAGGCCGCCTGGTGGGCCTGACCTCGGGCGGTCCGGCGGACCGCAGCTTTTGCCTGTCGCTGACCGCCGAGACGGCACGCAAAGTGCTGACGCAAACCCCGATCGCGATCGACGCCTTCCCGCCCAACTACCTGAGCAACCTCAGGCGGCACTGGTAGCGCCGCGACGGGACAAGGGGCCGCGGCCTTGTTACGCGGCGGCGAAGGCGGCAGAATCGGGACTGTGGCAAACGGCGCGCGCACCCACCTGACTCTCTACCTGACCGGCAGCTACGTGCTGCTGATCATCTACGCCAGCCTGTATCCGCTGGCCGACTGGCACGACAGCGGCGGCGACCCGTCGAGCTTCCTCGGTGCCGCGTGGCCGCGCTACTACACCGGCTTCGACCTGGCGACCAACCTGATCGCCTACCTGCCCTTCGGCTTCCTCTGCGCCGCCGCCTGGCGCCGACAACTGGCGCCGCTGCCGTCCTGGCTGCTGACCGCCTTGCTGGGCAGCGCATTGAGCCTGTCCATGGAACTGCTGCAGAACTACCTGCCCAACCGCGTGCCGTCCAACCTGGATCTCGCCTGCAATGCCGCCGGCACCCTGCTCGGCGGCTGGGTCGGCGCGCTGTGGGGTGCCCGCGTGCTCGACGAAGGACGGCTTGCCGGCCTGCGCCGCCGGCTCATGATGAACGGCTACGGCGTCGACATCGGCGTGCTGCTGGTAGCCGCCTGGCTGATCAGCCAGCTGTCGCCCGAGTCGCTGCTGTTCGGCAGCGGCAACCTGCGCCAGATGCTCGACCTGCCGCCGGTGCAGCCTTTCCTCGCGGAACGCTTCGTCGATCTGGAAACCTTGATCGCCGCCGCCGGCCTGCTGGCCGCGGGGCTGGTCATTTCCATGCTGCTGCGCCGCCACGCCCGCGCCCTGACCCTCGGCCTGCTGCTCGGCGCCCTGCTGATCAAGACAGCCACCCACGCCTTGCTGATGGGGCCGACGGCGGCGCTGGGCTGGATCACACCGGGCAACAGCCTCGGCATCGGCATCGGGCTGGTGCTATGGTGGAGCGCATCCTTTCTCAGCTTTCCGCCGCAACGCGCCGTGGCGTCGCTGGCGCTGCTGCTGACCACCGTCATGGTCAATGTCGCGCCGGAAAATCCCTACCTGCAGAACATGCTGCAGATCTGGAACCCCGGCCAGTTCCTGAATTTCAACGGCCTCACGCGCCTGATCTCCTCGCTCTGGCCCTTCCTTGTCCTGCCCTGGCTGATGATCTACCGTCCGAGAAAAAATGAACCCGATTACTGACCTCACCACCCTGCGCGATGCGCTGCGGGAGTTCTGCGCCGCACGCGACTGGCATCGCTACCACACGCCGAAGAACCTCGTCATGGCGCTCAGCGTCGAGGCGGCGGAGCTGGTCGAGCATTTCCAGTGGGCCACGCCCGAGGAGAGCCTCGACCTCGCGCCCGAAAAACGCGCCGAGGTCGCCGACGAAATCGCCGACGTGCTGATCTACCTGACCGAACTGGCCGACGTGCTCGGCATCGACCCGATCGCCGCGGCGCGCGCCAAGATCGTCAAGAACGCGGTCAAATACCCGCCGCCCCTATAATCCGCGCTTTGCCCGGAGTCCGCCCCATGAGCTATTTCAAGCACCACGTGTTCTTCTGCACCAACCAGCGCGCGCCCGGAGAAACCTGCTGCAACAATCACGGCGCCGGCGACATGCGCGCCTACGCCAAGGACCAGGTCAAGGCGCTGGGCAAGAAATTGCCGGGCAATGTGCGCATCAATGCCGCCGGCTGCCTCGATCGCTGCGAAGAGGGGCCGGTCATGGTGATCTATCCCGAAGCGGTCTGGTACACCTATGTGGACAAGGAAGACATCGACGAAATCATCGAACAACACCTCGTCAACGGCCGCGTCGTCGAGCGCCTGAAGATCTGACAGCCCAAGACTTCGATGAACAACCTCACCGCATGAAGTATCGTGGCTTCGTAGGGCCTCAAGCTGGCAAATTGGCCCGCCCCTCCCATCCTCCCCTCGCGGGGAGGCTACCAATTGGCTCGCTGCGCTCGAAGCTGAAACTGCGCGCTTGGCGATGTAGTTCGCGTTAACAATGTCGCGGCACGAAAGAGTCCTGATCGACGGACCCGACGGCAAGATCGAGGTCTTCGTCGAGGCGCACGAGAACCCGCAGGGCATCGCCCTGATCGCGCACCCGCATCCGCTGTTCGGCGGCACCGCCGACAACAAGGTCGTCACCACCCTGGCGCGCGCCTTCCGCGAGCGCGGCTGCATCACGCTGCGGCCGAGCTTTCGCGGCGTCGGCGGCAGCGAGGGGGAACACGACCACGGCGATGCCGAGACCGACGACGTGCTGGCGGTACACGACTGGGCGCGCGCCCGCTATGCCGGCGTATTGACGGCATCCGGCGCCGCGCTGCCGCTCTACCTGGCCGGTTTTTCCTTCGGCGCCTACGTCACCACGCGCCTGGCCAGGCGCCTTGCCGCGGCCGGCGACCCGGCGCGCTGGCTGGTGCTGGTCGGCACCGCGGCCGGCTTCGTCGAAGGCGCGCGCACTTACCAGACCGAAGCGGTGACCGCCGACACGCTGGTGATCCACGGCTCGGCCGACCAGACCGTGCGCCTCGACAACGTGCTGGCCTGGGCCCAGCCGCTGGAGATCCCGGTGGTGGTGATCCCCGGCGCCGACCATTTCTTCCACCGCCGCCTGCACCTGATCCGCGACATCATCCAGCGCGCCTGGCACTAGGCGGCGCGCGCCCGCGCCGCCTAGTGCGGCACGGCGTCCCAGGCCTTGCGTATCTGCTCCAGGCGGTGGTTGCCGGCATCGCGCAGGCTGACGAAATTCATGTAGCCCTGCATGCGGTTGTTGAGACGCCTGCTGGTGCCGACATCCATCGCCAATTTGCCCGCGGCGGCTTCCTCGAAGCACTTGACGATGCAGGTGGCGGCATTGAGATGCACCGCCACGTTCTTGTTGGCCTCGGCCAGGCGCGAAAACTCTTCCACGGCATCCAGCAGCCGGCCATGCTTGGCCATGTCGGCGGCGGCGACGTTCATCTGCCGCAGATTCTCGGTAGCGCCTGCGGCGATCTGCGTCGCCTGTTCCGTCCAGCCGCCGCTGGCCATCATCTGCTTGATGCGATCCTCGATCGACTGGTTGCCGATGTGGTCGTCGTAAAGCGCCTTGGCCATGCTGCATGCCGTCTGCTCGTCGCCCATCGTGACGGCGGCTTCAAGCACGAACATCGACTGCTCGCGATCGACTTCGAGGTCGTTGGCCTTGGCTGCTTCGAGCGTCTGCATCATCTCCTTGTAGGACTTCGCCGCGGCCTGTTGATCGCCCTTGGTCACCGCCGTCGCATAGGAAACCGTTTTGGCGGACAGATTGTAGGCGGGGTCGTTCTTGTGGAAATCGGCCAGATTGCCGGCGAGCCCGTCCAGCCGGTCCAGCGCCCCCTTGCTGCCGCTCCTGATCAGCATCGCGGCATAGCTGCAGAAATCTCCCGGCCGCACGAAGCTCGACCCGCGACCGTGCAGGTGCATCAGGCCGTAAGCATCGACGGCGGTCTGCAGGTCGTCGGTGGCGATCGCGATGCGCGCGATCTCGCGCTGCCGCGTCAGAGACTTCGGATTCTTCTGCAGCACCAGCTTGAGCAGCGCCTTGGTGGCCTCGAGATCGCCCTTGCGTTCATGCACCTTGGCCAGCAAGTCGTGGGCATGCAGGTAGTCCGGATTGTCGTGGATCAGTTCCTCGATGATCGCCGCGGTTTCGTCGTAGCGATCGAGATGGAAGAAGGCCTTGGCCTTGCCCAGCTTGGCCCACGGCAGGCGCGGCCGCACTTCGAGTATGGATTCGAAATGGTCGTAGGCCTCCTGGTAGTGCTCCATCTGCATCATGCAGTCGCCGGCGATGCGCTGGAAGCCGGCGACGTGGCGCGGATGCTGCAGCGATTCGCTGCGGCACAGCGCCAGCGCCTGCTCGAACTGCCCGGCATCGAACAGATCGGTCGCGCCCTTCATGACCTGGCGCTGATCCCAGGCCCGGCCCAGGCGTTCGTGCAGCATCTCGGGCGAGATCGGCTTGATCAGGTAGTCGTCGGGCGCCAGTTCGACCGCCGAGAACACCTGTTCGTACTTGCGCTCGCCGGTGATCATGATCCAGATGGTCGATCGCGGCAGCAGTTTCTGCCGCCGCACCTCCTCCAGCAACTGCTGGCCGTCGCGCGTGTCGGAAAGTATGTAATCGCACAGCACCACGTCGTAATTGCCGCGGGTGCGGATGCGATACAGCGCATCGTGGTAGCTGTCGGAGACGTCGATCTTGCTGCCGCCGGCATTGACGATGGTGTTGCGCAGCCAGACCCGCATGGTCTGCGAGTCCTCGATCAGCAGATAGCTGAGCGCCGCGTACGGACAGGGCTGCGGCGGCGGCGACGGCCGCTGCTGCGCCGCCGTCGAATTGCCTTCGCCCGGCGTGCCGCCATCCAACAGGTGCAACAGATCATCCGCGCCAAACAATTCGGGCATTGCCGATTCGACTCCATGCATGGAAAGCTGCCGCGACGCATTGCCGCCGACAGATCGCTCGCGGCTATTTTGCGCGCTTTTCGCCATGACGGGGCAGCGCCGGTGGCGTCGCGGCGGTAAGGCGCGGCCTGGAAATCCGGCGCAGGCTGTTAGAATTTCGGCCTCGTCCGGAGGAGTCTGCAGTGCGTCGCGTGCCTGGTCATCCATGAGTCCCTTGCGTGTCGCCGCGCTGCGCAAGTCCTACGATGGCCGCGAAGTGGTCGCCGGGCTCAACTTCGAACTGCAGCGCGGCGAATGCTACGGCCTGCTCGGCCCCAACGGCGCCGGCAAGACCACCACGCTGCGCTGCTGCCTGGGCCTGACCGTGCCCGATTCGGGCGACATCACACTGGTCGGCGAACCGGTGCCGGCACGGGCCCGCGAAGCGCGCATGAAGATCGGCGTGGTGCCGCAATTCGACAACCTCGACCCCGACTTCACCGCCGCCGAAAACCTGATCGTCTATGGCCGCTACTTCGGCATGGCCGACGCCGCGATCCGGCCGAAGATAGCCGAGCTGCTGGATTTCGCCGGCCTCGCCGGCAAGGAGGACGCCAACATCCGCACCCTGTCCGGCGGCATGAAGCGGCGCCTGACCCTGGCCCGCGCGCTGGTGAACGACCCCGAACTGCTGCTGCTCGACGAACCCACCACCGGGCTCGATCCGCAGGCGCGCCACCTCATCTGGGAACGCTTGAAGCGCCTGCAGGCACAGGGCAAGACCATCCTGCTGACGACCCACTTCATGGACGAGGCGGAGCGCCTCTGCCAGCGCCTGGCCATCATCGACGACGGCAGGATGGTCGCCGAAGGCGCGCCGCGCGCCCTGATCCACCAGCAGATCGAGCCCCAGGTGGTCGAGGTCTATGGCGAGGATGCGCCGGGCTGGGCGACGCGCGAAGCGCAGGCCTTTTCGCGCCGCGTCGAAGTCAGCGGCGAAACCGCCTTCTGCTATGTCGAGGACGCCGCGCCGCTGCTCGCCCACCTCGCCGCCTGGCCCAACTTGCGCACCCTGCACCGCCCGGCCAACCTCGAAGACGTGTTCCTCAAGCTGACCGGCAGGGAGTTGCGGGATTAGCATGGACATGTTCCCCCAACTCTCGCTGCGCGCCTTCGCGGTCTGGCGGCGCAATTTCCTGGTCTGGAAGAAGCTCGCGATTCCCTCGCTGCTGGGCAACCTGGCCGACCCGATGATCTATCTGTTCGGCCTCGGCTACGGGCTCGGCGGGCTGTTGCCGCAGATCAACGGCGTCTCCTACATCGCCTTTCTCGCCGCCGGCACGGTCTGCGCGTCGACCATGAACGCGGCTTCCTTCGAGGCGCTCTACTCGGCCTTCTCGCGCATGCACGTGCAGCGCACCTGGGAGGCGATCATGAACGCGCCGGTGACGCTGGAAGACGTGATGGCCGGCGAACTGCTGTGGGCGGCGGCCAAGGCCACGCTGTCGGGCACCGCGATCCTGGTGGTCATCGCGGTGCTGGGCCTGGTCGCCTCGCCCCTGGCGCTGTGGGCGCTGCCGGTGATCTTCCTCACCGGCCTGGCCTTCGCGTCGCTGGGCCTGATCGTCACCGCGCTGGCGCCCTCCTACGATTTCTTCATGTACTACTTCACGCTGTTCATCACACCCATGGTGCTGCTGTGCGGCGTGTTCTTTCCGGCCGACCAGTTGCCGCCGCTGGTGCAGGCGGTGGCGGCCTGGCTGCCGCTGACCCATGCCGTGGCGCTGGTGCGGCCGCTGCTGTTCGGCGAGATTCCGGCCGGCATCGTCGGCCACGTCGCGTCCCTGCTGGCGGTCGCCGCGATCGCCTTCTGGATCGCGCTGACGCTGATTCGGCGCCGCCTGCTGAAGTAAAATTGCCGCATGGACATCATACTCAACGGCGAGCCGCAGCAATTGCCGGCGCCGCTCTCCATCGCTGCCTTGCTCGATGCCCGCGGTCTCGCGGGACAACGCGTCGCGGTGGAACGCAACGGCGAGATCGTGGCGAAAAGCCGGCACGCCGAAACCCTGCTCGCCGCGGGCGACCGCATTGAAATCGTCGTCGCCGTCGGCGGCGGCTGAACGCCTCCCCAGGATCCGCAAACCATGAACACAGATCGTCTCCTCATCGCCGGCAAGGCCTATAACTCGCGCCTGCTGGTCGGCACCGGCAAGTACCAGGACTTCGCCCAGACGCGCGCCGCGATCGATGCCTCGGGCGCCGAGATCATCACCGTCGCGATCCGCCGCACCAACATCGGCCAGGAGCCGGGCCAGCCCTCGCTGCTGGACGTGCTGCCGCCCGCGCAATTCACCATCCTGCCCAACACCGCGGGCTGCTACACGGCCGACGATGCGGTGCGCACCCTGCGCCTGGCGCGCGAACTGCTCGACGGCCATGCGCTGGTCAAGCTCGAAGTGCTGGGCGACCCGCAGACCCTGTTCCCCAACATGCCGGAAACCCTCAAGGCCGCCGCGACCCTGGTCAAGGACGGCTTTCAGGTCATGGTGTATTGCGCCGACGATCCGATCCAGGCGCGCATGCTGGAAGACATCGGCTGCGTCGCGATCATGCCGCTGGCCTCGCTCATCGGTTCCGGCATGGGCATTTTGAATCCGTGGAACCTCAAGCTGATCATCGAGCAATCGAAGGTGCCGGTGCTGGTCGATGCCGGCGTCGGCACCGCCTCGGACGCGGCGATCGCGATGGAGCTGGGCTGCGACGGCGTGCTGATGAACACCGCGATCGCCGGTGCCCAGGATCCGGTGCTGATGGCCGGCGCCATGAAGAAGGCGGTCGAGGCCGGACGCGAGGCCTTCCGCGCCGGACGCATGCCGAAGAAGTATTACGCGGCGACGCCCAGCTCGCCCAGCGGCGGGCTGATTGGCCAAGGCCAGGGCAGCAAGTGAGGCGTTTGCTCGCCGGCGCCCTGTGCGCGGCGCTGCTGGGAGCAGCGCAGGCTGCGGATGCGCCGGCCGCAATCGGCGCCGCCGCGGCGCCGGGCGAAGCCCAACAGAAGGTGATTGCCGGGCGCAGCGGCTATGCCCACGACCAGCCCGAGATACTCCTGCGCCAGCGCCTGTTCGGCCTGGCGCACGGGTTGTCGCTGCTGGCCGCCGCCTGCCTCGACCTGCCGGCGCATTCCGAACCTATCCAGGACGCCTACGCCGCCTGGCATGCGAAACAGGCCAAGGCGATCGAAGCCATCGTGCATGACCTGGCCGCCTATTATTTCGGGCCGCGCGCCGAGGCGGCGCGCTGGCCCGATCTGTCGCGCGCCCTGAATCTGATCGACAACATCCAGCCGGCATTGAACGAAGTGACTTTGCACGCCGCCTGCGCCAGCCTGCCCGAGGCGATCGCCCGGCCGCGCTATGCGCTCGACAAACTGCTGACCGGTACGGTCGAGCCGGAGACCCTGCCGGACATCGTCGCCGTACCGCCAGCGCCAACTCTTCCAGCGCCCGCCCAATGAGCCAGAGCGAAGACGAGACCGCAGACGAAACCGCGGCCACCGGGCGCCGCGCCGGCCACATCCGCAGCTTCGTCCTGCGCCAGGGCCGCGTCTCCGATGCCCAGCGGCGCTTCCACGAGGAAGGCATGCCGCGCTGGGGCATTCCCTATCAATCGACGCCGCTCGATCTCGATGCAATCTTCGGGCGCGCCGCGCCGCGGATTCTGGAGATCGGCTGCGGCATGGGCGAGACCACGGCGATCATCGCCGCGCAGCATCCGCAAAACGACTATCTCGGCATCGAGGTGCACACGCCCGGCGTCGGCAGCCTGCTGAAGGAAATCGCCACGCGCGAACTCTCCAATCTGCGGGTGATCCAGCACGATGCGGTGGAGGTGGTGCGCGACATGATCGCGCCCGATGCGCTGGCCGGCATACACATTTTCTTTCCCGATCCCTGGCCGAAAAAGCGCCAGCAGAAGCGCCGCCTGATCCGGCCCGAATTCGTCAGGCTGCTGGCCACGCGCCTGGCGCCCAACGGCTACCTGCACTGCGCCACCGACTGGGAGGATTACGCCCATCAGATGCTGGAGGTGCTGTCTGCCGAAGCACTGCTGCTGAACATGGCCACCGGCTTCACGCCGCGCCCGCCCTACCGACCGCAGACCAAGTTCGAAACGCGCGGCCTGAGACTAGGTCACGGCGTCTGGGACGTGGTCTTTCGCCGCAAGCCCTGACATGTTCAATCTCGACGTCCGCTCGGTGATCCTGGTCGCCGGCGTCCTCAGCCTGCTGATGGCCCTGGTGCTGTTCTTCCTGCGCCGCAGCTTCCCCCCCAGCATCCGCGGCCTGGGCGAGTGGGCCGCGGCACCGGCGATCATCTTCGTCTCCACTTTGCTGTTCGGCGCACGCGGCGCGATCCCCGATCTGCTCTCGGTGGTGCTCGCCAACATGCTGTTGCTGGGCGGCGCCGTGCTGATGTATTTCGGCAGCCAACGCTTCTTCAACCTGGCGCCGTCCTTGCGCCTGTGGAGCGGTCTGCTGGTGCTCGCGCTGCTGGCCCTGAGCTGGTTCGCGCTGGTCGAGCCGCACTACGGCGTGCGCGTGGCGATCGTCGGCGGCCTGATGAGCCTGATCGCCCTGGCCCATGCGCGCCTGATCCTGCACCATGGGCCGCGCGCCTTCTCCAGCAACTTCGCCGGCGGCGCCCAACTGTTGCTGGCCCTGAGCCAGGCCATGCGCGGCCTGTCGGCCTTCGACCTCGCCGCCGGCGACCGTATCCTGGACAACACCCTGCCGACGCAAACCGTCTACGTCACACTCAATGCCTTCACCATATTGATGACGACCATAGGCATGGTGCTGATGGCGACCGACCGGCTGCGCGCCGAGATCGAGTACCTGGCCAGCCACGACACGCTGACCGGCGCGCTCAGCCGCCGCGTGCTGATCGACGCCTGCGAACAGGAGCTCGAACGCTGCCGACGCAAGGGGCGCAGCATGTCGCTGCTGATGATCGACCTCGACAACTTCAAGGCGATCAACGATGCCTACGGGCATCTCGCCGGCGATCGCGTGCTGGTCGATTTCACCGGCCGCGCCAAGGCCGCGCTGCGCCGCCCCGACCGCTTCGGCCGTTTCGGCGGCGAGGAATTCGTCGCGCTGCTGCCGGAAACCAGCCTCGACGAAGCCCTCGTCGTCGCCGAAAGGATACGCGCCGAAGTTGCGAACGCCACCACGGAGCAGGGCTACACGGTCAGCATCGGTGTCGCCGGCAGCCGTGCCGACGACGACACGGTCGACGCCATCCTGAGCCGTGCCGACACGGCGATGTATGCGGCCAAGGCGGCCGGCCGCAATTGCGTGAGGCCGGCAGGCTAGCCGCCATGGGCTTCGCCGCACATCCGCTGTGGCTGGTCGGCTTCCGGCCCTTCTTCGCGCTGGCCTGCCTCGCCGGGCTCAGCCTGCCGCTGCTCTGGGTGCTGATCTATCTCGGCACCCTGCCGCCGCCCGTCGCAGCCTTCACCGCGGTGCAATGGCATGCCCACGAAATGTTCTTCGGCTTCGGCTGGGCCGTGCTCGGCGGCTTCCTGTTGACCTCGACCAAGAACTGGGTGCAGATCCGCGGCTATCACGGCGCGTCGCTGATGGTTCTGGTCGCGGCCTGGCTGTTCGAGCGTGCCGGCATGTGGTTCGGCGGGCACTGGCCGGCCCTGCTGTTCCGCGTATCGAACAACCTGTTTCTCGCCGCCATCGTCGCCATGCTGCTATGGACGCTGATCCGCCACCGCAAGAGCGACAGCTACCGCGACAATTATTTTTTCCTGCTGATCCTCCCGGTGTTCCTGCTGGCCAAATACCTGATGCTGAGCGCCGACTATTTCCAGACCGGCATCGTCATGGCCACCGGCCTGTTCCGCGTCGCCTTCCTGGTAATGCTGGAGCGCACCCTGACGCAGTTCATGAAGGGCATCTTCCAGGTCGACATCCTGCGCCATGCGGCACTGGACCGCAGCATCAAGCTGCTCGCCCTGGCCCTGGTCGGCGCCGGCCTGCTGCCGCCCTGGCTGACCGCCTCGCTGTCGCTGCTGCTGGCGCTGCTGCTGGCCGGCCGGCTGGCATTCTGGAAACCGCAACTGGCCCTGCGCCGGCTCGACCTCGGCATCATGTATCTGGGCTATGCCGCCATCGTGCTGCAGCTCCTGGCCGAGTTCCTCGGCCGGGCCGCGCCGCCGGCCTGGGTCGGCGCCTTCTCGATGCATGTGTTCGGCCTCGGCGTCATGGGCCTGATCGTTCCGGCGATGCTGATCCGCATCGCCAAGGGCCACACCGGCCGCAAGGTCGTCTTCGAGCCGATCGACAAGGCCGTGCTGTGGCTGATGATCGCCGCCTTCCTGCTGCGCGTCGTCGCGCCCCAGTTCCACCCGCAAGCCTATGCGCTCTGGCTGGTGCTGGCCGCCTGCGGCTGGCTGGGCGGCTTCGGCATCCTCGCCTGGCGCCTGATCCCCTTCCTGCTGCAAGCCCGGGTGGACGGCAAGCAACACTAGAGTCCGCAGCCGCAACTCGCCGTGCCGCCAGCGCCAACTCTTCGCTGGCGGCTGGACCTACCGGCCCAGATTGAGGTCGCTGCTGTAGGGCTCGCGCGGGTAGTGGAAGGCCACCGGGCCGTCGGGTTCGGCGTGGATGAACTGGTGCACCGAGGGGTTGTCCGAATTCAGCAGTTCGTCCGGTGTGCCAGCGGCGACGACCACGCCGCCGTGGATGAAGTAGGCATAGTCGACCACCTTGAGGGTTTCCGAGACGTCGTAGGTGACGACGATCGAGGTGGCGCCGAGGGCGTCGTTGAGGCGGCGGATCAGCTCGGCGATCACGTTGAGCGAAATCGGATCGAGGCCGGCGAAGGGCTCGTCGTACATGGTCAGCATCGGATCGAGGGCGATCGCCCGCGCCAGCGCCACGCGCCGCGCCATGCCGCCGGAGAGTTCGTTGGGCATTAGGCCGCTGGAACCGCGCAGGCCGACGGCATGCAGCTTCATCAGCACCAGGGTGTGGATCAGGTCTTCGGGCAGGTCGGTCAGTTCGCGCATGGGAAAGGCGATGTTGTCGTACACCGAGATGTCGCTGAACAGGCCGCCGGCCTGGAACATCATGCCCATGTCGCGGCGCATCTCGTAGAGCCCCTTGTCGTCGAGTTCGTGCACGACGCGGCCATCGACGCGGACCCGTCCGCGGTCCGGACGCAACTGGCCGCCGATCAGCTTGAGGATGGTGCTCTTGCCGGCGCCGCTGACGCCGAGGATGCCGACCACCTTGCCGCGCGGCACGGCGAGCTGGATGCCCTTGAGCACCTGATTGCCGCCATAGGCAAAGTACAGGTCCTCGATTTCGATCAGGTTCCCGGGTATGTCATTCACGCTGTCGCTTCCTTGCTTGCCTATCGCGGTCGATCGCAGGGCGTTATGGTGACACACATCGCGGCGGATGGATTGCGGCCAGATGTTCGCTTCCATGATCAACGCGCGCAGACGCTGAGTCCGGGCTGGATTTGGACCTCGTTTGCCGCCGGTTGCGCAAAGGTTTCGCGGCGCATTTCGCTACCCTGGACGTCCCGGTAAACCAGTTCGTCGGTGTCGAACATGTATTCCGCATGGATGGCATTGTTCCAGCTGTTGAGGAAATAGGTATAGAAGGCGGGGAAGAAGCCCCGATTGGGCTTGGTCGGCTGCAGCGCGAACACGTATTCGGGAAATTTGTCCGTATCGCGGCTGTTGTGGCAACAGCGGACCCAGACATATTCGCCGGTGAAGATGAGTTTCCAGAACGGCGGCGTGTCGTAGAACCTGACAGTGACGTTCTTGCCCGCCGCGCGCAGTTGCCGCAGGCCGTCGATGCTGCTGCGGACTTCCTGGCGCAGCTGCGCCAGGGTGGCGTCCGGATCGGCATGCGCCGCCGCGTAGGCGACGGCGCCCGGGCCGTCGGGATTGAGCAGCATGACGCGGATTTCGTAGTACTCCTGCAGCACGTCGCGCAACGGACTGGCGGGGGCGGCGAAGGTGCCGTAGCCGGTCACGGCCATGATGTTGACATCGCGCTTCCACGGCAGGCGGCGAAACTGCTGTTCCTTGCCCCAGCGCGCCAGCCAGTCGTCGCTCTCCCTGGCATAGATCAGCGAGGCGATGTTGCTCATGCGCGCCTGGCTGCGGAAGTCCCAGGCGATCTTGACCAGATTGAACAGCAGCACCAGCAGCGCGGCGAAACCCAGTTCCGTGTACAGCAGCGCCTGCGCATCGCCTTCCACTTTCGGCCACCAGTTGAACAGGACGTAACTGGCCGCGGTCGGCACCGAGAACGCGATGGCGAGCGCCAGCAGGGTGATGACGGCGTGGCTGGCAATATGGCCCAGGCCGCTCAGGAAATGTACGGATGAGGTCTTCGGCAACATGATTTCTCCTTGGTCAAGCAAGCCCGGGTTAACGCAAGCCCGGTGCCAGTAGAGGAAGACCATGGAAATCAGACGCTTGCAAAAAGACCTTGCTCGCGACCTGTAGCCAATCAACGACAGGATTTGCACCGCCGGGGGCAAGCCGCTGTTTTTGCGCGCCGGTTCGTGTCGCCGATGGGCGACATAAAAAGCCCCGGCGCATGCCGCCTGCCGAGGACTAGGCCAGAAAACAGCCCAGCAGCCGATTGAGGAAACGCCTGCCGCGCAGGGTCGGCCGCAGCAGGCCGTCCGCGGTCTCCAGCAACCCGGCGCGCCGTGCCGCCAGCGCCGACTCTTCGATCGCCGCCAGCGGCAGGCCGGTGCGTTCGGTGAATAGTGCGGGCGGGAAACCCTGGTTCAGGCGCAAGGCATTCATCATGAATTCGCCGGGCAGATCGGCGCCGGCGATGGTCTGGCGGGTGCTGATGAAGTCGCCGCGCGCGGCGCCGGCGAGATAGGCGCGCGGATTGCGGTGGCGTGCCTCGCGCCAGATCGCCTCGTGGTTCGACAGTTTGCTGTGCGCGCCGGCGCCTATGCCGAGGTAATCACCGAAGGTCCAGTAGTTGAGGTTGTGCTGACACTGTTGTTCCGCCCTGGCGAACGCCGAAGTCTCGTAGTGCCCGAAACCGGCAGCGGCGAGGCGGGCTTCGACCATTTCCTGCATGTCGGCCGCCAGGTCGTCGTCGGGCAGCGGCGGCGGCGCGTGATGGAAGGGCGTGTTCGGTTCCAGGGTCAGGTGGTAGGCGGAGATGTGGCCGACCCCGGCGCGGATCGCCGCGGCGATGTCGGCTTCGGCTTCCGCCAGGGTCTGCTGCGGCAGCGCATACATCAGGTCGAGATTGACGCGCTCGAAATGCCGCTGCGCCATATCGATCGCGCGTTGCGCCTCGGCGCTGTCGTGGATGCGCCCCAGCGCCTGCAGCTTGGCGTCGTCGAAGCTCTGCACGCCGATCGACAGCCGCGTCACGCCGGCGGCGCGGAAGGCGGCGAACTTCGCCGCCTCGGCCGTGCCGGGATTGGCTTCGAGCGTGATCTCGGCGCCGGGGTGCAGCGGCAGACGCATGCGGATCGCGGTCAGCAGGGCCTCGGCGGTTTCGGCGCGCATCAGGCTCGGCGTGCCGCCGCCGATGAAGACGCTGATTACGGGCCGGTTCCAGATTTGCGGCAGGGCGGCTTCGAGATCCGCGATCAGCGCGGCGAGATAGGCAGCTTCCGTGTCGTCGGCAATCCCGCCGCCGCTCTCGTGCGAATTGAAATCGCAGTAGGGGCACTTCTTCACGCACCAGGGCCAATGCACGTACAAGGACAGCGGCGGCGGCATGGCCAGCCCCGAGCCGGCAAGAGTTGGCGCTGGTGATGCGGCGATCGGGATGATAGTGATCACATGCCCAGCCGCAGGCGCTCGATGAGTTGCGCCAGGGCCTTGCCGCGGTGCGAATAGCGGTTCTTTTCCTCGTGCGGCAGTTCTGCTGCGGTAAGACCGGTGCCGGGCACCAGGAAGTAGGGGTCGTAGCCGAAGCCGCCGGCGCCACGCGGCGTGTCGATGATCTCGCCATGCCATTCGCCTTCTGTGACGACCGGCTGCGGATCGTCGGCATGGCGCATCAGCACCAGCACCGCGACATAGTGGGCGCGGCGATCCTTGAGCCCGGCGAGGTCGGCCAGCAGCTTCTCGTTGTTCTTCGCGTCCGACTTCGGCTCGCCGCCATAGCGCGCCGAGAACACGCCTGGCGCGCCGCCCAGCGCCGAGACGCAGAGGCCCGAGTCGTCGGCCAGGGCCGGCAGACCGGTCAGCCGCGCGGCATGGCGGGCCTTGGCGATCGCGTTCTCGACGAAGGTGATGTGCGGTTCCTCGGCTTCGGGCACGTCGAAAGCCGATTGCGGCAACACCTCGAAATCGAAGGGCGCCAGCAACTGGCCGAATTCGCGCAGCTTGCCGGGATTGCCCGAGGCGAGGACCAGCTTCTTCATGACGCGAGGGCGGCCTTCTGCGCCGCGATGATGTCGCCGATGCCGGCCGCGGCGAGTTCCAGCAGCGTATCGAGTTCGGCGCGCGAGAACGGCGCGCCTTCCGCCGTGCCCTGCACTTCGATGATGCCGCCGCCGGCCGTCATGACCACGTTCATGTCGGTGTCGCAGGAGGAATCCTCGGCATAGTCGAGATCGAGCACCGGGATGCCGTCGACGATGCCGACCGACACGGCGGCCACCAGTTCGCGCATCGGATGCTGTGCCAGCTTGCCGCCGGCCACCAGCTTGGACAGCGCATCGTGCAGCGCCACGCAGGCGCCGGTGATCGAGGCGCAGCGCGTGCCGCCGTCGGCCTGCAGCACGTCGCAGTCGAGCGTGATCTGGCATTCGCCGAGCGCCGCGAGATTGGTCACGGCGCGCAAGCTACGGCCGATCAGGCGCTGGATTTCCTGGGTGCGGCCCGACTGCTTGCCCTTCGCCGCCTCGCGCGCCGTGCGCGTGTTGGTGGCGCGCGGCAGCATGCCGTATTCGGCGGTGACCCAGCCGGAACCCTTGCCGCGCAGGAAGCCGGGCACCGATTCCTCGACACTGGCGGTGCACAGGACTTTGGTCGCGCCGAATTCGACGAGCACGCTGCCTTCGGCATGGCAGGTGTAGTTGCGGGTGAGGGTGAGGCGGCGCAACTGGGCGGCGGCGCGGTCGGTGCGTTGCTGCGGACGGGTCATGAAGAAGCTCCAGTGGGGGTGTAAGGCATGCGCCGGCGGATCTCGGCGACGGCGTCGTCGATTTCCTCGTCGCTGAGCGGCGCCGCGACAGTCGCCGGCAATGCGTCGGGCCGCAGGTTGAGCGTATGCGCATCGGGGTCCGGAGCTTCCCAGCGCATCGCGATCAGGGTCAGATTGTCGGCCTCGGGACCGGCGGCCTGTTCGGCGGCGTCGAGCAGATGCGGCACCGAGGTGGTCAGCGAGGCGCGCCCGAGTTCGCGCACCAGCTTTTCGCCGAGGGGCGCCCAGGCGCCATCGGTGCACAGCGCGATGACATCGCCATTCTGCAGCGGCACCGTGCGCGAAACCTCGATGCTCGGCGTCAGGTCGCCGCCGAGGCAACTGAACACGCGGTTGCGCAGCGGGTGGCTGGCGGCCTGGCCGCTCTCGATGATTCCGTCATCGACCATGCGTTGCACCAGGCTGTGATCGCGGGTGCGCATGAAACCGGCGTCGCCCTTGGCGCGGCCATGGATCAGGTACAGGCGCGAATCGCCGGCGTGGGCCCAGTTGACCTGCCCATCCTGCACCACGCAGGCGATGCAGGTGGTGCGTGGCGCCGAATGGGATGGGATGCGGCAGTCGGCGGCGTAGCGGACGATGCTCTCGTGCGCCTGCTGCAGGGCCGCCGCAAGAAACTGCGCCGGATCGACGAGCCGCGCCTTCGCCGCGGCGCGAAAGCGTTCGCTGATGGTATCGACCGCCAGCTGCGCCGCGACTTCGCCCTGCAGGTGCCCGCCCATGCCGTCGGCCACCACCATCAGCACCGCGTCTTCGGTGGCCAGCCAGGCGACCCGGTCCTGGTTGATTTCGCGACCGCCGATGCGGCTGTCCTGGACGATGGTGTAGTTCATTTGCGGCGGCGCAGACCGAGGCGGGACAGCCAAGACGACGGCGGCTGGTCCCCCGGCTGATCCGTCGTCAGCGAAGCCTGCAGGGCGCGGGCGTGCTGCGGCCGCCGCGCGGGAGCCAGCCGCAGGCACTCGTCTATGGTGGCCAGCAGCCGCGGCGAATAGTCGGAACCCCAGCGCTGGCGGGCCGGCTGCAACTGGTCGTCGACCATGCGCTCGTCGGCCGCCTGCGGCGCCGACCCGGCCAGCGTCGCATACATGCAGGCGCCGACGGCATAGATGTCGGTCCAGGGCCCCAGCGTGAACTTGCCGTGATACTGCTCGGGCGCCGCGTAGCCCGGGGTATACATCGCCCGCGGTTCGGGCGGACCGATATCCACGGCGTAGCGTGCGGCGCCGAAATCCAGCAGCACCGGGCTGCCGTCGTCGCGCAGCCAGATGTTGGCCGGCTTGATGTCCAGATGCAGCAGGCCGCTGCCATGCACCTCGCCGAGGCCGTCGAGCACGCCGCAGAACATGCTGCGCAAGAAGGCTTCCTCCAGCCAGCCGCGCTGCTGGCGGATATAGTCGCGCAAGGTCTGGCCGACTTCGTAGCGCATCACCAGATAGACGGTTTCGTTGGCGCGAAAGAAATTCAGCACCCGCACCACGTTCGGATGGTCGATCCCGGTGAGCGCGCGCCCTTCCTCGAAAAAGCACTTCAGGCCGTGATTGAAGTCCGCCTGGTATTGCGGCGGTACGGTCGGCGCCAACTGCCCTTCACCGCGCAGCGCCAGGGCGTTCGGCAGGTATTCCTTGATCGCCACCGGCGTGCCTGCGGCATCGTGCGCCAGATAGACGATGGAAAAGCCGCCGACCGAAAGCTGTCGCTCGATGCGATAGCCTTCCAGTTCGTATCCGGGGGGCAGTGCGTGATTGTTCTGCGATGCCACTGTTTGGGGAGAGTGCGGGCGGGTTGATATACTGCCGTGATTTTCCTTGTTCGCCCCCTTGCTGTAAACAACTGCTTTCGGCAACAGGAATGGAGCCCCCCACCATGATCTACAGCATGACCGGCTATGCGGCTGCCAGTCGCGACCTCGGCAGCGCCGTGATGAACCTCGAAATCAAGAGCGTCAATTCGCGCTATCTGGATGTCAGCTTTCGCCTCGGCGAAGACCTGCGTTTTCTTGAAATGCCCCTGCGCGAAAAAATCACCGGACGTATCGGCCGCGGCAAGATCGAATGCCGCGGCTATCTGCAGGCGCAGCCGGCGCAAGGTGGGGTGGCACGCCAGCGCGCGCCCGACCCGCTGCTGCTGGCCGAACTGGGCAAGCTCGACGCAGCCGTGCGCAGCGTGCTGCCGCAGGCCACGCCCCTGTCGGTGGCGGAAGTGCTGCGCTGGCCCGGCGTGCTCGGCGACGATTCGCTCAGCGGCGAAACCCTGCAGGCCGCGGCGCAGGAATTGTTCGGCGTCCTGCTCGACGAATTCGTCGCCAGTCGCGAACGCGAAGGCGCCAAGCTGGCCGACGTGCTGAAGGATCGCGCGGCACGCATGCGCGAACGGGTGGCCGCGGCCGAACCGCTGCTGCCGGCGGCGCTGGCGGCCTACCGCGAACGCTTGGCGGCCAAGTTGCGCGAGGCGGTGGCCAACCTCGACGAGGAACGCATCCGCCAGGAAGTCGGCGTCTTCGCCGCCAAGATCGACGTCGCCGAGGAAATCGCCCGCCTGGTCACCCACATGGACGAACTCGAGCGCGTGCTGAAGAAGGGCGGCGCGGTCGGCAAGCGGCTGGATTTCCTGATGCAGGAACTCAACCGCGAGGCCAATACCCTGTCGTCGAAGTCGGTCTCGGGCGAAGTCACCGCCATCGCGCTCGAACTCAAGCTGCTGATCGAGCAGATGCGCGAACAGGTGCAGAACCTCGAATAAGCGGCGGCCGGCCATTGCCGGTCCACCGTGGCGGGCGGGCGCGACGCATGCCCCGCGACGGCGGCAGCACGGCCTTCCTGACTGGCATATAATCCATCCACATACCAGGGTCTTTACCGGGCCCGCCGCGGGCTGCCGCGTGCCGCTTTTCTGTCGCCGGCCGCACCGCAGACACATGAGGGGGAGGAAATGCAGGCATGAGCCAGGAGGGTCACGGTATCGCGCTGCCCCGGCAATTTGCGCTGGCCCGCCATTTCTCGATCGCCAGCCTGGTGTGCACCGTCATCGTCGCCGTGCTGCTGGGCTGGAGCTATCAGTACCTGGCGCTGCGCGACCTCAAGCACCTGGCCGAGGATCGCAACCTGGCGCTGACCCACGCCCTCTCCAATTCGCTGTGGCCGAAGTTTTCCGGCCTCATGGCCGCCAGCGCGAACACCTCGCCGGCCGACTTGCGCGCCATGGCATACCGGGACAGCCTCTACACCCTGGTGGCGCGACAGATGAAGGACACCGAGGTGGTCAAGATCAAGATCTATGCCCTCGATGGCATGACGTTGTTCTCCAGCGACCCGACCCAGACCGGCGAAGACAAGAGCGGCAATTCGGCGTTTCTCACCGCCCGCGACGGAAAGGTCATCAGCGGGCTGACGCACCGGCACAGCTTCGATGCCTTTGAAGGCACGCGCAACCACCTCGACATCATCTCGACCTACCTGCCGATCCGCGACGAGCAGAAGCGCATCGTCGCGGTATTCGAGATCTATACCGACGTCACCGACCTGACCTCGCATCTCGCCGAAACCCGCACCATCGTCGTCGGCACGGTGCTCGGCCTGCTGGCCCTGCTGTATGCGCTGCAGTATGTGTTCGTCGCCCGCGCCCAGCGCATCATCGACGGCCAGCAAATGCTGCTCAAGCAGTCCATCCAGGATCTCGACCAGCGCGTGCACGAACGCACCGCATCGCTGGACGCGACCAACCTCAGCCTGCTGAAGGAGATCGAGGAACGCAAACAGGTCGAACATATCCTGCGCGAGAGCACGGCCCGTTACCAGGCCGTGACGCAGTCGGCCAACGATGCCATCGTGACCGCCGACAGCCGAGGCAACATCGTCGGCTGGAACCGGCAGGCGGAAGCCGCCTTCGGCTACACCGAGGCCGAAATCATCGGTCAGCCCTTGACCCGGCTGATACCCGAGCGGCACCGCGAGAGCCATGTGCGCGGCATCGATCGCGTGCTGGCCGGCGGCGAATCGCGCGTCAGCGGCAAGGCCTTCGAGACCGAAGGCCTGCGCCGCGACGGCACCGAGTTCCCGATCGAACTGTCGCTGGCCAAGTGGGAAGTCGGCGACAAGCGCTATGTCAGCGGCACCATCCGCGACATCTCGGAGCGGATCCGCACCGAGCAGCATCTGCGCGTCGCGGCGACCACCTTCGAGGCCCAGGAAGGCGTGACCATCACCGATGCCAACAAGGTGATCCTGCGCGTCAATCGCGCCTTCACCGAAATTACCGGCTATGAGCCGGACGAAGCGGTGGGCAATACGCCGCACATGCTCAGTTCGGGGCGTCACGATCTGGCCTATTACGAATCCATGTGGGACAGCCTGACCCGCACCGGCAGCTGGCAGGGCGAAATCTGGAACCGGCGCAAGAACGGCGAGGAATTTCCCGAGTGGCTGAGCATCACGGCGGTCAGGGGCATCGGTGGCGAGGTGACCAACTACGTCGGCACCTTCGCCGACATCACCGAGCGCAAGGCAGCGGAAAACGAGATCGCGCAGCTGGCCTTCTACGACCACCTGACGGGCCTGCCCAACCGCCGCCTGCTGCTCGACCGCCTGCGGCATGCGCTGGCCGGCTGCGTCCGCAACAGCCGCTGCGGCGCGCTGATGTTCTTCGACCTCGACAACTTCAAGACCCTCAACGACACGCTGGGCCATGACGTCGGCGACCAGTTGCTGGTGGAGGTGGCATCGCGCCTGCAATCCTGCGTCCGCCAGAGCGATACCGTGGCACGCCTGGGCGGCGACGAATTCGTCGTGGTGCTGGAGGATCTCGATGGCGGCGACGGCGACCAGCTTGCCGCGATGCAGGCGGAAGCCCTGGCGGTGAAAATCCAGGCCATGCTGGGTCAGCCCTATCTGCTCGACATCGTCGCCAACGGGGACGCCCGCGGCAAGCGCAGCCACCATTGCAGTTCGAGCATAGGCATCACCCTGTTCGACCGCACGCCGGTCACCGCCGAGGAACTGATGAAGCGGGCCGACACGGCGATGTACCAGGCCAAGGCCCTGGGCCGCAACACCTTGCGCTTTTTCGATCCCGCCATGCAGGCGGCCGTCACGGCGCACGCCGCCCTGGAAAACGACCTGCGCAAGGCCATTGCGGAGCGGCAGTTTCTGGTGCACTACCAGGCACAGGTCGATTTTTCGGGCCAGGTGATCGGTGCCGAAGCCCTGGTGCGCTGGCAGCATCCGCAGCACGGCCTGGTGCATCCGACCGAGTTCATTCCCCTGGCGGAGGACACCGGCCTGATTCAGACCCTCGGCCACTGGGTGCTGGAAACCGCCTGCCGCCAACTGGCGGCCTGGGCCGCGCGGCCGGAAACCCGGCACCTGACCCTGGCGGTCAATGTCAGCGCCCAGGAGTTTCGCCGCAAGGACTTCGTCGAGGAAGTCCTGGAAACCATACGCGGCACCGGCGCGAATCCGCAGCGCCTGAAGCTCGAACTGACGGAAAGCCAGCTGGTGCACAACGTGCAGGAAATCATCGACAAGATGTTGCTGCTGAAGGCCGTGGGCGTGGGCTTTTCGCTCGACGACTTCGGCACCGGCTATTCCTCGCTCGCCTACCTCAAGCGCATGCCGCTGGACCAGTTGAAAATCGACCAGTCCTTCGTGCGCGACGTGCTGTTGGACAGCAATGATGCGGCAATCGCCCGCACGGTGGTCGCCCTGGCCCACAGCCTGGGCCTCGGGGTCATCGCCGAAGGCGTCGAATCCGCCTTGCAGCGCGATTTTCTGGCGGATTCAGGCTGCCACGCCTACCAGGGCTACTTCTTCAGCCAGCCGCTGCCGCTGGAGGAATTCGAGCAATTCGCGCGGCAGGCCTGAGGCCAGCCGGGAACTGCTCGTTCCCGGCTGGTGCGCCACGGCAACAAGTCTGAGTACAATCAAATGGCGCCTGGCCTCCGCCGCAAGCTGACGGGGCGGTCAATGCTTCTTGTCGTGGCCCATGGCCGCGGGCGTCGCCAGCGGCCTTACCGGCGCCTTGACCTCGATGGTGCTGCGCTTCTTGTCCTTGCCTTCGACAACGAGGGTCACCGGAACGGTGTCGCCTTCCTTCATCTGCTGCTTCAAATCCATCAGCATGATGTGATAGCCGCCCGGCTTGAGTTCGACACTCTTGCCGGCGGGCAGGTCGAGCCCCTTGACGGCGCGCATTTTCATGACGTCCTTGTCCATGGACATTTCGTGCACCTCGACCACGCCGGCAACCGGCGACCTGGCCTCGACCAGGCGCGCGTCCTGGGCGGAGGTGATATGCATAAAGGCTCCGGTGGCCATTTGGGCCGATACGGTGGCGCGCACCCAGGGGTCCTTGACCGTGACCTGGGCATGGGCGGGAAGAATGAAGACGGCGGAAACAAGCGTTGACAGCAGGCTGGCGCGAACGATGCGATTCATGATGGCTCCTGGCGATGGAAATGGTCCCGCAGCAAGGCGGGGAGGTGATCCTGGTCCCGCGGCAGCGCGTCAGCGGCACACGGGTTGCGACCTGGTCAGCCCGGTGCCGGGGGGCCGCGCGGACTGTGCGCGGTCCACACCGCGGGCGTCGGGCGCGCGGAAACCGCGGGTACCCGCAGTGCGGTGAAAGTTGGCGCTGGCGCCACGGCGACGGCGGCGGTAGCCGCCAGCAGCGGCCCACCCGCGGCGCACAGCTTGCAGCAGTCGTGAACCGCGCCGGCCGGCGCGGGCCCGCTGTCGGGAAGCTGCGCGGAGCCGGCCTGCAGCACGCCATGACTTGTGCATAGCTCGGCGACAAAGCCGTCGCCGCCGCCCATGGACGCCCGAACCAATCCGCTGCCCGCCAGCAAATGCAGGACCATTGCCAGCAGACCAAGGGTCAGCAGCCAGGTTGGGCGGTGGCGGAACGGGGACGGGTGAATGGATCTGGGCACGGTCCGCGTATACTAATACGGTCTTTCCCCGCAAAACCTTGACCAAACTCAACGCTGCCGACCATGATCTCCGGAACCCTGTTTATCGTTGCGGCGCCTTCCGGCGCCGGCAAGACCACGCTGGTGGGCCGCCTGCTGGCCGAGGATTCGCAAGTGCGACATTCGGTTTCCTTCACCACCCGGGCAGCCCGCCCGGGCGAGCAGGACGGTCGCGAATATCATTTCATCGACGTGCAGCGCTTTCTCGCGATGCGCGAGCGCGGCGAGTTCGCCGAATGGGCGGAAGTGCACGACAATTTCTACGGCACTTCGCGCGTCTGGCTCGACCAGCGCATGGAGGAAGGCTGCGACATGGTGCTGGAGATCGACTGGCAGGGCGCACAGCAGATGCGCCGGCAGTTTCCCGAGGCCGTCAGCATATTCATCCTGCCGCCGTCGATCGCCGAACTGGAAAATCGCTTGCGCCGGCGCGGCGCCGATAGCGAGGATGTCATCGCGCGCCGGGTGGCCGGCGCACTGGGCGAAATGCGTCACGTGGGCGAGTTCGATTTTGTTATAATCAACAATGACTTGGATGTGGCGCTCGGCGAGCTCAAGGCCGCCGTGTGCGCTTCGCGTCTGCGTTTCGCGCGTCAGCGCGCACGCCATCCCGCAGTTTTCCGTTTTCTAGATCAGGACTGAACACCATGGCCCGTGTCACCATCGACGATTGCATCAAGCTCATTCCCAATCGCTTTCAGCTCACCCTGGCGGCAACCTATCGTGCCCGCCAGCTCACGCTGGGCAGCACGCCGCAAGTCGAGCCCGGACGCGACAAGCCGACCGTAGTGGCCTTGCGCGAAATAGCCGCCGGCAAGGTCGGCCTCGAAATTCTCACTCGCGGCCAGTCCTAGGCATCATGCGAACGGGGTGAAGCGTGCCGGCGCCACGGTTTATGTCACCCCGCTCCTCCCCGGCCGCCCCGCCGGTTGCCAGCCTGGACCCCGGCGTGGTGCCGGGTGCGCTGGACGAACCGCCGCTGATATCGGCGGACATGCACCCTCCGGTCGACCTGGCCGAAGATCTGGAACGCTTCAACGCCATGCTCGCCACTTATCTCCCGCCTGAGGACATCACCCGCGTCGGCGCGGCCTATGTCTTCGCCGACGCCGCGCATCGCGGCCAGATGCGCATCAGCGGCGGCCCCTACATCGCGCATCCGCTGGCCGTGGCCGAAACCCTGGTCGGCTGGCATCTCGACGCCCACGCCCTGATCGCGGCGCTGCTGCATGACGTGATGGAAGACACGGCGATCACCAAGGAACAGATCGCCGAACGCTTCGGCAAGGTCGCCGCCGAACTGGTCGACGGCGTCTCCAAGCTCGACCGCATCGAGCATCAAAGCTTCGAGGAAGCTCAGGCCGAAAATTTCCGCAAAATGCTGCTGGCCATGGCGCGCGATGTCCGCGTGATCCTGATCAAGCTCGCCGACCGCCTGCACAACATGCAGACGCTGGACGCCATGCGTCCCGAAAAGCGGCGGCGGATCGCGCGCGAAACGCTCGACATCTATGCGCCGATCGCCAACCGGCTGGGACTCAACGCGCTCTACCGCGAGTTGCAGGAACTGGCTTTCCGCCATGCCCACCCGCTGCGCTATCGCGTGCTGGCCAAGGCAGTGAAAGGCGCACGCGGCAACCGGCGCGAGGTGGTCAGCCGCATCCTCGAAGCCATTCGCGAGACGCTGCCGGCCGCCGGCATCGATGCCGAAGTCATGGGCCGGGAAAAGCATCTTTACGGCATCTATCGCAAGATGCGCGAAAAGCATCTCTCATTTTCACAGGTGCTGGACATCTACGGCTTTCGCATCATCGTCAAGGACCGGCCCACCTGCTACCTGGCGCTGGGCGCCCTGCATGCGCTGTACCAGCCGGTGCCGGGCAAGTTCAAGGACTATATCGCCATCCCCAAGGCGAACGGCTACCAGTCGCTGCACACGACCCTGATCGGGCCTTTCGGTACGCCGGCGGAGATCCAGATCCGCGACGCCAACATGCACCATGTCGCCGAATCCGGCGTTGCCTCGCATTGGCTGTACAAGGACGAGTCCGCCCTGGACCAACTGCAGAAGAAGACCCACAAGTGGCTGCAATCCCTGGTCGAACTGCAGTCCACCAGCGGCGACTCCTCGGAATTTCTCGAACACGTCAAAATCGACCTGTTCCCCAGCGAGGTCTATGTTTTCAGCCCCAAGGGCAAGATCTTCGCCCTGCCGCGCGGCTCGACGCCGGTCGATCTGGCCTATGCCGTGCATACCGACATCGGCGACCGCTGCGTCGCCTGCCGCATCAATTTCGAGACCATGCCGTTGCGCACCGAGCTGCGCAACGGCGACCGCGTCGAAATCATCACCGCACCGAACGCCGCGCCCAATCCGGCCTGGCTCGGCTACGTCAAGAGCGCAAGGGCGCGCTCGAAGATCCGCCACTTCCTCAACACCAAGCAGAATGAAGAGTCCGCCGCGCTCGGCGAACGCCTGCTGTCGCATGCCCTGCGCGACCTCGGCCTGGCCCTGGCCAAGCTGCCGGCGCAGGCCTGGGACCGTTTCAAGCGCGCCTCCGGCGCCCGTTCGCAGCGCGCCGTGCTGGCCGACATCGGTCTCGGCAAGCGCCTGCCGGCCATCGTCGCAAGGCGCCTGGCAGAAGGCGTCGAAGCAGGCACCGCCGGCGTCGCGGCGGAGGGCCGCAGCCATCAGGCGATCCTGATTCACGGCCCCGACGGCGTCGCGGTAAAGCTCGGCAACTGCTGCCGGCCGATTCCCGGCGACCCGATTGTCGGCCTGATCCGCAAGGGCCAGGGGCTCGTGGTGCATACTCACGATTGCCCGGCCATCGCCAAGTTACGCAGCGAGCGCGGCAACTGGGTCGATGTCGAATGGGAATCCGGCATCAGCGGCATGTTCGAAGCCAGCATTCGGATAGTCGCCAAGAACGTGCGCGGCGTGCTGGCACGGATCGCAGCCGGTATCGCCGAGACCGATTCCAACATCGTCAATATCAGCATGGACGACGACAGCGGCGAAGCCACCACCCTGTTCTTTACGCTGCAAGTCTCCGACCGGATTCATCTTGCGCGCATCCTGCGCGCGCTGCGGCGCATCCCGGAAGTGGTGCGCATCACGCGTTACGTCAACACCAAACACTGATCAAACCACAAAGGAAATCCCATGGCCCTCTACGAATCCGAACACACCAAATTCATGCGCGAGTGGATGGAAAAGCATCCCGAGGAAGTGCTGGAACAGCAAAGGGGCCGCGCCCTGTGGTGGGACAAGCCGCCACGGCCGCTGGAGACGATGAAGGACGATGCGGCGGCAGCGGTCCCGAGCAAGGCCTACTATTACGACGCGAACTAGCAGCCTGGCACGGCTCAATCTGTCGTAAATACGGCGAGAGTATTCCAAGAGTTGGCGCTGGCGCTACGGCAAAAAAAGCGGAACCTGAATCAGGTTCCGCTTTTCTTTGCCCGGGCAACCCGGAACGACACTTTCGAATTACTGGAACTTGTAGATGTAGCGAGCCCCGACGAAAGTTGAATTTTGCCTTGGCGTCGTGATGACAGTGGTCCCATCGGTTGCCGCCGCACCGTACTGCCATGGCAAGCCGCTGCTGTAGTTCCATTGCCAGTCGTCGGTACTCCACCGCTCGTGGATCAAGTCAAAGCGCAGGTCAGCATCCTTCCGAAGGGCATAGTCGGCAAAGAGCTTCAAGCGAAGGGCCTTGCTGAAAATATCGGGGGCACCTGCGCCGGTTGCGGTCCCGTTGGTATTGCTTTGCTCGAAGTTGGTCCTGTCATTCGACCAGGTGAGCTCGGCACCTATCTTTGTCTGCGAATTGATCTTGCCGATCAGGTTCAGTCCAAGCGCGTCGCCAGTATCGTTTTGCTTCCGAACCCTGCGGTTTGGAGCCGTTCCATCGTTGATGAAGTGGGCGTCGTTGGTATTGCGCGAATACCAGCCGCTGATCTGCCATGCGTCGCTCAACTGATAACTGACATCCAAGTTGTACAAGTTCGCTGTACCCTCGTGGAGGCCTTCCGATCTGGCATTGTTGCCGTAGTCGTCTTGCGCGGTTTCGACATTCAATTGCAGGTCCAACTTCGCAATAGGCGCCCAATCCATCGCCAGACGCAGCTTCCGGCGCTCACGATCTGCAGTATTGACCGGGGAAACAAACAACGTTCCTACGCGTGTGCTGGCTGTGAAATTCGAGCCATCGCGATTGCCTTGCAGGTAGGTCAGCGAGCCATTCAGGGATTCGGACAAGCTCTTGCGCACCTGCAGGCGATAGGTCGTTTCTTCAAGATTTTCGCGCATTGGCACATAAGCTTGGTATGCCGCAGCACCCATCGTGGTATGTACGGTCCTGTCTTGCTCACTGTAATCGACACCCGCCGCCACGCTATAGCCTTGCGCGAGACTGTAGGTTCCTTCCAGCTTGCCCGAGGTGGTTTTGTATGAATACGGGGTTGTATTCACGTCAAGCGTTCCCCCGTTATCGGTCCTCTGCACGGTGGTGTATTGCGGGGTCTTGTCCTGCACGTTCTGATAACGCAGATTGGCGACCACGCTGAACTTGGGCAAGGGCTTGGCCGTCAGGCCCAATTGCATCAATGTGGTGTTGACCTTTCCCTGCAAGCTGGGAATCCTGGTGTATATGGCGCTGGCTATCCCAGCTGTCGGCAGAGCCTCGTTCTGGGTATCCTGAGTATACGCGAGCTTGAAGGTACCCTTGGCGGTTGGCGTAAAACTGTAAGACCCGCTGGCAAAAGCCTGGCGCGATGAATTGTCCAATGGCTGCGTCATGCGGGTGGCGCCATTGCCGAGGTTAATAAATCCGAGACTGTTATTGTTCTTGAACCAGCTTGCCAACAAGCCGCCTGATAGCTGCAAGTCTTTGTCCGTATAGTCCAGCGTGGCCTCGGCCTTTTGCGTCGTCCAGTCGATGAGATCAGCTACAAATACGTCACTCCCATTGGTGGTGATCCGGTTTCCTTGCTTGTCTTCGCTGGAAAACTTTGCATTGAAATCCAGATTCGGCATCAGATTCTTGTACACACTGACGCCTAGCTTGCTGCGATCCGTTCCAAACTGGTGATTTGATCCCGATCCGATCACAGTAATGTTGGCCCCGGTGGTTTGGGTATTGGTGCCGATACCAGTTTGATTCGTATTGATCGTATAGGGTGCCCGGCTGCGGAACTCGTTGTATTCAAGGCTTCCACCGATATTGCCCTGTTGCAGGTAATCGAAGCGGATTTCCCGGTTGTCGGTTCCCAAGCTGTTGATATACAGATTTTTCCAGGTACCGGTGGCGTCGTCCCGCTTCTGGACATCTGCATCCAGCAGCAAGTAGCCGCCACTATCCCTCATGGCATCGAAAGTTCCGAATTTGGGACGGTCTTTATCCCAATGCCCCACGCCTATCGAAATCGAACTGGACGGCTTGATCATTCCAGCCAGTTCGTCATCTTCTGCCGACCATGCGGTGCCATAGGCAGCCATCAGCGACGAGGCAAGCACCGTCAGAGTAAACGTCGTCTTTGTCGTATTCATGATTTCCCTCGTCATCCCAATTACTGCCGGAAGCGTCCACCGGTACCCGATGCTGTTGTGCTGTTGCTGCCGTGAATGTTGGTATGGCAGTTGAGGCAGCCGCCGGCCATGGAGGCGGAAACAGACCCGCTATTGGCAACAGCCGGACGCCCGCCCGCTTGTTGCACGAACTGGGTACGATGGCCGTTTACGTTATGGCAGTTTTGGCATAGCAACGGCTGGCGCTGCTTCAGCAAGCTGGCCGCCGTGGTGCCATGTGGATTGTGGCAAATGGAGCAGTCTTCGGTCACCGGTTGATGGTTGTGCAGGAATGGGCCGCGCTTCTCCATGTGGCATTCGTAGCAAGTCTGATTGACGCTGTCTTTTACCAGTAGCTTGGGGCCGGTCGAGCCATGGGAATTATGGCAATCCGAGCACGCCACCTTGCCCTCGGGTATCGGGTGGTGCGAAGGCCGGCTGACCTGCGCCCGCTGTTCCTTGTGGCAGGTATAGCAAACCTCGGCTTGTGCAAGCTTGTCGCGCACCTTGTCTTTCTTGCTGTGGACCTGGTGGCAGGAATTACATCCCACTTCCCCGCTGGCATGCTGACTGCCTCCCCATTGCATCCGCTTGCCGCCCTGGTGGCAGGTCAGACAGGCGCCGTTGCGGGCCTCGGCCGGGGTCGTGGTGTTCTTGCGGAAGCTGCGATCAACCTTGGGCGGCTTGTCGCTGCCTTTGTGCTTTACGTGCTTTTCGCTCTCGCCATGACAATCGGTGCAGGTTGGCGTGCGTTTGTCAGCCGTGGTGCCGTGCTTGGTCTTGCCGATGGCAAGGACTCCGGGATTCAGCTCGAGCATGGTAGACATGCCGCTGGGCTCGTCCGCCTCGTCATGGCAGCCGGTGCATTTCGCATCACCCTTGAGGATCAGGTCCTTGGCATTGGGATCCGCAGCGAGGTTGGCCTTCGCGGCCTTGGGCGCATCGGCCGCCAGCAGCGGTGTTGCGGCCGCCAGAGTGCCGATGACGGCACAAAAAGCGAGTACGTGTCGAGCTATTTGCATGTGAGTTTTCCCTTTATGCCATGGCGTCCGGAGCGCCGTAACGGGAGTCATTGCTTCGAATTCCCGCCACCCATTGCTGCGCGCAACCCCAATCAGCGCGAGAGGATGCTTGACGGCCTGATACGGATCAAGCCCCCGGAAGCGGCCTTGTAACTATCACTTACATATGCTTACATTGTGACCCGTATTTTTTGTTGGCCGGCGGTGTGAAATTGTTTCCAGCACACTCGTCGCTGGTATTTTTTGATGCTTCAATGCGAAATCCCATTGAAGCATACGGCATACTTATATTATTGAATATATTACATTA
This sequence comes from Sulfuritalea sp., assembly GCA_023700805.1. Lineage (GTDB taxonomy): Bacteria > Pseudomonadota > Gammaproteobacteria > Burkholderiales > Rhodocyclaceae > Sulfuritalea. Next base: position 44,235 of record JAMPYF010000036.1, read on the forward strand.
TTTACATAACATTCCCAATCATAAGAATCCCTTTCGGGAAAAGTCCCACAGGTGAGAAACCAAGTAAAACACTCTGCTTTTACCCATGCCGGGAAATGTAAGTTTTTGAAAATTGTTACAATACAACACTGCGCCGCGCCGCATTCAATGTCCGCCATGCCGGTTTTGGTCTGGCGCCGGCGATGCTGGCCGGCGCCAGACCAACTTGAGGATGATTGAGTGGAACAGGCACCACGACTATTGCTGATGGACGGCGATGCCGTGCTTTGCCAGGTACTTACCGACTATCTTCAGGGGCAGGGGTTCGGCGTGACCGTCGCCCACGACGGCGAAACGGGCTTATTGCAGGTCTCGCAGGGTGTCTATGATCTGGTCATTGTCGATGACCGGCTGCCGCGCCTGGGAGGAATAGAAGTGTTGCGGCGCGTTCGCCGCCAGGGTGAGCTGCCGGTGGTGATATTGAGCGCCGGAAATGACGACATCGAGCGCATAGTCGGCCTTGAATTGGGCGCCGATGATTACTTGTCAAAGTCTTGCAACCTGCGCGAACTGGTCGCACGCCTGAACTCCATCCTGCGTCGCACGCGGCTTGCCCTTGCCGCGGAGAGGATGCGCAGCAGCGGTATTGAAAGCCTGAATCTCGTTCCGTCCCAGCGCACTGCGATCTGGCGCGGCGAGCCATTGCCACTGACCAGTACCGAGTTCGACTTGCTGGAAGCCCTGTTCCGCCGTCCGGGTCGCGCGGTACGCAAGGCAGAGCTTGCCAAAACCGTACTGGGGCGCGAGATCCAGCACTATGAGCGCAGCCTCGACATGCACATCAGCAACCTGCGGAAAAAGCTGGGCAAGCTTGCCGACGGCCGCTCACCGATACTGACGGTGCGCGGCACCGGCTATCAGTTGCTGCGTAAATAAGCTCGGCGCCGGCGGGTCGCCAGCGCCAACTTTCAGCGCCGGACAGCAAGGATCACAGCGACAGGATCCAGCGTGCCAGGTTGCCCAGTTCGTCCGGATTCCGGGTGTCGATGACCGGGTGCTTCTCGTCCGAACCGTCCTGCAACTGGACCATGCGTCCGCTGGTGATGTGCTCGACGATCACCTCCACCGCGTCCGGCTTGGTTTTCAGCCGGGCGGCCACTCTGTTGTAGGCAGGGCCCTTTTTGGTCTTGTCGATGGCGTGGCACTTGAAGCAGTCATTCCTTTTCGCCAGCATCCGGGCAGCCTCGGCGTCCACTGGCGCCTGCGCCCGGGCCATGCCGGCCACCGCCAACAGCAGCGCTCCCGCAACGGGAACGGCAGACCGGGGCCACATGACGCCCTTCGCCTCTGCCCCCCGCTTCAAGGCACGTGCCCTGAAGCGGGAATCGCTCAATGACCGCCGCCGAAGAAACCGATCGCGATCATCACCAGCAGGGACAGGCCGAAGAAGATCAGGACCAGGCCGAGAATCTTCGAGCCGATCGTGAAGGGCCGCGACGGCGCATCCACCAGATACTTCTCCAGCTCGCCGGTGTCGACCAGGCGCTGGTACTGCGCGGCGTGCTCGTGCTTGAACTCGTCGAGCGACTGGGTGCCG